>JBILAN010000027.1:0-33370 GCA_044354135.1 Luteolibacter sp.
GCCTGAGTGACTTTTTCACCGAGCTTGGCTTCAGCATCGGCTTTGAGTTTACCGAGAACCATGCCTGCAATTTCTTGCGGGGAGTAGGTTTTGGTTTCGCCAGCCACTTCGACTTGGATATGGGCGTCACCGTTGGATGCAGCGACGATCTTGTAAGGCATACGTTTATCGGCATCGGTGAGTTCGGTGAACTTGCGGCCGATGAGGCGCTTGGCGGAGAAAATGGTGTTTTTTGGGTTGGTGACGGCTTGGCGTTTTGCAGCTTGGCCGACGAGGCGTTCGCCGTTTTTGGCGAAAGCGACCACGGAAGGGGTGGTGCGGGCGCCCTCGGAGTTTTCAAGAACGGTAGGTTCTCCGCCGTCCATGATGGACATACAGGAGTTGGTGGTGCCGAGGTCGATACCTAGAATTTTTGACATGAGTTAATTGGGTAGTTGTTGGCATACCATTCGCAGGTTTGGTGCCTATCTTAGAGATGAGTATTTTTTCTAGGTTTTATAAGGGATTCTGATGAGTTCCGGATGTTTCATTGCTGGTGAATCGGACAAGATGTCGCAGTTATGGCGCGCGATTTTGGCACAGTGTGACAGGGAGGGGATGGTGAGAATAGGTAAAAACCGCCGGAGGCTCTGGACTGCTAAGATCATTTGCAGCTCTGAGGGTTGACTTGATTATATTCAAGGTCTGAGGAATTGCCCCGCGCGCGCTGTTGCCTGCAACTTAGAGAAAGCTGGGAATAAAGAATCCCAGCAGTCCAAAGCCTGCGGCGCATTATGAATTCGGCTCGATTAACTCCGCCGCCCCGGCACGGATGAAGCCCCTGCCTGCGAGGCTGTTCTCGGCGTTCAGGTGGAAGGTCTTGAAGGCATACTCCGGCTTCTGAGATTACTCTGAATCTTGGTGTTGCGTCGCGATGTGATGAGCCATCCATGCTCGTGCACCGTATTTTGCTCGGAACTGGTAGTTTGCGTATTTTATTCCATCGAAGGCTTTCTGCTTTTCGGCCAGTAATGCCAGTTCTTTATCTGCGGATGACAGGGTGGTGGAGTTCGCCTCGATTTCTGCAACGGCTGCCTCATAGCTTTTGAGGATATTAGAGGCATTCACAGCCATAGATTGGAGGTCTGGTTCGTGTTCTACAGGAATGCCTGAAATTGAAGGATCAAGGGCGATGAAAACGGCGGGGGTGGGTAGTGGGGAATTGAGGAAGTTTTCTCTCGCAGATGCTTGCAGGCGTTCATTCACGGGGTTTGGGCGTGATGACGCCTTTGGTGCAGCGGTCGGCCTGTTCGTGCCGTCGCGCGTGGTTTTTCCGGTGAGGGAGCGATCCGCTATTTTTGTAAACTCGGGTTTCCCAGTGTCTTCCGAGTTGAATTTTGCGAGGAACGATGCGGAACCGGATTGCTTTTCGTTCTCAGTAGAAAGTGATTGGGTTGTTGCTGATCCGGTGAATGGGTCCACAGGCGTTTCAGGAAACAGCTTCCAAGCAGTTACCGCGATGGCGATGGCTCCGGTGAGGATTCCAAGGATAAAATTTGGAGATTTCATAGGAAAAAGAAAACAGGCGCCGGCGGGTGCCGACGCCTGTAAGTGAAGCGATAAAATTATCTAGAATCTAGCTAATTATTGTGCGCTGGGGTAAGTGTCTTTTGGCTGAATGAGACCACCGTCGCCACCGGAGCGATTCACCGGCATTTCGGTAAGAGGAATGGCGTCGATACCATTAAGCGTGGCTGGAATGGCCGCGCGGAAAGCTTCATCAAAGGTATCTTGAGCAGCGGTCGCATCGGAATCGAGATAGAACTGCTGATAACCCCAGAGAGAGTAAGATCCGTTTTTGACGTTAGCGGCGCTGAACGCGACGCCGTTGTATTTCATTGCCTGGGCACCTTCGGTTATTGCTGAATTTGCATCGGAAATCGTCAGGTAGCTGACGAAGAGACCATCAAACGCTTGACCGTTGAAGGTGAGGTCTTGCGCGCTGCGGGTGAGCAGCTCGCGAACACCGGAGTTACTCGAGTTTCCGCCATTACCAAATTCGGAGATTGCAAGCAATTTGCCGGTTGGATATGGGTCGGTTCTTGAGCCAGCGGTGGTAGCGTTATACTGAACGACATTGGTGAAGGCTCCATATTGGGTCTCCGCGAGGATCGTGGCGCGTGTTCCGGAGCCGTTGTTGCGGCCTGTCGCTATCACCGTGGTCGGATCACTCGTGTTCTGAGTGAAGAGTGCGATGGGAAGTGTTCCGGTTTTCCAAAGCGCTTCGTGAAGCTGGTCGGTCATGTTGTTGAGTTCGGCGGGGGCGCCTTCACCGGCAAGGAACATGAATGGCACGACACCTACCGGGCCGCCGTCGAACGCGTGGTTCGGGCGTTCGGAGAGCAACTTATCGACATCGGAAAACGACCATTGCGCCACAGCGGTTGTATAAATCGGTTCTGGGGCGCCTCCTTGGCCGAGGTTAACACCGGTGGTGCTCATGGAATTGGTTACATCCAAGAACTGGATGGCTGCCTGATCGGCCACATCCTTGATGCCTTGTGTCGATCCGGACCAAGAGGCGCGGACGATGATTTCATCTCCTGGAAAAGCAGCCATGGTGCCTTTGAAGATCGCGCGGTTGGTGCCCGCGACGCCCGAGGTGCCGGTGAATGCATATTGGGTGGTGCCGGCACCGCCGAGGATAGAGATGATGGCGTTGTTGGCGGATGCGCGGAACGCGGTAGCTCCGGTGATGTCGAATACGCGTGTGGCCGCGTATGAGTTACAGATAGTAAGGGCGAGAGCGCCACAAACGAGTGATGATTTAAGTTTCATAATAATTTTTTCTATTTGTTTTTTAGATTTCGGTTAATTTGGAGTTAATTGAGAATTAGGCGCGGCGGCGACGAAACAGTGCAAGAACGCCAAGTGAGCCGAGCAGCATGGCGGAAGGCTCTGGGATCGCAGCGATACTACCATTACTGCTGATAGCAAAAGTGGTCTCATAGGTGCCGCCTCCGACGGTTCCTGTGGGAGATGCACCTGTGTTTGTGGAGATAACGCGTTGGAGATCCACTAAGGTCGAACTACCCGCTTTGCCGAAGTTCTGTTGGATGCCGCCGGTGAAAATTCCGAACGACGCACCGCCAATGGGGTTCCGAGTGGTCCAGCTGTTGTTCCATTCCACTGGCTGGTCGCTTGAGCTGAGGATGGCTGCGCCATCGGCTTGTGTGGTGAGGTTGGGAAAGATCCCTTCCATACCACTGAGGGTGGTACCTGCTGCGCCAAGGTTTGCCCCAGAGTAAGTACCTGCCTGAATGAGCGAGGCGCTTCCTGCTGTATCCGTTGCTCTGGAAAGGTAGAATGTGCGTGAAGGATCGCCATCGACTGCCGCTCTGCTGCCGAGTCCCGTGTTCGCGTTAGCGTTCAGGTTGCCGATGACACCGAAGTATAGGTCGGTGCGGGTATACCAGTCATTGCCGTAAACGCTAGACAGCGTGCTGTTGATGTTGCCGATGGCTCCACTTGGATTCGTGCCGTCGCGATATGCGATGGGTGATCCGAGGTTGTAGAAGACGTTCTGAGTGGCGCCCGTTCCTGCTGAGGCTTGGAAGCCGAGGATGAGGTCACCGTTGTTGAACGCGAGGGCGGCGGATGCCGTTTGGGTTGCGCAAGCTATTGATGCTGCAGCGAGGATGAGTCGTTTTGGACTTAATTTCATATGTGGTATTTAGTGATGTTATGCCACCATCGTCTATTTTCCTGAACGTGTATTCTGGAAAACGTGCTGCGGTAACACCGGCAGCTTATTGAAAATCTTCAACAGTCATAAGCTTTTTGGGTGACATGATTGTCACTCAATCGCATGCCCCGTGGGGCTCGAACATGTTGCTTAGTTCGAATCCTCGGCATCCTGACTGGAGTCTTCCGATTCTTCCTCTTCCTTCTCCTCATCCAAGGCTTCTCCCCCGCCGTAGCCGATGACGACCACGTCGAATACGGACAATTGGGTTGTTACTTCTTCGGAAATTTTATTGCGCTCTTCATTTTGGGTGCCGGCTGCGGTTGCACTAGTGGAGGCTGCGGAGTTAGAGGCAGCGGTGACTGTTGCTACGCTGGGGGCGGAGACCGTGGCATTCCCTCCGATACTGGTGCCGCCTGCGGAGATATTGCCCGCGTTGACCACTTGGACGGCCGCGAGGTTGATGTTGCCTGAAACGCGGATCCCCGCATCGCCAGCGTCGATGATTCCGGCGGGTGCGATCAGGTCGACATCGCCGGGTTCAATTCCCGCAACGGTTGCGAGCACACCGATACCGCCACCTGTGGCGAGGCCTGCGAGGTCGGTCTGGACAGAGGCGGTCTGGGGATCGATGACGACACGGGTGGGAGGAGCAGCTAGGACAGTCCGTGATGAGGAACCAGCGGCGATATCGCCTTTGGTCGACCAGATGATGGCGTCGCCGCCGCGTAGGGTGAAGATACGCCCGATGCCGATATCGACACTCTGATCCGTGAAGATAGAGATGGAGCCGCCTGATTCGGTGATAACACCTGGAGGAGTGAGGGGGGTGCCGAGGGCGGCGTTAGCAAGAGTGAGCCCGCCGCCGGGTGCGAGGAGGCGGATGTCGCCGCCGGAACGGGTGCGGATGTCGCGTGAGCGGGCAATGATTTCGCCATCCCATGGCTCTGGGTTTTCACCCAATAGGAGTTCGATTGCGGCGAAACCTTTCTTGTAGGTTCCGAAGTCGGCGGATTCGGGGTTGTTGAAATCGCGCCCAGCATCACGGAGAGTTCTAAAAAATAGCTCGATAGCTAGGGATGCGATTTCATTGGTGCTGAGTGTGTTGATGTCTGTGCCGGGCAAGAGTTTCTCGATGAGTTTCATGCCTTCCTCAGTGGATGCAACATCTTGGACATAAGCTTGGGTGGCGAGCATTGAGCTTGCTAGGTTGGTGGCTGGACCGATACCAGCCAGAGCGGTGATGCCTGCACCCTGAGAGATGAGGTAGGGATTGCGGAAATTTCCTATGCTCGAAATGCCTCCGCCAGTGCCGTCCGCAAGTGCGGAACCGGTGCCGAGATCTAGATCTCGGCCGGCTAGAACATGGAGATTTCCGGGACCTGCGACCTGAATGTCTCCTGGCAGGGGCGATCGTCCGAAGGAGAGGGCGTTACCGAGGGCGTTGGTGGCGTTTCTCAGTAGTGAAAATGGGTTAGCGGCGATGATATCCCTTGCAGCGGAAACGATAGAGAGGTGGGATGCATCCGTATTTTGAAGATAAAAAGCGATATCGGTGATGTCCCGCCCAGCGGTGATCCAGGCTGGCTTTGCACTGAAGAGGGTGAGGCCACTGATATCGCCGCCGATCGCGTGGATGCGCACGGGATCGGCGCCGACGGAATGAAGCCCGCCGCTGGTGTGGCGGGACTGGCGGGTTTGCAGTAAAGCGTCTTTGCCGGTGTAAGAGCCAGACTCTGTGAAGAGCGCGGCGAGCGAGAACATGAAGTCTGGTGTAGTTGACGCGCTGAAAGTGGCTCCGGTGGGGTTCGCGGTGCCGGTGTTGAGTGGCGAGAGCGGGCTTGGTACAGAACGCGGGTCTGCGTCTGAAAGGTTGATGGAAGAAGATGTCCAGGTGCGGGTTGCTTGGCCATTGATTAGGGTATTGGAGATACCGGAAGGCTGTAGCGCTGCGATGGAACCGGCTGCGATGAGTTCGAGTTGACCGACAGGCGATGGGAAGGTGGTGAGATTTCCTACCATATTCAGATCCCCTGAGAACGAGGTGAGGGAAACGGAAGGAGGGGCAAGCTCCCAGACAGGAGTGAACGGGCTGAGATCATTTTCGGCGAGGCGCAGCCAGGGCTGGTTGAAAGAAGTGGAGGATGTGCTGCCGGTGTAGAGGAGCTGGGTCTGGTGCCAGGCACGGAGCAGTGAGGTGGCCTGCGATTGACCGGGCAATGTGATGGTGTTGCGGTGTGTCACGTCACCGCCTAGAGAGAGTGCATTAAGAGAAGCATCTGCGGAGTAGGTGGAGAAATGGGTCTTGTACCAGAAGCGGTTGCCGGTGCCTTGGGGCAGCAGGAAAGGGTTTGCAACAGGGCCGAGGAGGATGTCACCCGCAGCCTGGAGGTCAAATGAGGATTTTCCGAGGAATAGGGTGGTGGGAAGCCAAGTGAGAGGATCGAGGATTCCAGCGGCTGGGTTGTTCAGGCCGCCAACCAATCCGAAGGAAGGCGAGCGAGTGCCGTTGGTGGTGATGGTTGCACCGGCGTGCAGGGAGCCGGTTCCGCGCTCGACATAATAAACACCGCCCGAAATATCTCTGCCGGCGCGGACGATTAAATCTCCGCCGCCAAGTTCCTGGAGGAGAGCTGCGCTGGCCGCGCCGCGCGGGGCGCGGGCGTTGGTCGGGATCGCGGCATCGGTGTTCCTTACATCGTTGCCGGCAGCAAGGATAATGTTCCCGCCGCCCAGAGCGCCTACGCTCTGGAAAAAGTTCGAGTAATCCACCCACCAGGTGGTGCTGGCGGCTGCATCGGTGGTGGAGCCTAAACCTGAGCCGATGCGGATTGAGCCGAACTGCCCGTTGGGTGCGACGTAGGCGCGGCGGTAGAGCCAGTTGTTTGGAAGTTGACGAGAGGAGTCTGCGATGAGGCCGGAGTTGTTGCGCGTGAGGCGCTCGATATCGAGCCCGGCGGATAGGGTGACGTTACCGCCCGCCATGCTGTAATATGCGGAATAGTTCTGCTGGGCGGCACCAAGGTTTATTTGTGAAACAGTGCGGTTAAGAACAGGTGTGACGAAATCGCCGGGTGCGAACACGGCGGTGGGGTCAGCGACACGTGTGCCTGCGGTGTAGATCGAGGCGAAAAGGTTGAGAAGCTGGATGGAGCGTCCTGCGCTGATGTCGATATCGCCGGAGCCGGTGCGGATGACCTGGTAGCTGTTTCCGATAATGGACGAGGTGACGGCGTTGGCACCTCCGGTTGCAGTTGCGGCACCTGCGTTTTTGCCCAGTTGGAGATTCCCCTGGCCTGCGGAAATGGAGTCCAGTGGTAGGACGGAACGGAATGAGGCGGCGGTGTTGTCTGCGCCTGCGGCGAGATGGTAGGACCAAGATTGCGAGTTGGCAGGCAGGAGAGCATTGTTCGCCATCAGTGGGGAGAGCCAGAGGCTGGCGCCGCCGGAGAAACCGTCACTGAGGGCGTTGTGAAAAGTCAGGTTCTGTGAGGCGCGAAGCGTCAGGGTTCCCGCCGCCGATTTCGGACCGAAGCGGAATGTGGCGAGGTTCCAGTCTGAGGTCGCGGTGCTGGAAATGGTGCCGAGTGTGAGATCGCCGGAGCGGTTGATGATTTCCGCGCCCGGGGTCAGAATGAGATCGAGTGAGGAATTAAGTCCGGTGAGGCGAGTTAGTATGGCGGAATATCCATTGGTGGTGTTACCGGAGGCACCGAGGTAGGCGTTCGCATCATTCAGAACCTGGGTTTGGATGGCAGAGGTAATGGTGCCGTTGGCTGTACCGGTGAGATCATAAAGCTTGTAGCCTTCCACAGTGATCGCAGATGCACCGGTGATGTTGGATCCGATGGCTGCGAGCTGGAGGTCGGTATTGCCCACGTTGCGCGGACTTCGCAGATGGAGGGTGCCGGTGAATTTTCCTAAGGATGCAGAAGAGGCGTCTTTTTCCGCAACGTCGAGGAATATCGTGGAACCTGAGGAGAGGGTTAGTAGCGCATCGCTGCGGACGATACCGTTGCGCTGTGAGCCGGCTTCCAGCGTGATGGAGCCGCCTTTTCCTGCTGCGTCAAAGACCTCAGCGGATGCGTCGAGCGATGAACCGGAGAGTAGTGTGAGGCTGCCGTTCGCCTTGAGGTCGATGCTGCCGCCGCGATTTCCCGAGGCGTTGATATTGCCGCTGAGTGTGATATCGCCTTGGTCGGCGGCGAGGCGGTAGGTTGATGCGATGGCGTTGGAATCGATGACGACATTTCCAGTGCGGATGCGGTAGTCGCGTAGCTTGGTGAAACTGCCAGTGTTGAGAATTTCATCGAGTGCGGCGAGGTTGGCGATGGATGATGTATCGAGGGTGAAGCTACCGTTGCTGCCATTGGTTCCGGGAGATGCGGAGACTGTGCCGAGGATTTCCAGAGAGCCGTTGGGTGAGAAAACGTTGAGCTGGCCTGCGTTTCCTGCTGCGGCGGGAGCTGAGAGGTTTAGGACAGCGGATTGGAGGATGCGGACAGAGGCGTTTTCGGATTTCAGGGTGATGGATCCGCCAGAGGTGTGTCGGGAAACATCGACGAACTGGCGGGAGGTGCCTGAGAGGTCGAGCGATCCGGAGATGAGTAGATCGCCTGTTACGGATGTGACTGTAAGCTGTCCGCTGGCGAGGTGGATGTTTCCTGCAAGGCTTACGGATGAACCAGTCAGGGAAAGATTAGCTCCAAGGCCGCCCGGGTAGACGGAAGGTGCTGACTGGGAGGTGTAGCTGAAACTGCCGTTGGCGCTGATGGCGTATTTGGACGCCTGGAGGCTCGTGAGTATGGGAGTATCGAGGTTTAGGTCGGAGCTTGTAACCAGGGAGCCTTCGGAGGATGTGAGGATACGGTCGGTGGCGTAGAGGTTGGTTGTGGCGAAGCCGTAGATGGCGGTGTTTCCGCCGGATAAGTTGAGGTTTTGCGAAGCGAAGGTGAGCGTGCCGTCGTTGGGTATGATAGGTGCGACGGTTTGCGGGGCTGACGGATTCCCTAGCGTCAGGTTTCTTGCGGCGAGGATGATGTTACCGCTGTTCTGGTTGAGTCCGCGGAGATTGGCGGCTTGGAGGGTGAGATTTTGGAATGTGCTAGAGCCGATTTGGCCGGTGCCATATAGGTTGAGGTTCGAGTAGCTTCGGAGGGTGAGCGCGCTGGTGTTGCTAAGTAAGGTGCTAAGTGCGTTTCCTGCGAGGATGAGGCCGGTGGTCGGGGCGATTGTCCCAGGGTTTTCCAGAGCGATCGATAGCTCGCCGGAACTTAGCGTGATTGCGGAGCCGAGCAGGATAGTGCCGGGATCTAGGGATGTGGCGGCGGTGGAATCGAGGATTAGGGATGTGCCGCTGAGTGAGGAGGCGTTGCCCGTGATGAGGTTGGCGGTTCCTCCTGGGGTGACGCCGAGCCGGTTGACGGTATTCTGGGCGGAGGAGGATACCCGGACGAGAGAGCCATTTCCGCTGCCCGGTGTGGCCTCTGAACCGAGGGTGATTGAACCTATCGGGCGGTTGCCGCTTGCAGTGATAGCGGAATTCTCACCGAGGATAAGGTTATCACTGGCGGTGAGGATGATGTCGTTGCCGATTAGGGGAACGCCTTCGTTATCGAGGGTGAGGTTTTCGGTTGAGGTGGAGACGGTGATGCTGCCTTGGCTTTGGGTACGGACGCCACCGATGAGTAGCGAGTCTGCCCCGAAACTGTTTAAGAGTGAAGAGGAGAGAGCTAGGATACCGGGTGCACCGCCTGTTCCGGTGGTGTTGATAAGGATGTCAACGGGGCTATTGATGTCGATGAGTGCGCCGCGTGCAGAGGCTGGTGTGGTAGCCGCGACGGCGCCTGCAATGGAGAAATTCGTAGAAGCGGTGTATGAAAGGATACCCGCATCCATAGGGAGGCGTGGAACGGGTATTTCGCGTGAGGTTGCAACATCGGTGAAAAACTTGTTGGCGGTGAACTCTTGGTATTCGGCGCGCTGGCGGAAGGTGTTGGCGGAGGCTACCTCAAAGGAGCCGATGCTGGTTGGGCCGCTGCGATTAGGGTCAAGGTTATTGGCGCGGTATCCCGAGACGATGGAGGAGCGATCGGCTTTTGTTGAGGGATTGGCGGGATTGCCGGTGCGGGGAGTGACGAGGAATGCGCCGGGTAGGAGTGCGTAGCGTGCGGGTAACAGGGTGTAAGTCCCAGTGGGAAGGTTAGATCCTGCTGCGAGGGTTATCTGATCGCCTGCTTTGAGGGTGGAATTAGAGTATCCTGGGGCTCCTTGGAGAGCTTCCGCCTGTTGATTAAACGGTGCATAGGGCGCGTATTCGAAGTTGTAGCTAGGTATGATTGCGAAAACGCTCTCGGAGGCGAGTAGATCGTTTCGGCCGCCGTTTCCAGAAACGAAGCGGTAAGCGAAGAGGTCTCCGCCGCCGGAAATATCAATGAGGGAGCCAGCTTCCGTCGCGAGGTTCTGCGAGGAGAGCTTGATATCTTTGTTGGAAGGCCCGGTAGTGGTGATGTCGATACCGGAAGGGTCGATCCATGAGTTCCCGTCAAAGCTGATGCCGTAGGGAAGAATAGCGGGCTTTCCGGTGATGGGATCGATGGCGGAGGTGGAGGTGACGCTGTTTGGGCCAAGTGTGAGGTTTGATGTGACGGGTGTCGCTAAAAGATTGCCCGATACGGGGTTTTGCGGGCTAGTTCCGGAGCCGTTCCAACCGAGGTTGATGTTTCCGAGCGGTGCGCGGAGAGTGCCGTTCTGAGTGATCGCGGAGGCGTGTAAATTGAGTGTGCCGCCGGCGGAGAATGGAAGAGGTCTAGCGGAGCCGCCGATAATGGAAATATTGGAATTACCGTAGGCAAAGATGTTAAAGATCGAGGAAGTGGTGGGATGGATCTGGCCTGCGTTGAAGACCAAGTTTGCGGCAGCTTGAAGAGTGCCGTTTCCTCGGATCTCACCGGTAGGAACGTTGAATGCGGCATTGCCGATACCCTGAAGGGATAGAGTGCCGAGGTCGATGAGCTTGGCATTGAGCGCGATGTTGCCGCTACCGGTGCTGGGCATGATGCTAAGGGGCTGGTTACCGACACCTGGGATATTCGAGGTGAAATATTCGATGATTTCGCCCGGCAGTGAGGGCGGAAGGAAGTTCTGGCCGGCGTAGATGTGTGGGGCACTGAGGTTTAGGGTGCCCGTTGTTTCGATGATTCCGCCAGTCGCAAGACGGATGGTTCCCGGCATGCTGATGCTGACATCGCCCTGGAAGCGGACATTGCCTCCAAGCCTGAGGGAGTGGAAGCCACCCTGACCGAAGGAATCGACTGCAATGCGGCCGAGGCCGGAGACGGGGTTTCCGTTTTCATCTAACGGGGTTGTGCCTGTGGTCTCGGGGTTGGATGAGGAAAGGATGGGGCCGTTCTGTGTGACTACGAGATTAATGTCAGCGGAAGTAGAGGTGGTATTGGGTGGGACGAAGCGGGACGATGAGATATTGAGCGTTCCGCCGATGGCCGAGGCTCCGCCGGAGCGGGCTGTGAGGCTGGCGGCGTTGTGCAGGAATGACTGGCCGGTGAGGGTGATCGTGCCGCCGTTTGACTCGATGGTGACAGGTAAGGTGATAAGGCCGTTGAGAGAGGTTAGAGCTGCTGGGTAAAGCGAGGAAGCGGCGGGTGTTAGGTCGAGTATGCCTGAGGTTCCGTTGGCGATGAGTCTGGCACCATCTTGGGTGAGGATGTTTCCTGAGACGGATATGGAGCCGCCCGCCAAGACTTGCCCGGTGCGGAGACCCAGCGAATCGGGCAATAATAGAGTTTTCCCAGATACATCCAGTATGCTGCTGGCACCGATGAGAACGGTGGTGAAAAGGGGCGGATCGGAGGGGGATGGGAAGCTACTCGCGCCTGTGATGGAAATGGAGCCGCCGGGTGTTTTCACGGAGCCGAGGACGGTGGTGGTTTGTCCCGTCATGGTGACGGTGCCTTTGGCGTCGGTTTCAATGTAAGAACCTGAATCCATGAGGATTTCGCCACGGGCAAGGATCCCAGATGTGAAACGGCTGGTGGCACCCGTAGCGGAAAAAGAGAGCGATGAGGTAGGGCGTATGCCTTCTTGTAGGATGACGGGATTCTGCCAGGTAAGTGGCTGGTCGTTTGCTGCGATGGCAAGGCGGCTTTGGACGATAGGGCGTATCGTGGTGTTTGCGGTTATGAGTATTCCGGGGATGAAGATGTTGGCATTGGATGTGGCGATGCCGGTGCCGGAGAGTGAGAACGAGGAGAAACCACCTTCGGTAAAGAAGGATGGACTGAGAACGGTGACCTGGTTGTCGGAATTGGTGCCGCCGATTTGAAAGGCGGAGGCGGTAAGGCTGAGTGACCCGCCGCCTGTGCCGGAGTATCCTGCCAAGGTTGCACCGAGTTGGAGGGAGCCACCGAGGATTGAGCTTTCGGCGAGATCACGCCCTCCCGAGAGGGAGATATTACCTGCGTTTCCATATGAGATTCGTGCGCGGGAATCGGCGCGCGCGCCGCCGGATACGTCGATTTTTCCGCCTGTCCTCAGGATGGTTTGGAAGGCTTTGATAGTGACAGAGCCTCCGTTTAGCGCGAGGGGTAGGGAGCCGGAAGAAGGATTGGCGAGGCGGTCGTCAATGAGTAGGCCTGAGGTGTCGATATTACCGGTTTGTCCGAGTCTGAAGATGCCCCGACCCGGGTTGGCGAGCGGTGTTACGGAAACGGATGTGCTGGCGAGGGTATTTATTTGCGAGAGGGTGAGGTTAGGGGCGAAGAAGGATATCGTTCCACCGGGAGAGATGATTGAGCCGTCGACATTAATATTGGATGCAGACATCGATATCGTTCCGCGCTCAAGGGCGCGGATGGTAATCCCATCCGGAACGGTGATGGAGCTGTCCGGGTTATTCAGTGTGAAATTACCAAAGCCACCGGCGGCGACGATTTCCGGACTTAGGAAAACATTTGCCAAAAGGTCGCCGCGCAGTGCAAGAGGTTTTCCATCGGCATCAGTCTGGAAAGGGTCGGCGGGGGAGAGGGGATTTGGGGCTTGAAAAACTATTGCCGGGGGAGTTGGTGCGAAGTTAGGGAGGCTTGGGAAACTTCGGTCGATGGCGGTGAAGTCTAGGACTAGCGAGCTGGCGGTCGGGAGGATCGCTCTTTGGGATTCTCCGGCAAAGATTTTGCCAATAAAAGAGCCGTCAAGGGCTGCAGATGCGGAACGGATGCTTAGGGAGCCGCCGGCCGCACCTTGCAGGTAACCGTTTTCTAACCTACCACCGCCGGGTACGATGTTACCGGAATATAACTCGGTTACGCCGAATTTCACGTTCGAGGCGTCGAATATCGCATCGTAGATGCCGAGGTAAACAACGTCTGGACGAGCCTGGCTGATATCGGTGAGCGTGCCGCTGGGAGTGATGAGCTGTGAAGTGCGGACGATAGCCTCTTGGTAGGCGATCGAGCCCCCGGAAACATCGATTTTAGCGCCAGCTTGCATCACGGTGGATGCTCCGGCGGAAATATTGACCGAGCCGCCAGCCGTGGTGAGCTGGCCGATGCCGCGCTGAATGAGGTTGGCGAAGCCAGCCACGTCCGCGAGAGGTGTGCCTAGCCACATCGCTCCTTCGTAAATTCCAGAGTCTCGAATGTCGATCTGAACACTCTGCCCTCGAAGCGGGCCGTTGCGCTGAAGCGGCGAGTTTGCAAGTTCTGCGGCACGCAGATCGACGCTGATGATATTCTGGGCAACGGAAACTGGTATGTCGATAGAGCCAGCAACGTTCACGAGGGCGTCCTTATCGAGATATACCTGTCCTGCCGATTGTGTGAATTTAGAAGTTGGGGTGATTCCACCGAGGAAATTCCATTCACCAGCGGCGAGTCTAACTAGTGCGTTTGGTGCTAAGATAGTGGAATTTTCTCCCAGATATACAGCTAGACCTTCTAAATTAATTTGGGAACGGAGTGAGAGAACCGAGCCTATGGTTGTCTCCTTACTGGAGTATTCTGGGAGGATTTCTATGACAGAGTTATTGCCTAAAGTCACAGATCCGGAGTTGCGGTTAAGGAAAGGAAGCGAACCTAGAGAGTTGGCGCTAGAGGGGTTGGATTGTGCACCGTAATGGGCGAGTAACTCGATGCGTCCATTCAGTGAAACCGATGTGCTGCTGGTGAGGGCGCCTGTAAGTAAAATATTTTTTCCGGCTAGGGTGATGCTGCCACGCGGACTAGAGATGAAGCCAGTATTGTCAATTGTTCCGCCGTAGGTGCCGACTTGGCCGACGAAGACGTCTAGCCCGCGTAGCGATGGATCCAGGGAATCATGGGCTGTAAGTCCGATTTGTAGGCCAGCAGCGAGGATAGTTTGCCCCGCCGGAGTTAGGATTGTACCTTCATTTTTAACATTAGCTCCGAAAAGCGCGACGCGGCCGCCGTTCCCATCCGCTGACACTGGCGTGGTGATCTTGGCTCCAGCCTGAACTGTGACATCCCCGTAAACACCGGTTGATACAGGCGGCGGTGTGGGCGTGAAGGCAGCGGTTCCATTGGGACCAGCCAGCAGGCTTAGTCCGGAAAAAAGAAACTGGGAGTCAGGATTATTTAGGAGGCCGCGGGCGATGAGGTTGTTGTTTATGGGCAGCGAGGAGACGGTGAGGGTGTTTACGTCAACCGTGCTGGAGCCGCCGAAAATGATGCCGTTTGGATTGATGACGTAGACTTGGCCTTGGGCTTTAATTTGTCCCAGAATTTGGGTTGGGTTGCCGGTAGGGTCGGTTATCTGGTTGAAGGCGATCCATTGGTTGGCGTTCGCGCCACCTGCTGATTGATCAAAGGTGACGGTGGTTTTTTTTCCGACGTTAAAAGTTTGCCATTGGAGCAGTGCCTGCTGGGCTGTCTGGCGGATGCCCACATTGACGAGTCCTTGGAGGTCCGTAGTTTCGGTGGGGAGATCTGCGCCCTGCCATTTACTTGGATCGGTACCCACTCCAGGGGCGACTTGGAGCCCGTTCGTGCCGATTCCATTGGATACATCGGGGAGCCCGGGGCTGAGATTATTAGGTCCGGATATAGCGGCGGCACGGGCGGCATCCTGCATGGCACGCACGGCATTGAGTGCGTTGCTGGTGCGGGCGAGTGCATCTTGGGCGTTGATGCGTGCTTGGGCGGTATCGGCGGGCGTGGTGATGCCGGTTCCTGATCCACTGCCTGCGGCTGCGGGTAATGAGGAGCTACCTCCGCCTCCGCGAAGAATATCGCCAGCACGACTGTAAATCAGGCTTGAGATGATAACGGCGGAACCTAGAGACAGATAGCTGCCGAGGGTCCTACGGGACTTGTGAAATATCGGCTTCATTTTAAGGGTAGGGAGGAGGGATTGTTAGAAAGGCGACTACTGAGGATTTGACTGAAGTTTCTGAAGTTCGATCCCGTTGATAGCGGGTGGGTTTTTCTCGATCAGGCTGGCGAGAAATTTCTCACGATTTTCTTGGGCTTTGAGTGCGCGAAGACGATTTTTGAGTTGCGGTGTGATCTGCTCTAGAGTGGGGATAGTTTCCTCGCGGGTATCGAGGAATTTGATGATATGCCAGCCGTCATCCATGCGGATGGGCTTTGAAATCTGATTGAGTTTAAGGGATGGAAGAATCTCTCGTATGGATGGCTGGATTAGATTTTCCTTCAGCCAGCCGAGTTCGCCGCCTTGAGCGGCACTGGTGCGCTCATCACTGTTGATACGCGCGATCGATTCAAAATCCGCGCCTGGGGCATCGAGTTGTTTGAGAATAAGATCGAGGCGTTTCTTTGCCTCGGTGCTGTCGCCGTTTTTGGTATCCGCGATGTAGATCTGGGAAAGTAACCAAGATTTTGGTAATTTGAATGCAGCTTTATTTACGTTGTAGGCGGTAGCCAGTTCCTCTTGAGAAGGGTATTCAGCAGCGGGTTGGGATTGTTCTCGGAGATAGCTCTCTGCAAGTGCTGCTTCTTGGGTGCGGCGGAGTTGCGCTATGACTTCTGGTTTTTGGTCATGCTTGGCGGTTGCTGCCTGCTGGAGAACGAGGCGCTGGATGAGAAGAGCACGGACGAATTGGTCGAGGGCTTCCGAGTCAAGCGGTGCGGTTGTCTCGCTACTTGCGTTGATGGAATCAAGGAGGGATTTCACCTCAGTGGTTGTAACTTCTACTTCGCCGATTTTCCCTATGATTTCCCCAGCCAGCACTGGCGCAGTTACGGCGGCGACAAGTGAAATAATTTTAATGAGCATGGGAAATTATTCTTTTTCAGCGGAAAGGCGACTGTCGATGATCGTGTCTTTATAGTCTTGGACTTGGGTCTCGATGGTGACACGGGTCTTCTGAATGAAGGGTTCACGTGCGGAGAGAGCTTTACCGAGGGCGTAGTTTTCGTAGCGATCGAGAATTTCCAAAGAGGTGGTATAGAGTTTGAGATTCTTACGTTCGCGATCGGCGATGGTGTTTTTTAAGAACAGGACTTGGTTGGCGAGTTCTGCGCGTGCTGCTTCCTTCTGTTGGGCGGTTTCCATAGCCTGCTGTTGAGAAACTTTCCATTTCTCTAGGGCTTTTACGTATTCATTGAGGCGTTCCTCAGAGGTCTCAAGCCTTTCGTTCAGAACGGAAATGATCTTCTCGGATTCCGATTTTTGCTTATCAGCTTCCTTGACCATGCCTATGACCTTGTTATTCAGGTTGTCGACCTCCTTTTGGAGATTGGCAGATTTCACTTGCTCCGCAGCGAACGTGGCGACCGCGTTGGCTTTTTCCGTTTCTGCGGCGCGCAGTAGGAGTGCGGTTGAGCGGAGTTGCTCGCGAAGTTTCATCTCCGCAGGTGAGACATCTTGAGCGGCGAGCGGTAAGCTCAGAAGAATTAGAAAGAATACGGATTTCATGAGCTTAGAATTTTGCGTTTAGATCGAGCTGGAAGGTGTCGGAAGACAGTGGGGCGCCGGCAATTTCATCGGATGACATCCAGCGCATGCCGATGCGAACTTTGGGTGATAGAGCGAGGCTCGCGCCTAAGTGGTAGCCTTTTACATTCGTGCCACCGCCGCCGAAGTCAGAATCGGCAAAGCCATCGACAACAGAGTCGCTCTCGACATAGCGATATCCGATGCTGACGAGCCAGTCACCGAAAAGCTCCATCTGCGGTTTGCCGATTTGAAAACCTGTATAATAGGCCATATCGCCGCCATCGTAGTTACCAAGGAGAGGCCCAGCTCCATCTGGGTCTGGGCCGCGGTTATTGACGGCGTTCGTATCGAGTGCGGACTTATCGAAGGCAACGTTCTTGACTGCCTCAGCGAGTGCCGAGAAACGGATTGAATCAAAGCCGTCATAATCGATTTTTGCGGTAAAAGTGAAGTTCTCAAATGGTGTGGCGAGGCCGTAGTATTGGAACTGATTGATTGTGCCGTTGTTGTTGGCTGGGTCAGGAGTGATATTGCGGATAGGAAAATAGGTATTTCCACGTTGTGCGAAGCCGGGGCGGGTAGAGTCGGTATCGCCTGCGTCAGATGAGTTCAGAGGGACGAAGGGTGAAGAAAGCTCGCCTTCGATATTTTGGAATGCGTAGTAGCCGAAAGCGACTTTTGCAGTCCAGTCCTCATCGATTTTCCAGTTGATGCCGATCTGTGAAGCGTAGAGGTATTTATCGGTAGACTCAAATTTCGATGGCTGGTTGGAAGCGAAATTCAGAGCAGTGTTAAAAACTGGAAAGAGACCCGTAGTTCCAAAAATGCTAAGGTCATCAGTCGCTTTCACATTGGCACGGACTGCGAGTCCATCGAAGCCAAGATCTTCATCAAAAATGACTTCCGAGTTGAAGAAAGGATTATCAAAGCGGCCTGCCATGAATAAAAGCTCTTCACCATCGCCGGGGCCGGCGTCGTAGGTGATGAAGGCGCGATCCAACCACAGATTGTATTTCGAAAAATTACCTTCGCTACCACCGAGAGTTTGGTTGGGTGAGGTTGGAGAATTTGAATCACCGGTTGCTACGCGGACACCTGCGTTGAATCCCTCTCCGAGCAGAATTTCAGCACCTGCGCGAGCACGTAAGCGAGGGCGGTAGCGATCCTGATCGACGTTGTATTGTGGAGAGAAGACGGTTCCGGTAGTATCGAAGGGTGAGCCGCTGTTGATAGCCGCAAAATTTGGAAAGGCTCCGGTATTGTTGTTGCCTTCGTCAAAAAAGAGGTTTTCCGAGCGCAGGCGGATATCACCAAAAGGGACGAGACGAGAAGTCCAGTCTGAGGTTTTATTGCCGCCCCAATTTTCTTCGCGAGCTTGTGCCATAAGTTCCTGTTGGATTTGGTCTCGCATTTCGTTTTTTACGACCTCAGGAATGTAGGTAATGCGTTGGCCAGCGGGATCTATTAGCGGGGCGGCAGAGGCCTCAGCTTCTGAGCGGGCGATAATGGCTTCCTGCTCGGCTTGCTGAATGAGAGTGATCGCTTCCGCTTGGGTGAGGACGCCTTTCTTGACGAGTGCCGAAATAAGATTGATCGTTGCATTTTGGCTAGGTGAAATTGCGGGCGTAGGAGTTTCGCTGGCCATGTTGTCCGGGAGGGCGATTTCTTCTTTTGACGGGAGTAATTCGGAAAGTGGGACGTTAGGAGCTGAGCCAAGGGGTGGAATCAGCTCGTTAGGAGTGTCCTGCGCGACGGCGTGGATGCACGGAAGTAATGCGATTACTGTGAAGAGTTTGCTAGTGATATACATTTGGGAAACTAAGGATAAGAGATTAGAGCTATTGAGCGCTTATGCGAAGGTTGATAGGCATAGGCATATCCGCAGGCGGAGGATCAGGGAGTTGGAGGCCAGTTAGAATCTGGTTTTGGATGATGCGATCGAGATCAGGTTCGCCAGTTGAGTTGGTGAGCTGGGCGCGGTTCACGCGGCCTAGGCGATCCACCCAGATTTTCACAACTATCGTGAAATTTTCGCTACGCGTGTCAGTATTTGTTCGAAGAGCACCGGAGATACTGTTTTGCACTTTAGATGCATACCATCCGTATTTACTGGCGTTTCTTCCGCCGCCAATGTTGCCGCGGCGTCCATTGCCGTTTGCGCCACCTGAGGTGAGGCCAAAGCCATTACCGTCGCCACCGGTAAGTCCGGTGCCGATATCTACAGAGGGTTCTTCCGGTGCAGATGGTGCTTCCGGAGGAGGTTCATCTGCGGCGACTGGTTCTTGCTCGACCATCTGCTCCTCTTCGGGAGGAGGAATATTTTCCGGCGGTGGCGGAGGAGGTGGAGGAGGTGGAGGCGGCGTAGGGACTGGCGGCGGTATGAATACCTCTATGATTTGGGCTTCCTTGCGTTTAGGAGACGAAGGAGTGCTTTCCGCGAAAACGACGAAATAGACGACGGCTCCGATGAGGAGGGCAGCTATACCTCCTCCGATCAGGCGTCGCTTGGTGCGGCCTTCTTTTTCGAAATCGTATTCTTCATCTGAGGACATGGAGGGAGGTTATTTGGCGGGCTGGGTGGCGAGACCGATTTTATCGATCTGCAGGCGTCCGAGAATATCTAGGACATCCATGATGCCTTGGTATTGGGTGGCGCGGTCTCCGCGGACGACGACTGGGACATCCGGAGTGGCGGCTTTGATGACTCCGAGTTTGCTCTCAAGCTCAGCGAGAGTGACGGGGAGAGTGTTGAGGGCTATCTTGCCCTCGTTGCTGATCGTGATAGCCTGCATTTTCGGTGCACTGAGATCGGTAGCAGCACTCTTGCTTGCGCGTGGAAGATCTACTTTTACGCCTTGGACACCAGCGGTGGTCATGATGATGAAGATAAGAAGTAGGACGAGGTATAAGTCCACCATGGGGGTGACGTTGATATCGTCGTAGTTGCTTTCTGCGGACGCCATAAGTCTTGAGTTACTATTGATTTGAGACCTTATTAAACGGACTCATCGTCTTTGTTACGGAGTTGGGCGCGGGTAAGAGGCTTTCCGCTAGGTGGGTAGAATTCGGCCATTTTTGCGACGAATTCGTCGATAAATACCTCCATATCTGCGGTGGATTCCTTGATGCGACTGTTTAGGTAGGAGTAAATAAAGAGAGCTGGGATAGCTACGATGAGGCCGGCGACGGTGGCAAGTAGGGCGGAGGCGATGCCGGGGGCGATCGAGTTGACGTCAACCTCACCGGATTTTGCGATGATGGCGAAGGTGATCATTACGCCGACAACGGTTCCCAAGAGGCCAACATAAGGACCACCAGCAATAGATATAGTGAGGAAAATGAGGCCCTTTGTTAGCTTGTGTGTCTCATGGACGAGGCCGCCATTGAGTGCGGCGCGTATGGCAATAATCGAGCGGCTGGACAGACCGCTTTGCTGATTTTTTCCAGGAGATAAGCGGTTGGAGATTTCCTCAGAGCCGATATGATAGATGTAGTAGAGAGGAGAGTGCTTGATTATCGACTGAGTGCGGGCATCCGCGTGGCCACCGAAGCTGATAATACTGGACTGATCTTCATGATCGATTGCGGTGAGATCTTTGGAGACATTTTTCCATTTTTGTTGGAAGAGCTGGCTAGCTTTTTGGATCTTGTTGAGGTAATTGAATTTTTGGATGGCGACGGTCCAACCTACAGCGATCATGAGGACGCAGACGCCAATGGCGATCCAGCCATCGAACATCATATTATTAGCAATATCTCCGAAAAGGGCGATGTGCTCCATAGCTCCGCCGCCTTCGTGTCCACCGCCTGAAGATGTCACCTCGCCAAGAAAAACGGTGCGCTGGGCAACATCGGTCGCGCCTTGTTGAATGGCCGCGAGCTTCAGCCAGTCTGCAGAGCGGGCGATATTAGAAATGATTAGGGAGTCCAACTCACCATTGTATTTTTCGGTTCCGGTTGTAGGAATACCATCGCCAAGGCCGCCGATGATGCTGTCCGCTGAGAGATCTGGCAGCGCAGCTGCTAGAGAGGTGGTAGGGATGCCGTTAACGTATAACTGGATGTTTCCATCCGTTGCAGTGAATGCAACATGAGACCAAGTTGCAGGAAGCAGCGCAGCGCCTGGCTGGGATGCTTTTCCTCCGACTTGGAGGACGGGTGAACCTTGGTCCAAAAGGAGACGGAAAGATTTATCACCAGATGTTTTGGAGAAAATTACGGCGTTGTTCTGGAGTGCAGCTGGACGAATCCAAGCGGACCAAGTGAGTTCTTGGCCAGCTTTCCAATTGAGGCTCTCGGAAGCTGATATGACAAGGGGCGTATCAAGCAGGCGTAGGCTACTGCCGATGATGCCCCCATCAGAGGTGACTCCAGGGTTACTTGAGTTGTTTGCATTTATGGTTGAGTCCGTGAAATTAGCGCCTGTTTGGCCGAACTGCATGGCAAGGCTGGTGTTGGAATCATATGCATCGACAGGTTTGCTTGATCCGGTGCCTTCGGTGCCGCCGTAGTAGAGAGTGACGATGGTTTTTTCACCCGCTTTAACGGTTGGTATTTTTAGCCATACGAAGCCTTCGTTGAGCAGACTGTCGAAGCGCTCGATTTGGTAGGGATAAGTTTTTTTTCCATCTGGGGAAACGAAACGAAGATCTGACCCGTCTTGGGCTGCTGCGAGGAACTGGAAATTTCCGTCATGAAGACGGACAAGTATCGTGGCGTCGGTAAGGTTATCTCCGAGTGCTGCGGAGTCTGCACTCGCATCAATCGTGATGGTTTGCCGATGGGACCATGCAGGGTTCCACCAGTTTTTTGGTGAGTCTTCTGCTTGGAGCTGCGCGATGAGCGGGAGTAAGAGTAGGAAACGATATGAGATACGGAGCATGGCGGTTTGCTAATTTAAAAAATGAGCGGTGTTAAAATTCGATCCAGCCGCGAAATGTGACACGAATGTCACCTTGTTTGACAGGGGGGACGGAATTTAGGGGGAAGGCGACATCGAGGGATGAATTGAAAACTTTTTTGTATCGAAGCCTGCCACCGACTCCTGTGCTGAGAAGTTGGGTGCTGGAGGCTTGGCCTGGAAGGGCATCGTAGATGTAGAGTGTGCCAGCATCAACGAAGGTGTGGAAGCGTAGCTCATTTGCGAGTGGCTGTTGCTTTGTGGATTTCCCAAAAAGGGATTTGGTACGATATTCTCCGGTAAGGAATACGGCGTTGTCGCCAAGTGCAGTGCTTTCGAAATAGCCGCGTGCGGTGGAGAGTCCGCCGCCGCTGTATTGTTCCGTATTGATGAGAGGTTTATCTGAGAGTTGGCTTTGAATTTTCACGAAGAGCTGCGAGTCATCCTTTAAATCGTGGGTGTGGGATAGGTCGCTTTTAAGGACGACGAAGTTGCCGTTTGCTCCGAAGCGTTTCTCGCCGTAGGCTGCGCGATCAGAGCCAAGGCCGCGGAGATTGAAGAGGAGTGAGCTATTGAAATCGGTGAATGCATCTTCGCCATGGAGCCATGTGGCACCGTAATTTGCACTGAGTGGATAGTATTCAATCGGGGCGGAAATACTCCCAGCTACAATAATGAGATCTTCACCAAAGCTTTTCCAATCCAGACCGATACCGAAAGACTGATAAAAACCATCCGCCGAAGGCATGTCGAAAAGAGCGCGTAAAGTGAAGATCTCGCCCTTGCCGACTACAGATCCACCACCAAGCGTGGAAACATCACTGTCTTGTCTTACTGCGGAGAAAAGCAGACTTAGTTTATCAGAGACTCGGGCTAGATAATATCCGGAATAGACCAGAGCGTCATCGAGGTTTTCTGGAGCCATCTGTCCGCTGAAGCCGATGGTGTGTCCGAGTTGGAAGAGGTTTGCATAGGAAATACCCGCGTTCAGGCGCAGTTCTGAGGTGTTAGGGCTATATCGATTGTTGAGTTCAACTGAGCCGTGAAGAGGCATCTTGTCTTCGACGTTTAGATCGATATCGAAGGTGCCGGGGACAGAGCCAGGCCTGAGTTCTGGAGTGACACGGCGGTCAGAAAGGCGATTGAGAGCAAGTATATCTCTCTGGACATCATTCATGTTCGGCACTCCTCCCTCTGCCATGGAAGGGGAAGCTGCTTTGATTTTGCTTGGGAGAAACCAATTTGCGCCGTTCACGCGGAGACGACCTACAGTCCCTTCTACGATTTCTAGAATGATGATTCCGTGGCGCGGATTCTGTTGAGGAATAAGGACAGAGACGGTCTGGTAGCCTTTTTTGTGGTAGGCCTGCTCAAGACTCTGTCTGGCCTTTTCTACATCGTCAGCTGTACGCGCAGGGCCGAGGTATGGGTAGACAGATTCTTCGACTTCTAATTTGCTAATCTTGGTCGCGCCTTTGACTCGGTATTCTTGGATGTAGAAAATCGGATTTTCGGGTGATCCGGGCTTTGCTAAATCAGGTGATGTTGTCGTCACCTCTGAATTCTGCGCAAGGGATTTTCCCGCCAGAGCAATAAGGCACGCGCTAACTAAAAAAGTATTTCGGAGGTTGTTGCTAGTTTGGAAAATGAAATGCATATTGCGTGCTATAAAAATTCTCGCCTAGAACGATGGCAAAAATCTCAATTTTCATATTCCTCTCAACAGGTAAATTGTGTCGAAATTGTCACTTAACCATACTCTGGATGGTGCAAAATGTGCACCCGAGTGGATTGACTCCGCCGTCCATCCAGTGTGCGACCTCCGGCTGATTGATAAAGGTGCATAAATGCACCCGAGTGGATTGAAGCCCATGCTTCCATCCTGTTTGCAGCCTCCGGCTGATTGATAAAGGTGCATAAATGCACCCGAGTGGATTGACTCCGACGTCCATCCAGTGTGCGACCTCCGGTCGATTTATGATGGTGCATAAATGCACCCGAGTGGATTGACTCCGACGTCCATCCAGTGTGCGACCTCCGGTCGATTTATGATGGTGCATAAATGCACCCGAGTGGATTCGAACCACTGACCGTCCGCTTAGAAGGCGGATGCTCTATCCAACTGAGCTACGGGTGCGTCTGTGGATGAGAGTTTGGGTAGCAGGGTAAACTCGAAGGTGCAAGTCATGGTTTTTGCACCGTGTAGAAAAAAAGATCAGTCCTTGGTGGAGAGGACGATATCTTTGAATTGCACTTGCATAGGAGGGCCTGCGTGCATTTGAAGAGCGATCACGCCGCTTTTTGGAGCTTCTGCGGTTTCGTCGGTGACATCTGCGGTAAGTTTGCCGTTGATGTATTGTTGGACGCGATTTCCTTGAGCGACGATTTTGTATTCGTTCCAGCCGTCTTTGTTGATGGCGGCTTGCAGTTCTTTGTCATCGCCCGTTTTGCCAGTGACTTCGATGATGGGTTTTGCGGGTTTTTCGCCTTGTTTGATGACGACTTGTTCGCCGCGCTTGGCGAGGATACCGCGACCTTTTTCTTCGTAGAGGATGCCGCTATATTTATCACCATATTCGAAGTCGGCTTGGTAACCTCCTACGATGAATTTTGCAGCGTCGATAACTTTGCTGCGGTATTGAACGCCGCTGTTGGTGTATTTTTTATCGTCACCCGGAGTCATTTTGTATTTGAGGGTGAGGGTGAAATCTGCGGGTTCGCCACCCTTCCATGTAATGAATGTGTTATGCGGGACAGGATTTTCGGGGGTGGATTTTGCGGTGATTGCACCGTCGACCACAGACCAGAATTTCGCGTCACCTTCCCAGTTGGTGAGGTCTTTGCCGTTGAAGAGTTGGGTTTCTCCAGCGAATGCGGGTATTGAGAAGAGTGCAAGGAATAGGATGTTTTTCATAATGGTTTTTCGTTAGATGAATCGAATAGCGTGTTTTTTTGATAATTTCAAGACGTCGCTGGGCTTGGGTGAGATTTGGAAGGCGGGATCGGTGAGCTTCTCTCCATTGAGTTGGACGGATCCGGAGAGGATGAATTGTTTACGCAGCTCGCCGTTGGATTTTTCCAAATCGAATGCAGATTTAAATGCAAAGGAGGTAATTGACAGGACGCTGAGGTCTGTGGGGAGCTCGGAAATGTTGATTTCCGGCAGTTCGGCGGCGTTGAGATCCTTTTTGGAGAAGCGGGTATCCCAATCGGTGCGCGCGGCGGATGCCTCGGTTTGTCCGTGGTAACGGGCGGTGAGTTTTTCAGCCAGGGCTTTTTTGCAATTCATGGGGTGGGCGGCGGGATCGCGCGTTTCTCCGAGAAGGAGTTGGTAGTAGCGGTCCATGAGTTCATCAGAAACGCTCATGAGTTTGCCATACATTTCCTGTGGCGGTTCTGAGACGCCGATGTAGTTACCGTAGGATTTTGACATCTTTTTAACGCCATCGAGTCCCTCTAAAAGCGGCATGACCATGACGACCTGTTGTGGTTGGCCTTGATCTTTTTGCATGTCGCGGCCGACAAGGATATTGAAAAGTTGGTCGGTTCCGCCGAGTTCGACATCGGCGCGTATTTCAACGGAGTCCCAGCCTTGCATGACGGGATATTGAAGTTCGTGGAGGCGGACTTCCTGACCAGAGTCGAGGCGGTTGCGAAAATCCTCGCGTTGGAGCATTTGTTGAAGTGTAACGCGGGCGTTGAGTCTGAGGATTTCTTCGTAAGTCATTTTACGAAACCAATCGCCGTTGTATACGATCTCGGTTTTTTCGCGGTCGAGAATTTTGAAAGCTTGTTCTGTGTAAGTTGCTGCGTTGACAAGCACTTCATCGCGGGTTAGCGGAGGGCGAGTGGCGGAGCGGCCTGAAGGATCTCCTATGGTTGCGGTGAAATCGCCGATAAGGAGGACTGCCTGATGGCCAAGGAGCTGGAACTGACGAAGTTTTTCAAGAGCCACCGTGTGTCCGAAATGAATGTCTGGAGCTGTGGGATCGACCCCAAGTTTGACGCGCAGAGGGCGGAGGAGTTTGAGTTTTTCCAGAAGTTCTTTTTCAGATAAGACTTTGGCAGCTCCGGCTGTTAGATGTAAGAGTTGTTGTTCTGGAGACAAGGGAGAGAGATGTTATTTTTCTATTTTCGTGCTGCCGCCTTGAGCTTTTTTCATGTTTTCAAGATGGATCACGGCTTTTTTTGCGCGATCGACAGCAGTTGGGTGAGTGGATGTTTTGATGATATTGTTGATGATATCAAACACCCATGTATCGGCAGAGTAGCTGGCGAGGGAGTTAATAAGTTTGATTTGGTCTTCCTGAGTCGTGGTTAGTTCAGCGATTTTTTTCCAAGCTTCTTCCGGCTTATCTTTGGTTGTGCTGGCACATTTGATTGCGGCATCGTAAGCTAGCTTGCGGTTAGTTGCATCAGGTTCGGTTGCGACTTGATTGATCAGTAAGTTAAAGCCCGCACTGTCGACCCAACTGCCGAGGGCTCCGAGAGTAACTACTTTGGTTTTGTGATCGGGGCTGTTAAGATTTTCTTTAACTATGGCAAGTGCCTGATCTCCGCCGACGCGACCTAACAGGCGTAGTGTGGCGTGTTTGACGTTGGCAAGAGACGCGCTTTTGTAGGTTGTGACGAGTGCATTGCGGAATAAAGTCAAAGAGTTACTTTTGCTGATAATAGTAGCGAGATTGTCCTCTGCAGCTTTGCGGATGGCTTCGTCAGTGGCGTTTTTAAGTAAATCTAGATGATTGTCAAAATGCGCTTCAGTAGCCATTTCGCGACATGCTTCGATTGAGGCGAGGGCGATTCGGGGTTCTGGGGCGGATTTGGAATATCTAATGAGATCATTAACGATCTTTGGATTTTTGCGACTACCTAACACATTTTTTAACAGCACGATTCGGATATCTCCATGCATGTCTTGAGAGGTTGAGTAATCGAAAATTTCTTTATCGACGTCTTTTTTGTCACTGGCTTTTGCTAGGATGAGAGCTCTGTAAATTACAGAACGATCTTCTTGTCCGCCTGGGGTTGATGCGTTGCGGAGAAGGATAGAAAGTTTGTTTTTATTTACCGGAACCTCGGTGGTGTTTTCCTTAGCGGCCAAGGTAATCATTTCATTGTATAGAGCGATTTCCGCGTTTTGTTTGCTTCTATCGATAAGATACAAGCTCAAGAAAGTAATCAGGATAAGTAGTACAATGGATACCGCAACTTTGATACTGGTGGGTATCGGTTTCTTTTGTGACTGAAAGGGTTGTTCGGTGGGAATTTCTTCTTCAATAAGCGGTTTGGTTGCGTTGGCTTTTTGTGTTGGGGAGCCAACTGGGATATTGGCTCTAGTGATGGCCGCGGTAGGTATTGCTATTGCCAAGCTTGGAGCTTGAATTTGAGCAGGAGGGGTTATGGATTGAACAGCAGGTATGCTCAGCGCGGGAGGAGAAAGAGTAGGCGCTTGGATTTGTGGTGGCGTGGGTTGATACAGTGGCGGTGCAGTTGCGGGTGCAATGGGTTCTGGTTCTGGCTGAGGTGCGGGTGTTTCAGGAGTTTGATAAGCTCGCGTTGTGTTGTGGACGCTGGGTTTTGATCCATGAGGAGGACTGAGGGGTCTGGGGAGCGAGGCGGTTTTTTTTGGTGGATAACTGGGTTTAGGTTCTTCGACAACTATGGGCTCAAGTGCTGCGCCCGGGATGAATAGTTTGGGGCGTTTGACTGTCTCTACAGGAACGATTGGGGTGGGTTCTCCAGTGCTCATTTCTGGTGAAATATAAGCGCTGTCGTTTTGCATGAAGACTTCAAGTGCTTCACGGGCAGAGCTTGGGCGGTCAGAAGGTTGGCGGTTGATCAACCACATGATCCAGTTACATGCCCAGAGTGGAATGCCAGCGCGGACCTCCTGGATAGGCACAACGTGATGTTGCAAATGTGAAGCCATGACTTCGACAGCGTTCTCACCATCGAATGCATAAGTTCCTGTTAGAGCGTAGTAGAAAACGCTGCCGAGGGCGTATAGATCGACGCGTTGGTCGATTGGGATGCGCTCAAATTGTTCAGGTCCCATGAAGTAGATCGAGCCGAAGACTCCATCGGTCTGGTCGATGGTTTGGAGAGAAGGTTTGGTAGAAAGCTTAGCGAGGCCGAAATCCACGACTTTCACTTGGAATTTCCCAGAAGGGAGCCAAGTGAGCATGATGTTGCCGGGTTTGATATCGCGGTGGACGATATGAAGTTCTTGGGCAGCGATGAGAGCTTCCAATGATTGCATGGCGAGTTGCCTGAAGTCATCCCATGTGAAAGAGGCATGAGTGATGATTTCTTCAAGGGTTTGTCCTGTTAGGAACTCCATGACAACGAAGGGACCTTCGGCATCTTTTCCAACGTCGTAGATGGTAACGATGTTCGGGTGTTGGAGTGAAGCGAGAGCGCTGGCTTCTTTGATAAGTTGGCGAGTCGCTTCATCGGTGATGGAGCTATCTCCGACATTGGTGAGAATGCGTTTGATCGCTACATCACGGCTCATGCGCACGTCATGGGCTTTATAAACCGAGCCAAGACCGCCTTGCGCGATTTTACCTCTTATTTCGTAACGATCATCCATGTGGAAATAATTATCAGCGAAATGCCTAGAGTTTGATCTCTATCATAGCGCGTTTGCGGCGGGATTCAATCCAGCGTTCGTATTGAGCTGAGGTTTTGTTACGAGTGACGCGTTCTTCGATCATGGGGCGGACTTTGGGCAGGGGGGGTGCGGGACCGAGATCCTTTTTGATAATTTTAACAATAGTGAAGCCGAGAGGGTCAAGTAAAGGACCGACGACTTTATCGGTTGGAGCCTCAAAAATGATTGCGGCGAATTCAGCTGAGAGATCGGTTCTAGGAACATTTTCCTGAAGGCCGCCCTTATCGGCGAAAGCGTCTTTGGAATGTGTTTTGGCGGTTTCGGTGAAGTCTGCGCCTTTGGTGATTTTATCAGCGAGTTGCTCAGCGAGGGCGAGTTGGGTTTCAGTAGTTGCTGCCGGATTTGCGGGATCTGCAGAGGGAATGAAAATTTTCTGGAATGAAATTTTGTCTAGAGCGACATCGCGGAGAGAATCTTTAACTTTGTTGTATTCTTGCTGGACTTCGTTAGGAAGAGCGGGAGGAGCATCAGAAAACTGTTGAGCACGCATGGATTGCACGACCATTTTTTCAAGAGTCATTTCACGATAGCCTTCCATGGTCAGACGTGATTTTTTCAATTCTTCACGGAATTTTGATTCGTCGCCATTGTAGAGTTGTTGAATTTGGCGTTTGACCTCTTCATCAATGACTGAGGGGTTGATGTAGGCGCCCATTTTTTTGAATTCATCGAGGATGATCTGACGATCGATGAGTTCTTGGAGAACTTTTTGTTGAGCTTCGCCAAACTGCTTGATGAATTCCGGGCCACGGCGAGGGAATTGAGTGGAGAGTTGAGCGAAGATAGGAGCTAGTAGGAAAGAGACTTCATTTTTCGTGATGATTTGTCCGTTAACTTTAGCGGCGATGCCATTGACTTCGACAGGCTCAGCATAGGCGATGCCACTAAATATGCTTAGAGCTAGGATATGAGTTAGGAAGTGTTTCGACATAAGTTACAAAAATTCTACGAAATTAAAAGAAAAGGCGATGCACTGAGTTTTCAGAACATCGCCAAAGATTGCAAGTCGGGAAAGTTGCTTGTTTTTATGGGGAATATCGCAAATAGTGAGATTCTCAGGCATCGAGTCTGAGTGCGGCCTTTTGGGCGGCGGAATTTGCATCTGGCTTGATCTCCGAGGAGTTGGTTAAGCGCATTCCGACGGGTTTGGAGACCCCAAATTCTTCCATTGTCACGCCATACATTACATCGGCGCGGGCCATGGTGCGCTTGGAATGGGTAACAATGATGAACTGGGACCGATCAATAAAGCGGTCGAGAACCTTGACGAAACGGTTGATATTTGACTCATCCAGAGGGGCATCAAGTTCGTCGAGGACGCAGAATGGCGAGGGTTTGATCATGTAGATTGAGAACAGGAGGGCGACTGCGGTCATGGAGCGCTCACCACCAGAGAGGAGAGTGATCGACTGGAGTTTTTTTCCCGGGGGCTTTGCAATGACTTCGATGCCGGATTCGAGCGGATCGGATTCGTCGATCAGGGTGAGGTCGGCTTGGCCTTTTTCGCCGAAGAGTTCCTTGAACATGTCGCGGAAGTTGATGCGAACCTGAGCGAAGGTTTCTGCAAAACGGCGTTGGGTTTCTTCGTTGATGCGCTCGATGACTGTGAGTAGCTCGATTTTGGATGAAACGAGATCGTCATGTTGATTGCGAAGGAAGGTGTGGCGTTCTTCGAGTTCGTCGTATTCTTCGATGGCGTCGACATTGACAGGACCCATGGACTCGATCTTACGTTTAAGATCTTGGACAAGGACTTCGATCTGGTTCCAGTTTGGCTCGCCCGGCATGTCTGGGATATCAACGGAATCATCAGAAGAGCTGTTAGAGATTTCTACTTCAGGATCGGTTTCATCTGCGCCGGACGCGTTGCGAGCATTTCTTGATTGCAGAGTTGTTAGGAGAAGATGGGCGTCTGACTCGAAGGTCTCCAAGGTGATTTGGTGACGGTCTTCGGTGGTTGAAATCAGGTTTTCCAGGCGCAGATCGAGCTTGGTGGCGGCAATTTCTTCACGACCTTTTTGTTCGTTAACGGCTGCGAGTTGTTTGCGAATTTCAGAGAGGCTCGCCTCAGCGACTTCAATGTTTTTAATGAGTTCGTTGCGGCCTTGTGAGCGGAACAAAAGCTCTTTTTGGAGGTCTTCAGCTTCGATTTTATGTTCCTCGGATTGAGTGGCGAGAGCTGTATTTTCATCTAGAGAAGCTTGGATACGCTGTTGGAAATTCTCGATTTCCGTTTCGCGGCGGATGGTGATTTCGCGGAGCTCGGAGAGGCGTGCTTCCATGGGGCGCTGTTGTTCCTCGGCGGCTTGTTTAGCGCGTTTTTCGACGGCAAGATTGGTGCGTAGTTCGTTAAGAGATTCGAAGAGTTCTTGCTCGGAGGAAAGGGCGGAATCGGATTGTGATTGGAGTGAGCGGGATTGGTCTTCGATGGCCTCGAGTCGTTCGCGGGTAGCGGCGAGTTCGGTTTCGAGAGTTTGTCGAGAATCGGCGGCGGAATTTTCGCGGTTCTCGAGTTCGGAGCGTTCCCAGCGCACATTTTCGATGCGGGTGTTGAAGTTTTCGACTTCGCGAGTCGCGAGGGAGAGTTGGCCTTGAAGGGTGGAGAGTTCGACTTTTTGACGTTGCAGACGTTCGCGTGCCGTCTCGACAGCTTCGCGGTTGGCTTCGAGCGCGGTTTCTAGAGAGGAAACGCGGTTGCGTGCCTCTTCGTTGGTTTTGCGGAGATCCGCAACTTCCAGTTCGAGTGAGCGAACTTCATTTTGGCGTTCTAACACGGATGTGGGGTTGCCGGTTGAAATACCTCCTTGGATGGTTCCTTCAGGTGATAGCATTTCACCAGCTAGAGTGACGAAAGTGAGGTTGGGGTAATCGCTGCGAAGTTTGAGTGCGGCTGTTAGATTTGGAACGATTAGAGTTGTGACTAACAACTGTTCAATAATTGCAGCGACCTGAGGCTCGGATTTGACTTTGTCGAGAGCCCAAGCGGTTGCACCTTGAGGAAGAGCCTCGATTTGAGTTCCGGATGCGACTGGGATGAGGTCTTTTGGAATGATAGCGGCTTGGCCGAGTTTTTTCTCGGTTAGGCGTTGGATTAAGGTCTCGGCGATTTGAGAATCAGATACGAGGACAGTTTGCAGTTTTGCGCCAAGAGCGGCTTCGATCGCGCGTGCGGAGGTTTCATCGGCACGGATGAAATTTGCGAGGACCCCATCGATGGAAGGTTGGAAATACTCCGGAGTATCAAGGCCTTTGAGGAGGCTTTGAGTGCCTTTGGCAAAGCCTTCGCCGGAGGCAACGAGTTGTTTCATCGCATCTAGGCGAGCGGCGCGCTGAGCGAGAATTTCGTTAGATTCTGTCGCTGTCTTGCGTGATGCATCGAGATCTCCACGAGTGTGTTGATAGGTGCGCTCGGCGGCTTGGAATATTTCTTCGAGTTCGTTAAGCTTGTTGCCAGTTTCGGAGACAGACGCTGCGATTTGAGTTTGTTGGGCGATGAATTCTTCGACGCCAATGTTGAGGCGTTGTTCTTCCTCGGCGAGTTGTCGAGCGCGATCGCGGTTGCCTTCGAGTTGAGCGAGGGAGGATTCAATTTTCGCCTGCATCGAGGCGATGAGAGTTTGAGTTTGATTGGCCTCGATACGTGAAGCTCGGAGGGAAGACTCTAGATTGGCGCGGTTTTGGCGAGCGGAAAGGGTTTGTTCTTCTTGTTTGGTGAGTTGTAGTTCTTGCTCGGCGATGCGGCGGTTTAGTTGATCGAGTTGATCACTGGCAGCCGTGAAATCGAATTGTTGCTGGGCAAGTTTTTCCTGGGTCGCGGAGATGTCTGCGTGATTTTGTGAGATGCGACCTTCAAGCTCGGATTTTCTCTCGTTGTTGAAAGCGATACGTGCTTGAGCGGATGCGAGCGCGTTTTGATGCTCGTTAAGTTTTTGGCGGAGTTCTGCGAGTTCCGCTTCGAATTGGCGCGCAGCGGTGCGAGCGGAAGCGACGAGTTCTTCTTTCTCTGGGAGTTGGCGCTCGAGATGCGAGTCCTGGGCGTCGAGGGAACGGATAGAGTTGGTGAGTTCGGCACGTGCTGCAGTGATTTCGACGTAGCGTTTGTGTGCGAGATGGGTATCGAGCACGCGATAGTCAGTGGAAAGCGCTTGGTAGCGACGGGCTTTGGCAACTTGGCGCTTAAGAGAATTCATGCGGCGCTCTTGTTCTGCTAGAACATCTGAAACACGAAGTAAGTTTGCTTCGGTGTATTCTAACTTTCTCAGTGCATCTTTTTTCTCGCGTTTGAATTTGGTGATGCCTGCGGCTTCTTCGAACACGGCCCGACGCTCTTCTGGTTTTGATGAGAGGATTTGATCAATCTGGCCTTGCGCCATGATGGAGTATGCGGTGCGACCGATACCCGTATCCATAAGCATGTCGTGAATATCTTTGAGACGGCAGAGAGTTCCGTTGATACGATATTCTGAGCGTCCATCGCGGAACACGCGGCGGGTGAAAGAGACTTCGTTGTAATCGACTTTGAGCGATTCTTCGCAGTCGGCCATGGTGATTGTGACCTCAGCCATGCCAAGAGGTTTGCGTTTTTCCGTGCCATTAAAAATAACATCGGCCATTTCGCCACCACGGAGGGCTTTGGCGGATGTCTCACCGAGAACCCAGCGAATGGCGTCTACGACGTTGGATTTTCCGCAACCGTTAGGGCCAACGATGCCGGTGACGCCTTGAGCGAATTCGAATACGGTTTTATCGGCGAAGGATTTGAAGCCGTGGATTTCGAGGGTTTTTAGATACATGGATGTGGTGCTGGGCAGGGGTTTAGAACAAGGAAAGGAAGTGATTTCTTGAATATGTGGAGCTTACGAAGTAATTTTTAAGAGGCAAGGTGGGAGTGGGTCCAAGCACAATATATAGTATGAAAAATGATGTTAATAAACAATATGTAGTGTTTTGGGTTATTTAGTAGAACTTAACTAATATGCGATCAGGGGGAGGGAATGGGATATGAAAAATCTTTGTCGTAAGTGAGTTTGTGGCGTGCTTGGACTCGGAGATTGGGCTTGCGAAAGCGGTCCTGGCTGTTAGTCATTTGGCAGATGTTAAATGGGAAAATACGAACCCCAAGGTGTTTCAGGTGGGTGAT
>JBILAN010000085.1:0-10790 GCA_044354135.1 Luteolibacter sp.
TTGCAAAGCTGAGTGAGGACGGGCAAGTTGGTTTTAGCTGGTTTGTGATTAATCATCCGGGCGATCCTGAGTGGGATCGCCCGCCAGCGAATCTAAAAAAAATCACGGTCTATGGGATGACTGTGATCTAATCTTATAAGTATGACCATTCAAAATCATGCTGGTGATCTGGTGCCTGAAGTAACTACAAAGATCAGTTCGTCACGCTCCCTGCGCCATCGCTTGATTCGCAGTATGATACGTATCTGCTCGGTTCTTACGATGTTGCTTATGGCCGGATGTTATCTGGTTGCCCAACCAAGCATGAGCTCGAACGAGCCATCTTCGAAGAGAGCCAACGAGACGAAATTGCGCCAACACGTTCATGTCCTGAGCAGAAATTTTCATCCGCGTAATTCGGACAACGTGGCAAACCTCAATCGCTGCGCGGATTACATCGCCAACCAGTTAAGAGAATCTGGTGCAAAGGTTGAGTTTCAGGATTACACCGTGGACACTTTATCCTATCGAAATGTCATTGGTCGTTTTGGTGTGGGCAAACCGAAAAAAATCATTGTCGGTGCGCACTACGATTCCTGCGGTCACACACCTGGCGCGGACGACAACGCGAGCGGTGTTGCTGGGCTGTTAGAACTTGCGCGCTTGATAGGTAAAAACCCTCCGGACTGTGAAATTGAAGTTGTTGCCTACACTTTGGAAGAACCCCCGTTTTTCGGCGGAACTCAGATGGGAAGTGCCATCCATGCGGATAGCGTTGCTTCTCAAAAAGATAAAATCATCGGCGTGATAGTGTTGGAAATGATCGGCTACTTCAGCGATGAACGCGGCTCCCAAAGCTATCCCGTTCCGCTCATGAAAGCCCATTACCCGTCACGCGGCAATTTCATCACCGTCGTCAGCAAATGGAACCAGGGCGATTGGATCGCCGACATCAAAGCCGGCATGAAAGGCACCACCGACCTCCCCGTTTATTCCTTCCGCGGTCCCGAAACCCTCCCCGGTATCGATTTCTCAGACCACCGCAACTACTGGCCCCATAACATCCCAGCCGCCATGGTCACCAACACCTCCTTTTACCGGAACAAAAACTACCATACCAAACACGATAACCCAGAAAGTCTTGACTACCACCGCATGGGCAAAGTCGTCGTCGGGGTGTATGAGGCGATCAAGATGTTAGGTAAGTGAGGGAGGTTTTCACCGCAGAGTGAGAATGTATGTAAAAGAAACCCAATCCCTTCTATTATCAGCCCTAGCTTTGACTACATTCCATTCCGTCCAGGCGTTCAGGACTCCGTCTTATTTGTAATTTATTCGCTACCGCTTATTTTGCTTTGCGTCCCTCTGTGACCTCTGCGAACTCTATCTATGACACATTGTTTACGAATACGGTGTACGCCCCTTCAGGGCTCGGGATGGTTGATGGATTCTTTCCTAGGGCGTTGCCCTAGGCTGACATAGGTTGCCCCGTTGGGGCGTGGGATGTTGAATTTCGGCGACCGAAGATCGCCGCTACTCATTCGTATGCTAAGCGCGAAGCTTCCTCCGTGTACTCCGTGGTTAAAAATATTTGATAGGTTTGTCAGGAGAAAGGATTGCTACTTGCATATCGTATTCTTTCATGAAATAGCTTTTTATACAAAAGTCTTAACCAAACTCACATCTACATGATGACACGTTTTTATTTTCTAACAGCCTGCCTTGCCTTTCAGGTTTCCGTGTCTGCGGAAACGCGTTTTGAATTTCTTGAGGGCGACCGCGTCGCTTTGTTGGGTGATGGGTTCATAGAACGTGAGCAGTATGAGGGCTGGATTGAGCTTGCTGCAACCACGGCCTTTCCTGACCGCGCGGTGACGTTTCGCAACCTTGGTTGGAGTGCCGACACACCTGCCGGGGCATCGCGCAGTGGATTGAGTCCGTTACAAGCCGGGCGAGAGCCGGCGGATGAGGGGTGGAGGCAACTGGAGTTGCAACTCACGACCTACAAGCCAAATGTATTGATCACGGGTTACGGGATGGCGGCTTCTTTGCCGGGCGGGCAGACGCCTGAGGAGTTCAAACGGGATTTCGAGCGCTTGCTGGACCGCGTGGCGAAGCTGGAAGGCGGGGTCAGGGTGCTGGTTCTGGGTGCACCGCCACGTTTCCTGCGTCCTGGAGAAACCGAGGAATCGGTCAAAGCGCATCGCGCGTCGTTGGAAGCGATCAATGGAGTGCTGCGTGATGTGGCGCAGCAGCGCGGCCATGTTTTCGTGCCACTGAATTTTCCCGTTAAAGATGCGCAGACATTTTCGGAAAACGGGATCCATTTGACTTCGGCGGGTTACAAGATGGCGGCGCGTTTGTTAGAAAAAGAACTCGGCTGGAAGGCGGCGAAGTGGGAGCAGGGCGAGCAAGCCGGAGCGCTGCGCAAAGCAATCCTACGCAAGAACGAATGGTTCTTCCATCGCTCGCGCCCCGCCAACATGGCCTACATTTTTGGTTTCAGGAAAGGCGAGCAGGGTCGCAACGCCGGGGAAATCCTGGCCTTTGACAATCTGGTCACGGAAGAAGATGGGCGCATCGCTCTGATGCGGGATCTTTCCAAAAAGGTGATCGTCCCTGCGCCACCCATCCGCAACGATTCACAAGTGGCGGCGAAGACCAAGCAGCCCTACCCTGAATTCACAGTGGCCGATGGCTACGAGGTGACGCTGTGGGCGGAAAATCCCATGCTTCACAAACCGACCCAGATGAATTTTGACGAGCGCGGAAGGTTGTGGGTCGCAAGCTCGGAGACGTATCCGCAGGTGGAGCTCGGCCAGACGCCCAACGACAAGATCGTGGTTCTCGAAGATACAAACCTAGATGGAAAAGCGGATGCGGCAAAAGTGTTCGCTTCAGGTATGATGATGCCGACGGCAATTCTACCGGGAGACGGCGGCTGCTACGTCGGGCAGAGCACGGATTTGTTGCATTTCAAAGATACCAACGGCGATGGCGTGGCCGACTCCATGCGGCGCGTGCTCAGCGGTTTCGGGACCGAGGACACTCACCACAACCTCCACACTCTACGCCGGGGTCCGGATGGAAAACTGTGGATGAACCAGAGCATCTACACCCGCACCGACACGGAGACCCCCAACGGTTTGCTGCGTTTGCGGAGCGGTGGTCTGATGCGCTTCGATCCGAAGGCGGAAAAATTCGAAACGGTATTCTACGGGCTCTGCAATTCATGGGGACATCAGTTTGACAAGTATGGCCAGTCTTTCATGACGGATGGCGCAGGCGGCAGCGGAATCAACTGGGGTGTCCCAGGAGCGATGTATTTCACCTATGCGAAAGCTGAGAAAATTCTTGGCAGTATCAGCCCGGGATCTTATCCGAAATTCTGCGGCTTGGAGATCGTTGAGTCGCCACAATTCCCAGCCGAGTGGCAGGGGTCGATGATCACCTGTGACTTTCGCGCGCATCGCATCGTTCGCTTTTCTGTTAGCGAGCAGGGCTCGGGCTATGCCGTTCAGGAATCCGGAGATTTATTGCGAACCAAAGATGTGAATTTCCGACCTATCGATGTAAAAATCGGTCCGGACGGCGCGCTCTACATTGCGGATTGGTCGAACCCCATCATCAACCACGGCGAGGTTGATTTCCGCGATCCGCGGCGCGATCGTGAGCATGGCCGGATCTGGCGAGTGACGAAAAAAGGCGCGCCTGCCATCGCATCGCCGGTCAATTTGGCGAAGGCGAAGGATGCCGATGTATTGGCAAAGCTCACCAGCGATCATCGCTACGAGCGCGACGCAGCCATGGCGGTTCTGGTCGAGCGCAAGATGAGCGCGACATTCAAAGCTTCGATCGAGGCGTGGAGTGCAAAAGCCAAGGATGGTCGCACGCGCTTGGCTGCGTTGTGGTTGCGCGAAGGACTCGGCATGCCGGTGGATGGATCGGAAGGCGGGTTGTTAGGTCAGGTGTTGAATGATGAAGACGGGCGGATTCGGGCAGCAGGAGTGAGGTTGTTAGGAGATCAATTGGGTCGTCTCCCGGACGCTCAGGCGCTGGTATGGTTGGACAAGGCAACCAAAGATCCCCATCCACGGGTTCGTCTGGAGGCGGTGCGGACGCTTGCAAAAATGCCCGGAGCTGAGACTATGGATCTGGCGTTTCAGGTGCTGAGCCAGCCGATGGATCGCTTTCTTGAATACGCTCTTTGGTTGAGCGTGCGCACCCAAGGCGATAAGTGGTTGAAAGCGTTGTTAGATGGAAAGTTGCAACTGGCGGGACGAGAAGGGGCGTTGGATTTCGCCTTGGCTAACTTGCCTGCAGAGAAGGGACTCAAAGGAATCCGTAATCTGATACCAAAGCCCATGCCTAGCGACGGTTCCGGCCCCTGGCTCGGGCTAGCCATCAAGACCGCCGATCCGGATATGCTCGCAGCGATATTCGCTCAGCTGTTAGATGGAGGGTTTGATGCTCCCGCAGCGGCAACGGTCATGAAAGGATTGGAAGGGGTTGTCAGCCAACGGCAAGTCAAGCTCAAGGGCGATTCGATGAAGTTGTTAGGCTTGTTCAATTCTACCGCACCGGAAACTGCCGCCGCCGCCCTGCGCTTGGCGGGGGCGTTAAAGGTGGAAGGTTTGTTAGAACCCATCAAGGGGTTCGCTTCAAATTCATCCGCATCGCCGATCCTGCGCCTGGCGGCCACCGATGCGCTCTCGCATTTCCCCAACGATGCGGCACGCGATGCCCTGTCAGCTGTCTCAGGTTCGGATGCACCTGCGGAGGTGAAACGCGCCGCCGCCCTCGCGCTTGTCCGTCATCACCGCGCTGCTGCAATCGGCGCGATCCGTGCGCAGCTCCCAGGTCTCGATGACCTCACGCAAGCACGTGCGTTTTGGCAGAAAGCCCTTTCACTCAGCGGATTGTCTGCCGAACTGGTAAAATCGTTTCGCGAACAGGCGCTCGATTCGAAAGTCGCTGCCCTGAACTTACCTGCCGTGCCGGACATCGATGAGCATGCCGAGTTGCTCGCAGTGTTGCGTCAGCAAGCGGGAGGCGCGGCCGTCAGCGGACCGACGGCGGAATCCATTCTCAGACTCGCCAAGCTGGCTGAGGAAAAAGGCGATGCGGTTCGCGGGGAAGCGATTTACCGCCAACCTGCTCTCGCGTGCATCGCTTGTCACGCGATCGGTGGCGCCGGTGGCAAAGTCGGTCCTGACATGACTTCGATCGGAGCGAGCGCGCCGCTCGACTACCTCGTGGAGTCGATTCTTTTGCCAGCGGTGAAGGTCAAAGAGGGTTATCACTCGGTAGTGATCACGACCAAGGATGGCCGCACTTTGATGGGTCGGTTGTTGCGCAGCGGCGGTGGTAGCGTGGTGTTGAGCGATGCTGCGGGGCAGGAAATGACGCTGGAGGATTCGGCGATCCTGAAGCGCACGGATTCCGGCAGCCTGATGCCCGCAAACCTGATCGCTGGATTGAAAGAGCAAGAGCAACTCGATCTTTTCAAATTCCTCTCCCAACTCGGCAAGCAAGGATACTTCGATGCGACCAAGAGTCGTGCCCCGCGAGTGTGGGCCATCATGCCGCTTGCAGACAAGATGCCGGAAACGGCGGTAAAAGGCGATCCCGCCCTGGCGTGGACTCTGATCAACGGCACGGTCAACGGCACTTTGTTAGCGACCGACGTAACAACCTACGCCGGTGCGGCCAAAGAAATTCTAACAGGAACCCGCCTCGAAATTTCCGCAGCCACGGATGTTTCACTCAAATTTTCTCAAACTCCCCTCGGCGTTTGGGTGGACGGACAGCCGCTGAAGGAAAACAAAATCCGACTCGAACCCGGGATTCACAAGATCGTCATCCGTCACAAAACGGGCGAGAATTTCCGCTTCGAGTCCTCTGCTGGAACGTTCCTTCCGACGTGGTGAGCGAGGAGTGGAAAGTCGAAGGTCGAAGGTCTGAAAGTCAAAGCCAGAACCGCTGGTGCGGTTGAGATTTTATAGCCAAACGCCCAGCAAAGGATCCCTCATTCACATAATCGCCCCAGCGATTCAAATATGGACTTTCAACCTTAGACTTTTAGACTTTCGACTTCTTTAATTTCAGATGAGAATCATGATCGTATCCATTTCATTTTCCAAAACTTCCGATCATTTTGTTGACGTCAACAAAATGGTAAAAATCGTTTCTAATTATGGCGAATTTGCCACATTTAATCCCGTCGATTTCGAGAGGTTTAAAACCACCGCAACCCCCCAACTTGAGACATGAGTAAAACCAAACGCATGAATATTGAGGTTCAAGGAGTATGCATCGGCATCCTCTCGCAGCCTGGTGGAGACTATATTTCTCTCACCGACATGGTGAGGAATTTCGATGGAGCGGGTGCCTTGATTGAACAATGGCTCAAGAACAAAGATACCGTGCTCTTTCTCGGAATATGGGAGCGCATCAACAACCCGGATTTTAATTCCCTCGAATTCGAGGGAATTAGAAATGAAGCTGGTCGGAACAGTTTTTTCCTTTCTGCCAAAAAATGGATTGGTATGACCGGGGCCAAGGGGCTGATTGCGAGCGCGGGCCGTTACGGTGGCACCTATGCCCACAAGGACATCGCTTTTGAATTCGGCTCCTGGCTCAGCCCAGAATTCAAGCTCTACCTCATCAAGGAATTCCAGCGCCTCAAGGACGAGGAAAACGACCGCCTCAAGCTCGATTGGAACCTCCAGCGCACCCTCGCCAAGATCAATTACCGCATCCATACGGATGCCATCAAGGAAACCCTCATTCCGCCCGCAGTGAACAAAGAACAAGCCGGATTCATCTACGCCGATGAAGCCGATCTGCTCAACGTCGCCCTCTTCGGTCAGACCGCGAAACAATGGCGCGACGCCCATCCCGATGCGGAAGGTAACATCCGCGACCACGCCCCGCTCGAGCAACTCGTCGTCCTCACCAACCTCGAAAGCCTCAACTCCGTCCTCATCCGCCAAGGACTCCCAGCACCCGAGCGCTTGCTCAAACTCAACGAAATCGCCATCATCCAGATGCGCACCCTACTGGCGGACAACAACCTAAAACGGCTGAAATAAAGACCATTACCATATCCCCAGCCCCAACGCATCGGGGCAGCGAAGGACGAAAGAGAGAAGTCGAAAGTCGAAGGTCTGAAAGTCAAAGCCAGAACCGCTGGTGCGGTTGAGATTTTATAGCCAAACGCCCAGCAAAGGATCCCTCATTCACATAATCGCCCCAGCGATTCAAATATGGACTTTCAACCTTAGACTTTTAGACTTTCGAATTTAAGACCTTCGACCGCCTCCCTGCTTCCTATTCATCGCCAACACCGAGTTCAAAACGCTCAACCCCGCTGCATCTCTCTCACTTCGTTGCGAACCATTTTTACCAATTCCGGTGGAGCGACTACTTTCGCTTGACTACCGAAACTCAGCACCCAGCGCATGACTTCTTCCATGCGCCCGACCTCGAAACGGATTTCCACTTTGCTGGATTTTTCATTCAGCGGAATAATTTGTTGGCTCGGGTGCCAGCGGCGCTCTTGCGCCATGCGGGCGGCGTAGTTGCTAAGCTCGATCCGCACGCAATGGCGATGATCCGGATTATCGGGGTCGGTCCAAATGCCGAAGGAGGTTCCGAGATACGCAGCCCCATCGAAATGTTTCGGCACCTCGAAGCGCTCTCTCCTGATCTTCAACGCTTTGAGACGCGGCAGGGCAAACGTTCGCAAGCCTTCGCGATCGCAGTCGTGGCCAATCAGATACCAACATTGATCGACTTCTCCCAAATGGTAAGGCCGGATCCTGCGCTTCTCAGATTCCTCTGAGCCGAGCTTGCGATAGAGAAACTCCACTTCCGTTCGTTGCATCACGGCCTCAGCAAGTTTGCCGAAAACTTTCAGATCCGTCTGTGTCACCGAGCTGGCTTTGCGTGAGAGTGATTTATCGAGTTCCGCCCATGAAAACCTCACGCTACCCTCGATGGAGCGCGTGAGTTTTGCAAAAACCTCACGCATCGTATGTTCGAGCTGTGTCCCGCGCACGGATTCGATCGCTTGCCGCGCCAGAAAAAGCCCCGCCAGATCCGCCGCTTTCAATTCGAACACCGGAAACTGGCTGACACCCGCCGAGTAACGGTAACCATGCAACTGATCATCGTATTCCACCGGAAGATTCAACCGATCCCGCATGAAGGTGATGTCGCGCTGCACGGTCTTGGGCGTGACCTCCAACTCTTTCGCCAAGCTCGAACAATTCGGCATCCGCCCATCCGTGATCGCCTCGTGGATGTGATAAATCCGCTCCATCGGACCTCGGGTTTTTCCAGCCCGACCTGAATCTACTATTTTCGGCATAGGTAAATCGTCCATGAATTAATCCAAATTGACAAGCAGTCTCACCCTGTAGGTGTCCGACCCCGTCAAAAAGAGTCAAAGGTCTGAAGGTCGAAGGTCTGAAGGTCGGAGCTACAATCGCTGGTGCGATTTTTACTCAACCGCACCAGCCCCGACAGAGCGGGGTAAACGGTTCTAGAAATGACTTTCAGACCTTCAGACCTTCAGACCTTCGACCTTCAGACCTTCGTCGAACTCCGCTTCGGCAATCTCGACTACGATCTCATCGATCAACTGCGCACCGACGACCTAACGAATCGCGAACTCACCCCCCAAACCAAAGCCTCGATTCGCATCGTGTTAGGAGCCGTGGCGAGTTACATGGGCTAATTTTTTCATCAAAATCAGGTGTCACCCCGCCCATGTCTGACCCCGTGGTTTAGTCTAAGAAAAATAAAACCACGGATGGACGCGGATGAACACAGATAAGAAGAAAAACAAGGATTGGAAGTCTCTCAGCTCCAGATAGATCGCCAGATCTTTAGGGTTTTACTGACAAGCAATTCAAACAAATCAAATCTTCATCCGCGTTCATCTGCGTTCATCTGCGGTTCAATGAAAAAACCAAGAACCAGGAACAAAGAACTAAGAACTACAAAGCTGAGCGAGCGGCCGCGAGCCATCACCAAATGACAAAGTCATTTCCAGAACCGTTTACCCCGCTCTGTCGGGGCTAGTGCGGTTGAATCAAATCGCCCCAGCGATTTTAACTCTGACCTTTAGACCTTCGACCTTCAAACTCTTAAATATAAATCCATGAACCAAAACCTATCCGAAATCGTTTACATCCTCGATCGTTCCGGCTCGATGGAGCCGCTCCAGCAAGCCGCTATTGATGGCTTCAATGAATTCCTCCAAGACCAGCTTGATGCGCCCGGCGATGCGAATTTATCGCTGATGCTCTTCGATGACGAGTTCAACAAAATCCACGACCGCACCCCGCTGCAGGAGGTAAGGGCATTGAATCACAAAACCTACACCCCCCGTGGCAGCACCGCCCTGTTAGACGCCATCGGCTTTTCCATCGACATGCTCGGCAGACAGCTCACTGCAGAGCCCGAGGAAAAACGCCCCGGCAAAGTCATTATCGCTATTTACACCGACGGCTACGAAAACGCATCCAGCCATTACACGCTTCAAGAAATCCATCAAAGGATCACCCGCCAGCGCAAAGAATTTTCCTGGGAATTCCTGTTCCTCGCCGCCAACCAAGACGCCATCGCCACCGCAACACAGATGGGCATCGACCGCTCCATGGCCTCCTCCGTGCAGCTCAACGAAAAAGGCATGCGCGATAGCACCGCCTCCATGAGCCGAAAACTCAAAGCCATGCGCGCTACCCAACGCAGCCTCGAAGAAGAAGCCGACTACAACAAATCCATGAGCGAAATCGTCTCAGAAGAGGAAGCGAAGGAATAGAAGAGACAGAAGACTTTGAGACGCCAGAAGCCAGACTGGAAGACGCCAGACTGGAAGATGCTTTTCCGAGGATTTCCTTCTAACAACTAATCTTCAAAATTCACGATTCATTACTCTACTTCATGAACCATCGATTTTCAAAAAACGATGCCGCGCCCTATTCGAGCGAGGAGGAATTCCAGGGGATTCATTCTCGCATCCGAAGGCCTATGGAGGGCCTCATGCCGGACGATTGGTATCGAGCGCGTCTTTTTCTTTTTTCCGAAATAGATAAGACAAATGATTCCCCCTTTAAATGCTCCTCTTGAAAAAATCCGTTGAATAATTTTTTCCAAACAAAGTCAAAAAAACCATGAAGACAACATTGCTTCCCATCCTGTTCACCCTCGCGCTTGCCCATGCATCTTTTGCACAGACCTGCCGAGAAGTGGTTCGTGACTCTTCCGGGCGTATCGTCCAAACCATCCAGCGCCACAAGGAGACAGGTGGAGGCGAGCGTGCGGTCATCCGTGACAGCTCGGGCCGCATCATCGGAACCGCTACGACCCGCGCCAACTATGGCACCAGCAGCACCGCACGCACGGACTATAGGGACGCCAGCGGCAGACTCACCGGAACCGCCACCACTCAGAGCCATCCTTACTCTTCAACCTCCCAAACCACTTACCGCGATGCGGCGAGCCGCTTGACCGGCAGCGCATCCACCACTCACTCTCCATACTCCGGTTCACGAACCCAGTTTCGTGACGCATCCGGAAGATCCACCGGAACCCAAACCTCCAGCGGAAATTGCTACGGTTCGACTACCACCACTCACCGCGACCCCTCAAATCGAGTGACAGGAACCACCTCAACTCCAAGCATATGCAATGGCTTTCCGCTGGTGCCAGTTCCTCCTATTTGGACGAAAAAATGAATACCAGCGAGCTTGGAATCGCACGCGTCATGGCGGCGATGAAAATAGAATAGATCAGGGCTA
>JBILAN010000086.1:0-10573 GCA_044354135.1 Luteolibacter sp.
GAGCATCGCGAGATCGTCATCCTCAAAGATGTCCAAGGCCTATCTTACAAAGAAATCGCAGACGTGATGGAATGTTCACTCGGCACTGTCATGAGCCGACTTTTTTACGCACGTCAGAAACTCCAAACCCTACTTAAAGATGAATACCAATCCCGATGAAACTAAACTGGCTATGTGGCTGGATGATGAACTCAGCGGCTCCGAACTCGCTGAGATGAATGCTTGGGCAGTCGCTCATCCAGAACATCTCAAAGCTCATCTTGCGCTACGTCAATTCCGAGAAACTCTTGCGCAAAATATCCCTGCCAGTGAAGAACCTCCCTACCCTGATTTTTTCCTATCCCGAATCAATCAAGGCATTCGTGAAATGGAAACATCCTCCACACAAACCGCGAAGACCCATTCTGCTTCATTTTGGAAATCTTGGCTTATGCCCCTCGCTGCCTGCGCCGGCATGGTGCTTTCCTTTGCAATTGGCAGACAAAGCGGCGCGAAACCACAGCCCATCGTTGTCGAAAAACCTACCGAAACTCTTGTCGCTCCTCTGGTGTATGCCCCCGAAGATGGAGTGCAAGCCGAATGGGTGCCCGCAATAAAAAACAAAGCAACGGTCATTTTATTAAAGGGTGTTACCGCCATACCGGACTCCACCGATTTCTCTGAAACCGTCCACGTTCCAACATCAAAGGAGTCCGATAACACCGCATCCTTCGATCCAGCACCCGCTGAACAACCAACCCAATGATATCGAAACGTTCATTCCTCTGCCGCCTATGCCTCGTCGCACTCCTCGCGATCCCGGCAAAGCTTTTACACGCTCAAACCGATCCTGCCGGAGCGGAAATAGGAACTATCAATGTGACGGTTTACTATGCAACCAACGGCGACCCCACCGCAGCAGGGCAACGCGCCGAAAAAGTTTCCGAGAAAACAAAAACCAAACTCGGTGCCGCAGAAAGTTTACAATTCAAGCACTATCGGTACTTAGCTTCTGAATCCAAAGCCATTTTCAAATCATACGAAAATTGGTCCCAACCACTCAAACCATCCGACGAAATTCTCGTACGGTTCGAAACGCGTTTAGCTCCATCGAAAAATGAAATGCCCTTGAATATCGATCTCTGGCTGAGTCGAAAAAAGGTTCTCAAATCCGATGTCACACTCAAAAGCGGGCAACCTCTCTATATCCTAGGCCCAGAATGGCGTAGCGGGCGATTGATCATCGCGGTCGAACTAACATCCCAGAAATCATAGTTTCATAGTTTACGTCATGAAATCATTCGCATCTATTTTTTTTGCTCTAACAGCCATCTTGCACGCTGAGAGTGTGAAATTTGAAAAGGACCTTTATGAAGCTCACGCTGGAATCAAAGAAGAACTAATCACTCGCGAGTTCAAATTTACCAACGCCAGCGAAAAGACCATCAAAATACGCGACGCAGATGCTGGATGCACCTGTGTCGCTGTGGAATTTTTAGCAGGCAAAACCACCTACGCAGCTGGTGAATCGGGCGTCATGCGTGTCGCTTTTAAAGTCGAAAACGCCCAAGGCACGGTTGATAAAAAGGTGCTTGTTTGGCTCGAAGGCGATCCAGATGAAGAACCCTCCTCACAAGTTACCTTTCGCATCCAAATCCCAACCGCCATTGAATTGGAACCAAAAACCCTCAGTTGGGATCTCAATTCCAAACCCGAACCCAAATCCATACGCGTCAAAATCGATTATGAAAAACCGGTTCACATCAAAAAAATTTCCGTAAGTAACGAGAACTACACTTCGGAAATCATCCCTGTCGAAGAAGGCAAAGCTTACGACGTCCGCATCACTCCCAAAAGCACCGCCACCCCAGGGCTTTGCTTGATCGGAATCGAAACTGATATCGATATCGATAAATTTCAGAGACAACAAGGATTCGCCAGGATCGTCAGTCTGGCAAAATAACCATGAAGTCCGTTTTCCAAATCGCAATTCTACTCGCGATCTCGGCTTCCGCAGCCAGCATCAGCTGGTTTGCAAGAGATAAGCATCCCAAGCCCGCTCCCGTTCCGATTTGCGATCCCGCCACCATCAAAGCGGACGAAATTTGTTTCGAGCAAGTCCCAGAGAACGCACTCTGGATTGATGCCCGCACGCGAAACGAATGGCAGAAAAATGGTTATCCAAATTCCATCTTGTGGAACCTCGACCCCAGCGAAGATGCCAACAAGATGGAGGCCGATGCGTTTTCAAAAATCGCTGAAAGCAAATTGGTTATCGTTTACTGCACCAGCAAAGCCTGTGACACCAGCCGACAAATTGCCAAGAAGATCCAGAAGCTTGAACTCGGCATTGAAGTCAAAGTTCTTCACGGCGGACATCCTTCGATACGGTTGAAGAATTAGAAGGTCATCTCGATACCACCGAAGATCATCCGTGGTGCGTTTGCACGAGGACCTTCAGGAATACGACTTACCATTTCCCTCTCATCAAAGACGTTCAACACACCAGCCAAGAATTTGAAGTTGTCGTTAATCTGATAATCGGCTGTTAGATCAAACAACAACAGCGCGGGAATTTTTCCATCACGAATGGAAGGAGTCGGATTCACGTCGTCGTTGAATCCGGAACCCCAGGTCGATCCCATGTAACTCGCATCCAAGCGAACCTCCCATTTTTCACCAGAAACTCCAATTCCAGCAGCAAGTTTCCATTCAGGAATATAGGGAATTTGATTGCCGTCACGCGCACCGGCGTAAACCCCATCACCACCGCCAGCTACCAAATTGGCTCCTGTGAATTCTGCAACGGTGTAAGTTGCGCTCACATACATCGGCAAGCCGAAAGCAAGACCATGCTCCACACCCGGATCGTATTGCACAATACTCTCCAAGCCGTAGACTTGGGCTTCACCGGCGTTCTGACTGGTGTTGGTAAATCCAAATCCCGCATCGGTGGAAATCAACTGGCTGAAATCTGTTAGGAATCCAATGATCTCAGCATTGAAACTATCTTTGCGATATCTGTAGCCCAGCTCAAAGCCCAAACTCTCTTCATTCTCAGTTCCTGTAACCAGATACGATTCCGGCCCTGGAGCCGCAACTCCCTGATAAATTCCGGAAAATAACGTACTGCTATCCGTCAACTCATAGCTCGATCCAATACCTGCCGTGAACAGGTTTTCATTTCCAGAAAACTGAGTGCCCGCAGAATTCGTAAAATCCATATCCAACCACTCATATCTGACCCCCGGACGCAGCGTCAGCTTACCAACTTTGATCTCGTCTTCAACAAACACCGCTGTCGCGAAGGTCTCGCTGATTCCATTGAAGGTTAATGCACCCGGCGCACCAGGAGTAAAATTTCCTGCTCCATCCGCAACATAAGTCGAACGCAACCTGTTCGCATCCTGCCTGTCGTAATGAAACCTGATGCCCGCCGCCAAATCATGAGTGATCTTGCCCGTTTCGAATTTGAAGTTCGCTTGGTTCTGCCAACCATAACCTTCGTGATCGCGCAGGTTGTTCGTGGTGCGTATCGTCCCCGCCGCAGTGCCATTCAATGTATTAACAAGACCCGGATTTAATAACGCCCGATGCAATGCGGTTCCGTTCACCTGATCCAACTTATCCCACTCGCGGCTGAATTGGTTGTAATAGACCGCCGACTCCAAACGCAGCGCATCGCTCGGCTCAGCAATCCATTTCACGTAGGTTCTCCAATGCTCGGAAGTGAATTGGTCAAACTGAGTCGCCGCGTATCGATGATCCGGATTTGCCGCGAGATCCGCTTCGGTGAGTCCCGTGTAACTCTCATTCGAATCCAAATCCGAATAACCCACTTTGAACTCGATCCTCTGCTTGAGCGCCGTATTCGGTTCCAAAAACATTTTCAACATCGGCTCTACCAGATCAAATCCCGTATCCTGATTGCTGCCATCAACCTTGCGGAAGCCATCGCTGGTCTGACCATGTATTTCTAACAAGTAACCGATTTTTCCCGCCTCGGTTTCTTTCGTATCACCAAACCATGTATGGTTGAAAAAGGTGTTGTCGGTGCCATACGTCGTGCGTGAATAAAATTTCTGCTCATCCGGAATTTCCGTCGAAAGATAATTGATCACCCCACCCGTCGTATGCGGACCGTAACGAACCTGACTCGAACCTTTTAAAACCTCAATCCCTGACATCCTGGCTGGCTTCGGCGAGTAATAGGCCGCCGGTGCCGAATAAGGCGATGGCGCGGTCAATATCCCATCCTCCATAACCGTCAGCTTCTCACTCCGCGTACCGTCCGCTCCGCGCAACGAAATGTTGGGAAAATTTCCATACCCATCCTCATCCCGTACATACACACCCGGAACCTTGGCTAAAATTTTACCAATATCGGTATGCCCACCCTCACTGATCTCTTTCGCCCCCACAAACGCTCCCGATCCCAGCAACTTGAACAACTCTTCTTCGCTACCCACCACTTTCAATGGCTCCAAAGTCTGCAACGCATCCTGCGCCGTTGCCATACTCCCCACCACCATTCCAGCCAGCGTCACTCCACTCATCCATTCACCAATTTTCCGCTTCGTTTTGCTCCGTTTCATATTCGTTTTTATCTTTAATGAGACTCAGTCTCATTTGTGCGGGGATGTGTTTTCATGATTTGAGGGTCGGAGTCAAAGGAAAAAATGAAATAATCACTCAAAGCACCACAGTATGCTCACGCAACCAGATGCAGAATTCAGTTTCTGAAATTTCTCCTGCGGCGAGAGCTAGATAGACATGATACTTTTCTTCTTCACCAATGATAAATCCCCTGCCGTTTAGAATGAGGAATGTCTCACAAGCAATTGCCGCAGTGCGCTTGTTGCCATCGAGAAATGGATGATTCATAGCTAATCCATAAGCATAGGAAGCCGCTAACTGGCAAATATCTGGCGGAGGCGAGCCATAGTGCCAGAGCTGTTGAGGCTTTGCCAATGCGGACATTAACATGTTATCATCTCTAATTCCACTGATCCCTCCATGCTCTGCGAGTTGGCGCTGGTGAAAGAAGCGCACCGTCGCCTCCTCTAGCCATTCAGGTTCGTGATTCATCCGATGAGTTAGGGGGGGATTTTTTCATCTACTGGGCGAGCTTACGTAACATATTGCGGTTATTCCGCATCACTTGCTCCGCAACTTCCATCTGACGGGCGATTTTTTCATTATAAGGACTCAAACTCAACCCGTCAGGAGTTTCCGTGACGGTCAGAGTATCACCTTTTCCCACACGCAGCTTTTCCATGAGCTCCTTAGACAAGATGATGCCTGCGGAATTGCCGATGGAAGTGATTTTGACGGTCGTAACCATGCGCGCAGTATAACGAATGTTATAACGCGTGCAAGGACTTATTTAGATCATCGAAAGCACTTTCTCCACGATCCGTTTTGGGTTCGGGAGTTGCTCGTTTTCGATGTGTGGGGAGTAGATCGCCGGAGCATCGATGGTGCAGACGCGTTTGATCGGGGCGTCGAGCTCGTCGAAGGCGTGTTCCTGGATGAGATGGGAAACCATCGCGGAGACACCGCCGAAAGGTTTGGACTCATCGACCAATACCACGCGGTGGGTTTTTGCGACCGTGGCAAGGATGGCATCGATATCAAGCGGACGGATCGAGCGGAGGTCGAGAACCTCAGCGCTGATACCGTGGTCGGCTTGAAGAGTTTCAGCAGCAGCCAAACAGTGAATGACCGAGCGACCGTGTGCGATGAGGGAAATGTCTGTGCCTTCGCGTTTGATATCGGCTTTACCGAGAGGGATCACGAAATCGCCATCCGCGGGATCCGGCACTTCGCCGACGTTTCCGTAGAGCAAGGTGTTCTCCATGAAATAGACGGGATCGTTATCGCGGATCGCGGCTTTGATGAGGCCTTTGGCATCGGCTGGAGTGGCTGGCGAACAAACTTTCAGACCGGGGAACGCTGCAAACAAACCTTCGGGGATGTGTGAGTGAGTGGCGCCAACGTTGGTGCCGCCGTTCGCAGGACCACGAACCACGATGGGGCAGTGGCAAAGACCACCGGACATGTAGCGCACGCAGGCGGCGTTGTTGACGAGTTGATCGAAAGCAACCGAGTGGAAAGACCAGAACATCAGCTCCATCACTGGGCGCACACCTAGCATGGATGCGCCTATGCCCATACCAATGAAACCCGCTTCGGAAATTGGGGTGTCGACGATGCGTTTGTCACCCCATTTATCCCAAAGACCTTCGGTGACTTTATAAGCGCCATTATATTGGGCAACTTCCTCGCCCATCAGGACGACATTTTCATCGCGGGCAAGTTCTTCATCGAGTCCTTCACGGAGAGCCTGACGGTATGTGAGTGTGCGCATGTTAGAAAAGGGATTAGAGATAGAGAAATTGGATATTGGGTAGGAAGAAATTAGGCGAAGAAGTGATGGCCGATTTTTGACGCCTCGGTTTGGTTGTCGGTTTCCCAGTAAACATCAGTTGAGATGTCTGGAATGGTTGGAGCTGGGGATTCTTCCGCAAACTGCACGGCAGCGGCTACCTCTGCTTTGGCATCTTTGTTAATTTGATCTATCAGCTCGTCATTGAGGATTCCTTCCTCGATGAGTTTGTTGCGAAAAACACTGATAGGATCGTGGCTTTTCTTATATTCCTCGATCTCCTCAGGTGTACGGTAGCCACCCTTGTGTTTGGAGTCGGCGACGGAGTGGCCGTAGTAGCGATACGTATCGATCTCAAGAACCGTAGGCTTTTGCTGTTTATGTGCACGTTCGATAGCGATTTGGGTTTTGGCGCGTACTTCGTAAATATCAGAGCCATTAATGACATCCCATTCGATGGCGTAAGCTTCGGCGCGTTGGGCAAGGCATCCGGTGTATGAAGAGGAACGTTTTTGAGAGGTGCCCATGGAGTAACCGTTGTTTTCAATTACGTAAATGACAGGAATTTCGAAGAGAGCGGCAATGTTTAGCGACTCATGGAAAGCACCTTGGTTAACTGCACCATCACCAAGGAAGCAAAGGCAGCAGCCTTCTTTGCCGAGATATTTGAGCCCATAAGCGAGGCCAAGTCCGAGTGGAGTCTGGCCAGCAACGATACCGTGACCACCCCAGAAATTTTTATCCGGCGCAAAGAAATGCATCGAGCCTCCTTTGCCTTTTGAACAACCTGTCTGCTTACCAAAAAGCTCGGCCATACATTCGTTCATGTTCATACCAGAAGCGAGAGCATGAGCATGGCAGCGATATGCGGTGATATTGTGATCGTTTTCGCCACAGAGTGAAAGCGTGCCAACGGCGACAGATTCTTGCCCGATATAAAGATGTAGGAAGCCTCCGATTTTTCCGCCCTGATAGTATTGCAATCCGGTCTGCTCAAAGCGACGAATGCGAACCATCTGACTGTAGAGTTCAATTTTTCTCTCTGGAGTAAGGGACTGGTTGATGGGCGAGTTGGCGAAGTTCAGAGCGGACATGTGGAGAGTTCAGTTGGTGAAATCGGTTGCTGCGTAGAGGTAGCGGAGACGCGCGGCAAGTTTTATCTCGCTTGAGCGGTTGCTGGCGCAGGAGAAAAACTCGGAAGCGCGAAACGTGCCGAGAGGAAAATGGCGGTGAAGATGAGATTTGCACCAACCATGTTTCTCAAGAAAACCCATGAGGGGATTGGACTGCCGGGTGCTCCGGTCCAGAGAGATTGGATCGCACCCTCGAAAGTTTTTGCATACATCGGGCTGCCGATCCATGCGGCGAGGTTAGTGATCAGATGGAAAATCAAGGCCGCAAGCACGGCACCCGCGAGAGTGGTCGCGAAGTGTTTTGGCGCCAGCGATTTCCCAAAGAAGAAAACCACTCCAAATGCCACTGCGGTGGTGATGAATTCCGCCGGCTCTAGAAAATGCAGATTTCCTGTGATGATCGCATTCACCGGATATGTCACCAGCCAGGCTGCGATAGGAATCGCCCAACCCCGCCAATCCTTCGCCATGAGCGCGCCGCAGAAGAATAGCGCGGCGAGCGGTTGGAAATTTGGGAAAGATTCCGGATACGCACTGCCGATGCAGCGAAATACGACGACCAATAAGGTGAACAATGCCAGAGGCAGGTAGCGGTTCATGCGGGAAACTAGTCAGCTGGCACCCTCGGGGGCGAGACGAAATTTCTACGGATTGAAATTTCCTTCGAGAAGTTCGCCCGAACCACAAAATGTGGCGATTTGTAGATACCCACCCACATCTTGCGGTAGCTTTGAAAGATTTCTGGATTTCTCGTGACTGAAAGCTTGCCAAGACATGGCGAAAAAAGAAACTCATCCCAAGACATAGCAATGTTGCCCCACTTATGAAGTTCAGTATCTCCAAAGAAGTATTCCTGGAAGGTTTGCAAAAAGTTCAGCACGTGGTGAGTTCACGGACCACCCTGCCCATTCTTTCCAACGTTCTACTCGTCGCAAAAGGCGGTCGTTTGATTTTCACCACGACCGACCTCGATGTAGGCATCACCGGCTCAGTTGAGGCCAGCATCGATAAAGAAGGCGCCACCACGCTTCCTGCGAAACGTCTTGTTAGCATTGTGCGCGAACTTCCTTCCAGCGAAGTCGAAGTCACGGTCGATTCAAAAAACTACGCAACGATCAAAAGCGGCCCATCCACTTTCAAAATCATCGGCCTCAGCGATTCCGAGTTTCCTCCCCTTCCTAACTTCGAAGGCGCAAAGACTTTCAAAATCCCACAAGTGGAATTGAAAAACGGCTTGAAGAAAACTTCATTCGCCATCTCCACCGACGAGACACGCTACGTGCTCAACGGTATCTTCGCTTCTTTCCGCGGTGGCAAGTTGGCCTTGGTTGCAACCGATGGCCGCCGTCTTGCCATGGCCGATATGGATCTCGAATTCCCTGCTTCACACGAAACCGATGTGATCATTCCTTCCAAAGCGGTTCAGGAAATTCAACGTCTGTTAGGAGATACCGGCGAAGTCGAAGTCAAACTCAGCGACAGCCAGATTTCCTTCACCGTCGGCGACACCTTGCTCGCCAGCAAACTCATCGAGGGCAACTACCCGAACTACCGCCAGGTCATCCCCGGCGACAGCAACGAGCGCGTGGTCATTTCCCGTGAGCAACTCCTCGAAACCGTCCGCCGCGTTTCCCTCCTCTCTTCCGATAAATCGAATTCCGTGAAACTCATTTTCTCGGAAAACCAAATCGAAGTTTCCGCAAATTCACCCGATGTCGGCGAAGCCCAGGAAACACTCGAAGTCAGCTACAGCGGACCGGACATGCAAATCGCTTTCAATCCGGAGTTCCTGCAAGCCCCGCTTCGCGCGCTCGATACCGACAACATCTATCTCGATCTCATCGATGAAATGAGCCCAGGTGTCATCCGCATCGAAGGTTCTTTCCTCTACGTCCTCATGCCAATGCGCGTGACCAACTGATCCTACGACCATGGGAAGAGCGTTTGAGTGCAGACGGCGAGCTAAAGAGTCGCGGTGGGCGACGATGTCGAAAATTTTCCCTAAATTGGCGAAGTCGATCACGCTTGCCGCGAAAAACGGCGGGCCAGATCCGGAATCCAACGCACCGCTCCGCGTGGCGATCCAAAATGCCAAAGCCGCTAACCTTTCCAAAGATAACATAGAGAACGCGATCAAACGCGCCGCAGGCAAAGACGCTTCCGAAATCACGGAAGTATACTACGAAGCCAAAGGCCCGCACGGCTCGTTGTTTGTCATCGAATGCGCAACTGACAACACGAACCGCTCAGTCGGAAATCTCAAAGTCATCCTCGGAAAAAACGGCGGAGAGATCGCTCCGAGCGGTTCATTGAATTTCATGTTCGAACGCAAAACGGTCATCGAGTTCCCCGTCCCTACTGATAGAGATCTCGAAGAGTTAGAACTCGAACTCATCGATGCCGGACTCGAAGAACTCACCGTCGACGAAGGCGTCGTCACCCTTTTTGGCGCATACACTTCCTTCGCCAGTCTGACCTCCGCTCTCGAAGCCCAAGGAATCGCCGCCACCAAATCCGGCCTCCAACGCGTCCCCACCCAACCCATCGAACTCTCCGAAGCCCAGATGGCAGATGTCGAAAACCTGTTAGATAAAATCGAGGACGACGATGATGTCCAGGCGGTTTACACGAATCTGGGGTGATCACTCTCCAACCACTCTTCGGAAGCGTTTGTGGAGAGGGATATTAGATATTAAGTGATTAGATATTAAGGAGAAGGGACATTCCTGTCCCTTGCTTATCATGCGCCGCAGGCTCTGGACTGCTGCGGTGATCCGCAGCTCTCAAGACGGATGATTTCAAACGGAAATCACGGTAACAACCCATCACCACTATCATCCACACAAAACCCAAAAGCTGGGAATAATCCCAGCAGTCCAAAGCCTGCGGCGAGTTGTCCCTGCCTTTAAGATTGAAGCCGCCAAAAAGGGTCTGTCCCTATCGCCAAAGATATTGAGGAGACGGGACATTCCTGTCCCTTGCTTTTCATGCGCCGCAGGCTCTGGACTGCTGCGGTGATCCGCAGCTCTCAAGACGGATGATTTCAAACGGAAATCACGGTAACAACCCATCA
>JBILAN010000028.1:0-32438 GCA_044354135.1 Luteolibacter sp.
TGGCGATCCGCCGAGCAGGAGACCCCGATTCCAACAGGGCACGATGCGCCGTGGCGTGGCAGTCTAACAACTCTAACATCCAACGCAAAATATTTACCGCCGAACTGCGCACCGATCCCGATCTCGCGGGCGCATTGCAGAAGTTCTTTTTCCAACTCAAGATCGCGGAACGCTTGTCCGTGTTCGTTTCCAGAGGTTGGCAAACTGTCGTAATAACGGGTGGAGGTCATTTTGACCGTCTTGAGATTGTTCTCCGCCGATGTGCCACCGAAGACAAAAGCCAAATGATAAGGCGGGCAGGCTGCGGTGCCGAGCGAGCGCATTTTCTCGATGCAGAATTCTTTCAAGCGCTTGGGATTCAGCAGGGCTTTGGTTTCCTGATAGAGAAAGGTTTTGTTAGCTGATCCCCCACCCTTGCTGACGAAAAGGAAATTGTATTCAGAACCCGTCGTGGAATAGAGATCGATTTGAGCGGGAAGATTGGTTTTGGTGTTGACCTCATTATACATGTTGAGCGGAGCCGTCTGTGAGTAACGCAGGTTTTCCTCGGTGTAGGTTTTGTGAATGCCTCTGGATAAAAACTCCGCATCCTCGACACCCGTCCAAACGCCTTGCCCTTTTTTGCCAATCACGGTCGCTGTGCCGGTATCTTGGCATCCGGGTAAGATTCCGCGCGCCGCGATCTCCGCATTCTTCAAAAGCATCAGCGCAACCATACGATCGTTATCGGATGCCTCGGGATCATCCAAGATCGCCGCGACCTGTGCGAGGTGACTACTGCGGAGTTTGAAATTGATTGCTTTGAACGCTTCTGCCGCCAAGAAACTCAATGCCTCCGGCTTTATCTTGAGAATTTCATTTCCCTCAAATTGGGCCGTCTCAACCATGCCCTCGTGAATGCATTCATATTCGGTGTCATCCGCACCCAATGGGAACGGATCTTGGTAGAAAAATTCCTTCTCGCTCATCGCAGTCAAAGATACACGTGTTCCCGCTCGGAACGCAACCAAGTCATGGATGAAATTGAAAAACTATCGGGATCTGCGTCCTTCCAGCGTCTCCAATTCACGGTTGATCCGCCCTAGCAGACGCTCCAGATCGCTCATATGCCTCTCCGCACGGTCACGGTCCATAGGCTTTTGTGGCAAGCGCATTCTCGGCATCAATTGTCGGCGCTGATCCGCCAACTTCTGGCGCTTGAGCTCCATCTTTGCTCGCGCCTCGGCAACGGTTTCAGATTTGCCCTTCAAAATTTCATTTACCGCAGCCCCACTCATCAAATACGTCCGAGTCCGATCCGCACGCGCAAGAGTGATCCCTACGATTTTCCCCTCCAGATCCACCACTGGCCCGCCAACTTGGTTGTTCTGAATTTTCATATCGCTTTGAACCACTTTTGAGAATTCACCGCGAACCATATTCACCTCACCTCCCATGCGCTCCATTTGAGTCAGGCGATCGAGGGAAAACTCACCAAAAACTGGACGATTACTTAACAAAACCTCGACTGTGCGCTCTTTCCCGGCTGTTTCGACTTTTAATTTCACGATGTCACCCGGTTGCTTGTTGGTGAGTGCATTTCTCAATTCCTCGAGACCTGAAATTTCCCTGCCATCGATATCAATAATGACATCACCAGACTGAATACCTGCTTCCGCAGCACCATGCTCTGGCTGTACTGTCGCAATTTTCACGCCTTTACCTTTGAAATCTTGATCTGCCAAAATCCCCAAATGCGCGCGATCCGTCTCACGCAGATTTCTTTCTAACACACTCACCACGCCAAAACCCGCCAACTTGCCATTGGCATGAGGTGCGGACACAAATCGACCGTAGCTCCATTCGGTTTCGGAAAATTTTGCGGGAACTAGAATATGACTTAGTTCACGCTTATCCCCATGCGGCATCGAAACATCTAACAAAACGAGATCTTCTTCACTGAAAACCCCCGCCACAACAGCTTTAAAAGACTCCTCGCTTCCAGATTGCACATACAACGAATCTTCAGCGCGCTCGACTTCACTCCACTTGGTTAAAATCTTTCCATCACCAACCACCATACCGTAAGCAAGCATCTCCGCTTTTCTGGATCGGACAGGCTTACCCCAGATACGAACCGTCGATTTCGCAGCTGCAGCAAGAGTTTCACCAACCACCTCATTAAATGCAATATTCTGAGTTTCTATGATTTTCTCTTCATCTGGCCGCATCAATGGCACATCCTCTTGCTCTGCAAAAGCACTGCCAAGCAATCCTAAGATGAGTATGCTTTTTCCTAATCCTTGCATCGTATTATTTTACTTTGAAAAGCTCCTCCCGTTTCACCAACTCCACATCGATCTTGAGTTTTTCCTGTCCACGCATCAGTCCGAGCGAAACAAGATCTCCCACTTCCTTTTTGATCAATACTTGCTGTAACTCAGCACCACCTATGACAGGCTCATTATCTACGGCAACTATGGTATCACCCACCCTAACTCCTGCTGCAGCTGCTGGAGAGTTTGGCTCTACTTTCTGAACTCTAACACCTAGCCCTTCATCACGCATTCCCATTACAATCCCGAGCACAGGGGTCTCGGGATTTGCCAAGGGATTCATTTGTAAAGCCCCCCATGTTTCTCCCGCAAGCAAACGCTCCCAGTCCTCACGAAAACCATCTACTCCTGCATGATTGTTGTTTTTCCATGACCACCCGATTGAAGAATTGATTCCCACTAATTTGCCTTTGAGATCAAACAAGGGACCTCCAGAATCCCCCCCGATCAGCGTGCAGTCCGAGGTAAAATAATTTCCGGGACCATCCGACATCAGTCGACCAAACCGAACAGGCGGAGTCCGCGCGGGATCGAATCCTGTGGAGTGCCCCAACGCCACTAACCAATCTCCGGCCTCCAACGGTTTTGATTCACCTAATTCCACAAACGGCCATGGTCCGGCATCGACCATTTGGACCATTCCGATATCTTTGGAGAAATTCGCACCCAGCACTTTGCCCTGCCATTTTTTGCCATCCGGGAAAAAAACATCCACTTCCTTCAATCCCTGAATCACGTGAGCCGCGGTTAAAATTAGACCTTTTTTGCTTACGATCACTCCGGATCCCGAAGAACCCGTGCCATTTGAGACCAGCGCAACCGTTGCCGGTATCGCCTTTTCAGCAACTGCCTTCACCTGTTTTTCGAGCTTCAATAACTCCTCAACGCTTTTCACCGGCTCCGCTGCCTGTAATCCAATACAAGCCCAACCACTGATCAGAATGGTACAAAAAGTTCTCATTACCAAACAATCGACACCATACAGCTGATTCGTCTAGGTGAATTTAACTTTTCTGACTCCTAACCCTGAAATGCTTCTGCCTCTAAAAAACTTCGGAAACATGTAAAGTTAAGGTTTCCTCTATATTAAAAAATGCGTATCTTTCGGCATACCAATGGCAAGCCGCAAGCAATCAACCAACCGACCGCGTGCGAAATCATCGTCATCACGAGGCAGGCCCAGCCTGATCTCCATCCTGCTGTTTTGGCCTTTTCACTTGTTTTTCTATCTCACACGCGGCTTTACCGGCTTCAAACGGGTTGTGATTCTAACAATCGGGACCCCTGCCATCGCAGGCCTTTGCACACTGATCATTCTCGCATTCTTCTACGGTTGGCGCTCAGCAAAATACGATCTCAACCGCATCAACAAGATGCCTGAACGAACTATTATTCTTGATCGAAATGGACAGGAAATCGGGCGCATCCATGGTGAAAAACGCTCAATCGTCCCGCTAAGTGATGTCTCGGAAGATTTCCGCAAAGCCATTCTCGCGCGAGAGGACGAACGCTTCTACTCGCACGGTGCGATCGATCTCATCGGCATCGGCCGAGCTTCCCTGAAAAATCTCGAAGGCAAAAAAGAAGGTGCCTCCACGATCACCCAACAACTTGCTTCCGATGTATTCAATCTCAAGGCGCGCGAAATGATCGAAGAAAACCGGAAGGACGCTTTCAATCTCCTGCTGATGCAACTCGATCGCAAGTGCCTTGAAATCGCCATCGCATTTCGAATCAATTCCACGATGTCGAAAGACCGTATTCTGGAAGCTTATATCAACCAAATCAATTGGGGTAGACAGATCAAAGGCATAGGCGAGGCATCACGTATCTATTTTGAAAAACATCCATCCGAACTCACACTCTCAGAATCCGCCCTGCTCGCTGGCATCGTACGCGGTCCAGATGCATTCAATCCCTTCCGCTCGATGGAAGCCGCTGAACGTGAACGCAACACCACTTTGGCTCGGATGGTAGCCGCCGATAAAATCACGCAAAAACAAGCCGAAGCGGCAAAAAAAGAACCTATCAAAGTGCGCCCTGCATGGCGTCGTAACCCCGATGAGTCTTATGCCATGGACGCCATCAACCGGGATCTCGAAATCATTCTTGAAAAAGAAAACATCGAACTCGGCGGTCTTACGATTATCACCACAATCGACCAACGCCTCCAGAATATTGCCGAAGCCGCCCTGGATAAAAAACTTCGTGAAACCGAGCGGCTCTCTGGATATCGCCACCAAACGCGAGCCACATGGCAGAACTTTCCCGAAGCTTATCGCAAAGCCAATGAACCCGAATATATCCAAGGCGCTGCTGTACTCATTGAAAACCAAACAGGTTGCGTGCTCGCACTTGTCGGAGGACGTGATGCCAGTGAATCAAAATTCAACCGCGCCATCCAAGCACGCAGACAGATCGGCTCGGTATTCAAACCTTTCGTCTACCTTGCTGCTTTTGATAAGGGCATGCGACCTGACACGGAGATCTCCGATGGTCCTATCCGTTATGGAGAAATCAAAGGCGCCCCCAACTGGAAGCCTAGCAATTCTGACCGAAAATTCGGCGGAATGCATCCCGTCTCTTACGGCCTTATCCGATCCCGCAATACCATGTCTGTTAGAGTAGGCAATTACGCAGGTGTTGCAAAAGTCAAAGATGTCTCAAAAACTGCAGGCTTCGGAAAAGCCATGCCAGAAAATCCTGCTTCATTTCTAGGCTCGTGGGAGGCTAGCCCATGGGAAGTTGCCACAGCTTACACCATTTTCCCTAACGACGGCGTCCGCCACCGCCCCTTTCTCATATCCGAAATCAGAGATAAATCTAACAATATCCTCTACGCTACGCCCGACCTTCCATACCAAGCCGCCAGCACAGGCTCAGCATGGTCCGTTTCAAAAATCCTCAAAGAAGTTGCTACCACTGGAACTGCAGCCTCCATGAAAACCCTTGGTTTCGATAAACCAGCCGCAGGCAAAACCGGAACCACCAACGACTTCAAAGATGCATGGTTTGCCGGCTATACCTCCTCCCTCACGTGCGCGGTCTGGGTCGGCTTTGACACTCCAAAAAAGACCATCAGCGGTGGCTATGGCTCCACGCTATCCCTGCCCGTTTGGGTCGATATCATGAAAACCGCGGATAGGCTCGGTTATAAGGCTGGCGATTTACATAGCAAAATCCAACTTGTATCAATTGATTCATGCCGTCTCTCCGGCAAACGTGCCACGGCTGGATGCCATGCCGCAGGCACAAATTATCTCGATCAAGTCCCTGCAGACACCGCACCTGGCCTTGCCGATCTATGCCCCATCCACCCAGCTAAGGCACAAGCCGTTGACGAAAACAATCTCCCTCCAAACCCTGCCACTCCCCCACGTGCTATTCCATACGATCCATCAACTCCATCGGATCAACCCTTGCGTGCCCAACCCATTGAGCAGAATCCCCCACGCGCCACCCCAGTAGACGAAGAAGCACCACCTCGCGCTAAGCCCGTGGAATAAATTGCTATATCAGAAAATCCTCCGATTTCAGTGAAACCGCCCGTCTAGAAGGCTTTGCTAGCAATGAATCGATCTGGGTAAGGATCTCCAGGGTAGGCTCCTCGTTCCCTTGGAAAATCGCTTGTAACTTCATGCGCCAATCATTCTGAGAATACTCAATTTTATCCTTGGCCAATATCCAAGCTAACTCGGAAATTCTACCACTGCCTGACAATTGCTTACGAGTCCGACGCAGCCAAGCCTCCAAGAATGGTTTAGATAAACGCTCAACCCCCATCCAAAAAATCTAGATTTTATAAGCTTAAGGGTCAACTCACATTCCCATTTTTTCAATCGAAACTCATCCCATGCATTATTTTACCTTGCAGCAATGCGAACGGAAGTTAGTCTCGCAGTTATCAAATAATATTATTTGATAACCTAACCAACACCACATCAACTATGAACATCATAAAAATCGCTACCGTTGCTGCATTTGCCGCATTCTGCGCAGCTTCATGCTGCCCAAATGCTGGTCCTCCAGCAGCTAAATATACAAAACCTGCTAAATAAATAGATCTAAGCTCCACTCTTGATTTTATGTGAGTGAAGCTACTATATTCCTTCAAACATTTTTTAAATATCCCTTTAACGCAAACCACAATCCGTTATGTTCCGACTGTTCGTTCTATCTTTCGTAAGTGTCGTCACTATTCTATTCTCCTCATGCGGCTGTTGCACAAGTGACTCAAAAACACCACCACTACGCCGGCTTCCGAAATTCCAGGAAATCGAGGCCGCTCCAGCTAATGAGCCAGTTCAGGTTCAGGCTACAAAATAATCCGTTTTCAAAAATCATAACCGCCCAAAACGCCTACCTCTGTTGAGGTGGGCGTTTTTTCGTAATCGACTTAATATTGCACGTTTTAAGTTGCGACTCCGAACAACTGCTCTATTAATCTAATTATCCATGTCAAGCCCTTCAGAGATAAATAAAATTAAAGCCGGGAAAGCCCTGTTGATGTTTGCGGCTCTGATTATTGTCGTTGCCGGCCTCAGAGAATCAAAAGATTTTTTTCTCCCTATTTTGGTCGCAGCATTTGTAGCTACAATCAGTTTTCCCATGCTCAATTTCCTCCGCAAAAAAAGGGTTCCGGCCCCCATCGCGGTGATTCTAACAGTGGCGGTGGACTTCGTGTTTCTTGCTGCTTTGGCAGTTCTCGCAGTCACTCTCGTTGGTGATCTTCAGGAAAAATGGAACAGTAAATACTCTGCCGAGTTTTCCACCCAAATTCGTGATGTTTCCAAATCATTAGCTGATACGCTTAGAGAAAACGGAGTCATCAATGCTCAGCAAAAGATTGATGAAGCAGTGAATAATAATCTGTCAAACCTACAGAACATCCGTTTTGAAAAAATCTGGGATTTTGGAACAGATGTCTTAGAGCGAGTTATCGGGTTTTTCGGTGCGACCATCCTTATTCTCATTCTTCTCGTTTTCATGTTGAGTGAAGCACGTATGTTCGGAAGACGTCTTGATGCCATCAGCCAAGCACGAGGTCCTAACTTGGCAAAAATCATCAATGCAACCAAAGACATCCAACGCTTTCTGGCAATCAAAACCGCCGTCAGCCTCGCCACTGGTTTTCTAGCAGGCCTGCTATGCTGGGCTGTAGGTCTGGATTTTTATATCTTATGGGGCATATTGGCATTCTTTCTTAATTTCATCCCAGTCATCGGATCCATTGTCGCAGGAGTTCCTCCAACGATTCTCGCATTATTGATTGCGGGCTTCCCAAGTGCCTTACTTGTTGCTGGCGGATATTTACTTATCAATAATTTCCTTGGTAATTTCCTCGAACCGATGCTCGTGGGTCGCCGCTTTGGTATCTCGACACTTGTGGTGGTTATTTCCGTTGTCTTCTGGGGTTGGCTTTGGGGGCCTATCGGAATGTTACTCGCCGTCCCGCTGACCATGGTTCTGAAAGTTATTTTAGAAAGCAGTGAGGAGTTCCGTTGGATTGGCGTAGCGATATCAGCAGAGCAAACTCCAGGCACTGCTGAAAAAAAACTCCTCGAGATCACCCCTCATGCGAACTCCGAAGAAATGTCAACAAATACAAAAGAGCCATAACATCTGTTTATAATCGTTTTTCTGAGACTCTGATAATTGAGAGAATATGAAATACAATCTTTTCCAAAAGCTCACGCTAGTAGCTCTAATTTCTCTTCTCTTGCTGATATTCATGGGCGCCACTGTCCGCGTAACGGGAGCAGGAATGGGTTGCCCTGACTGGCCCACATGCTGGGGTTTGTTGATTCCTCCAACTCATGTGGAGCAGGTTGATTTCGAAAAACTTCCGATTGATAAGTTTCGGGATAAAGCGGAGCGTATGGGGCGCGATCCTGATTCGATCACGGTGGATAGCCTCAAAAATGAGTTCAACCCCAGACATGTTTGGACAGAATTCATGAATCGTCTCTGCAGCTTGCCTGTAGGAATTTTCACTCTCGCATCATTTATCGCTTCGTTCTCTTTTAGAAAACAACAACCTGCGATATTTTGGCTATCATTTGCTTCATTGCTTTTAGTCCTGGCCAACGCAGTCATGGGAGCACGAGTCGTATATAGCGGCTTGGCACCGGGAGTCATCACCACGCACCTTGCATTGGCGATGCTCTTGATATGCACTCTCACCTATTGCGTATGGGCAGGATGCGAACAACCCACACGTCTCAACTTACTTGCCAAATCAAAGCCCGCTTTCCTAACAACTTTATCCCTCTTCATCCTCATTATCATCGAGGGGATAACTGGCGCTCAAATCCGCGAAATGACCGATGAGTTGGCAAAATCTCATCTTAACTCTCCGCGCGAAACATGGATCGGCGAACTTGAAGCTTCTTGGCTCTATCTTTTCCACCGCAGCTTCTCATGGCTCATCTTGATTTTAAGTATCAGTGCATTTTGGATCGCAAAAAAAAATCAACCGCAAGGTGCGACGGCTATTCAGTACGGCGTTCTTGGCATCGTATTCTCACAAATGCTGCTTGGCCTCATCATGGCTCAAATTCACATCTACTCTTGGGTGCAACTCCTGCACGTGGGCCTAGCTTCAATTCTTCTAACTCTTGTTTTTTTCTGGCTGCTCATGCTTCCAAAAAAATTCGGCGAACAATCACAAAAAACCTAACGAGACTTGCTCGTTAGGTTTAGACCGGTTGCCAAAAGTCTTTCCCGAAACGAAGGGTAGGAAAATTTCGGTTTAAATATCGCTAAATTCTCAGATCTTCATCCGATTTTCATCAATATCTCGGAGCATCGCTTCAGAATTAGCATCTTGTTTTTTATTATTTCCGCCGCGCTCCTTTTTGGGTTTGGGCTCGTGATTCGATGGAGAACCTCCGTCTTCATTTTTCACTCTGCCTTTCCCTGAAGATTTCGACGATTCCTGTTTCGGCTCAATCATTCTCGGTTCGATATTCCTACGTTCCTGAGTGTTATTAATGTAAGCATTCTGGTTTCGATTGTCGCCATAGCTACGCTGATTTCCTTGGCTTATCCCGAAAAATGAACCGTTCCCGGATTGATGGTTTTGGCTACTATTGGAATTACGATTATAATGATTATAATGATTATGATTTGAATCATAGCTTCGGGATGATGTCGTGGATTTTATATTTCGAGACCAATCCGTATTCAAACTACGATATCGATCGCAACGGTCTTGATAGTTATTGAGGTTATGATTGTGAACATATCGAGGCGGCGCGATGTATGAGCTGCCAGATCTCCATCCATAAGGATGGGGAGTCCCATGCACATAAACTGGGCGGTAACCCACTGGATAGTATCCGTTCAAATATGGGTCATAGTAGCAACGCCTTGAGTAGTCATAATAACAACGTGCATAAGGATCATACCCCCAACGCGAGTTACTTGTTCTGACAAAATGCGTGGTGGCAAAACTACGGCTTCCATATCCATGACCATAGCCTGAAGAATAGGATGACCCTGAATATTGCGGAGGATACATACAGGACGGAACAGTTACAGCAACCATTGAAGCAGCAGCTGCAACCAAAAACACACGGTTTACTTTCATAGTGAAATATAGACAACGCATTCTTTAAATCTATTCAAGATCATTTCAGATATTTTGCACCCAGGTCATTTAGGCGTTTTCGACAAAATTCGACTTCGCCCTCGATTTTACAAACCACCCAACGGTATCCGTGCTTGCAGCTCTGCCTAACTCAGGCTTTGCTTGTTTAATCACATGAAAGATTTTCCCATCCTTATCACCGGTGGTGCAGGTTACATCGGTTCTCACACCGTTCGTCATTTGGTTGCTTTGGGTAAAAGAGTTGTGGTTCTCGACAACCTCGTTTTTGGACACAAAGACGCTATCGTTGATTCTTCAGTTGAACTCGTGATTGGCAACGTCGGCGACCAAAAACTGCTCCGTAAGCTTTTCAAAAAACACCAGTTCTCGGCTGTTATCCACTTCGCCGCTTACGCCTATGTCGACGAATCCGTGACAAATCCTCTCAAATATTATTGGAATAACACTGCGGAGCCTATTGCGCTCCTTCAAGTCATGCAGGAAAATGACTGCAAAGCCTTCGTCTTTTCATCTACCTGCGCCACTTACGGCACTCCTACCAAAATTCCGATTGATGAATCGAATCCTCAAAATCCCATCAATCCCTACGGCCAAAGCAAACTCATGGTCGAGCAAATCCTCCGCGATTGCGAAAGAGCATGGAATCTCCGTTCTGCCTGCCTACGTTACTTCAACGCAAGCGGTTGCTCCGCAGACAGCCTGATAGGAGAAGATCACAATCCCGAAAGTCATCTCATCCCCCGGGTCTTAATGGCTATCACTGGCGAAATTGATACCCTTGAAGTCTATGGCACGGATTATCCAACCCCAGATGGCACCTGTATCCGTGACTACATTCATGTCGACGATCTCGCTTCCGCTCACGGACTTGCCCTTGAGCACATCCTAACCAAGGACGAATCGATTCAATGCAACCTCGGCACCGGAAAAGGTATTTCCGTCAAAGAGATCATTACAGCAGCAGAACAGGTCACCGGAAAAAAGGTTCCTATCCGCTATGGTCCAAGACGCGAGGGAGACCCTCCGGAACTGGTTTCAGACCCAACCCATGTCCGTGATACCCTCGGCTGGAAAGCCCAACACTGCAATGTCCTTGATATCGTAGGCTCGGCATGGGCTTGGTTGAACGGGCCTCGCGGTGGCCGATTTGAGCAATAATCTCATAAAAACCATGGTAACTGCCATGTATTGACATTACTTCTTGCCCTCCGGAGAAAAATCTATGAGTTTATAGCTAGCGTTGGCGTCACATCTATCCAGATCAACCCATGAAAAACCCTCTCATATCAAAACACTCAAACTATTCCTGTCGAAGTGCCTCTTCCGGCTTTTCTCTGATTGAGATCCTTGTCGTCATTTTAATCATTTCAATTCTCATGACAGCTGGTGTCTTGGGTCTGAAAAACCTCGCCGCAGGTAAAGGGACATCTTCTGCAATCTCTACTTGTGAGTCCCTATTCAACGAAGCTCGCACCATTGCCATTGCGAAACGCTGCAAGACTCGGGTGTTGATCGATATTAATGACAATAACAAGGATGAGTATTTAAGTCGAGTTGCGATTGCTCATCAAAAAATCAACGCTGATGGCACGATTGATCCTAATACATGGGTTCTTTCTAACCGTGCCTATGCCCTTCCTGCTGCCACATATTACAGCAAAGAATACTCTAAACTCGCAGATGGAAGCGACATCCCGGAAGCCAGTATGAGTGGGGAAAACTTCACCGCACGTTACGCTGGAAATTACGCATACTACGAATTCAATGCTGAAGGCGTCTCGCTGAACTCAGGTGCAAGTTTTATCATCGGTGCAGGTATTCGCCCAAAAGGCCAGGAACCCCGATTCATAAGAGACGCCGAGAAAGACGTAGCTGGCTTCGTTATCTGGCGCAACGGCAGAACATCCACTTATCGTAATCCTGAACATATGGAGATCGACTCCGCCAAGAAAAATTTCTGAACTTATGAAACCCTTCATCCTCAAAACTCAGAACTTCCAATCCCGCAATGCGCTCAGTGGATTCACACTCATGGAAACCGTGGTTGCGATCCTGGTTTTAGCCGTATTATTAACGGGCTTCCTTGCCGTTTTCACTCCGGCCGCTCAAGGCATCAGACGCTCCATCAGCACCCAACAGGCTGATCGCCTAAATGCAACTCTCCAGAAAGACATGTCCACTCTGCGCGAAGGAGAAACCATCACTGGTGTAACCACTGGCTTTGACAAAGCATTCACTTGGATTAAAGAAGGCAACCAGCCAGCTAAAGCCATTTTCATATATCAATACCGTGGCGATAAAAAACTACCACCACGCACAGATGGCACAATGCAGCCCATGAAGAGTATTGATGGAAAACCCGGTATCGATTACGTGACCCAAACAGCTGCGAGAAGAGCTAATGATACAGCCCTATACCAAGACCTAGATGCCATCGTCGGACCACTATTCTATGTGATACCTACTCAACTCGTTTACGACTCCACCGCCAATGAATTGGTATTAGGCAGTATTGGAACCATAAAAAATCCAGATAGCTCCATAGCCACAAATCCAAGCAACTACACAGAAGCTGTGATCACTTTCTCTGCAGATTTTCATATGGCTCCAGCTGTAGCTGAAAACTATCTAAAAGGTTCCGTCTTTGCTGAGAAATTTAACGCTGCTGCCGCTACAAACTCCACAATCAAACCCGTCTTCATCCGTAACTTGGCTGTTCGCCGTTAATTTGAATCCAACGTCTTATGAAAACATCTAACTGCAAAACTTACGATGGCTTCACTTTAATTGAGCTATTGGTCTCAATGATCATCACCACGATCATCGTATTGGTGCTAGTCACTGTTACAGTCACATCACTGGACATCTGGAACCGCAACCGCTCTGAGGTGCGTGCCTCCCTACAAGCTAAAGCCATGGTCGATTCTATGGCTGCTGATTTCGAATCCATGGTCGTCCGCCGTGGCAATGACTATCAGTGGCTCTATGCCGAGTTTGCTCCACCAGCAGATGGACCGAATAGCAACAAAAGCCCAAGCGCTCTCAATCTCATTTTCTTCTCAGCAGCCACCGATCGTTATGACGGCAAAGTTGGTGATCCAGTTGCGGACTTAGGGGGCGATATTTCAAGTATCGGCTATCAACTTATCTACAAAGATCCTATTAGCGAGCTCTCAAATGATAAATACAAAACCTTTGTCCTTTATCGAAAACTGGTTAACCCAGATGACACATTCAAAGATCTACTCGGGCAAGCCAATCTAAAAGACGCTTTCAAACCATACGCTACAGGAGGCGCAGAACCACTCGATGCTGTTGAAAACTTCATCTGTGAAAACGTTTATCAATTCACCGTAAAATTCCATATTGATCTGACAGTTACCGATGCGGGCGGCATTACAACTACAAAACACCTTTCTCTAAGCCTGAACGATACGCAAAAATTCGTTGTTACAGGCAACGGGATAACCACTGACGCTACACTACCCACAATTTCTGGTGTTCCTGATGTTGCCGCAGCAGTGAGAAGCGGTCGCCTAACTGCTGTTGAGGTTTCACTCTCCGTCATAACAGATGGAGCTCTCAGACAACTGCGCGGTAGAAATTTTTCTGATGAAGAAAAACTCAGCGATTTCATCGCTGAAAATTCTTATCAATATTCCAAGCTCATCCCAGTTCCCGGTTACTAGAAAGGTCTAACTGAAATCAGTGAACGAGAAATTTTTTCTGGGCTTCGGCTTCTGGATTTACATCACTGAGTTCGCTTTCTTCCACGGTATCAGCCAAAAGCTCATCACGAAATTTGGCAATGATCGCTTCTACCGGCCATGAAGATGCTTCACCGAAGGCACAAATGGTGCGCCCATCAATCTGATACGCCACGCTTTCCAAGGTTTCGATGTCTTTAGCGGTCGCTTTACCATCCACCAGACGATCAGAAATTTTCTTCATCCAAGTCGAACCCTCACGGCACGGTGTGCATTGACCACAGGATTCATGAGCATAAAACGCGTTGATATTGTTAAGCACCCAAGACATTTTACGCGTATCATCTAAAACGATCACACCGCCAGAACCCGCCATCGATCCACATGCTGCCAAGGAATCGAAATCCATCGGGATATCCCAAAACGCTAGTTCGCGTTCGGTCCCATCCGGATTCTTGAGTTTGAAAACTTCACTAGCTTTAAGAATTTTCGATGATGATCCGCCAGGAATCACCGCCTTGATTTCCCTTCCCTCTTTCGGGCCTCCGCACATGTCGTAGAGCAATTCACGCATCGTGACTTTGCCAACTTCGACTTCAAAATATCCAGGATTTTTAACATCGCCAGACACACAGAGAATACGGGTTCCAGTATTACGCGCGACTCCGAGCTTTGCATATTCATCACCACCCATACGGATGATATGTTTCACATGGCAGAGAGACTCGACATTGTTCACAATCGTCGGACACATATACAGACCAAGCGCAGCTGGGAAATATGGAGGCTTGATACGCGGGTAAGGACGTTTGCCTTCAAGTGATTCGATTAAACCCGTTTCCTCGCCACAAATATAAGCACCTGCACCTCGGTGAACATAGATCTCTAAATCAAATCCGGAGTTCAGGATGTTTTTCCCTAAGAAACCTTTCGCTCGTGCTTCTTCGATTGCCTTCTCGACGATGATCGCAGCAGCTGGAAATTCCTCGCGAAGGTAAATGAACGCCTTGTGCGCTCCGACAGCGAAGCAGGAAATCACCATGCCCTCGATGAGTTGATGTGGATCCTGATGAACGATGTAACGATCTTTGAATGTGCCAGGCTCGGACTCATCCCCGTTGCAAATGAGATACACTGGCTTGGTGTTGTTTGGCGGAATAAAAGTCCACTTCATCCCAGTCGGGAAACCCGCACCACCACGGCCACGCAATCCAGATTTCTTCACCTCCTCGGTGATATCTTTTGGCGCCATTTTGAACGCCTTTTTCAAATCATCATAACCCCCATCCGCCATATAGGTCTCAATCGAAGGATCCCATCCTTTACGATCGATATTCTTGAAAATGAGCCGGTATTCGCGGGCGTGTGGTTGCTTGGTATACGATATCATGGGCGACACATGAAATATGGCGACTCAAATCCAGATCGCCAATGGGATTTTCCAAGATTGTGAATTTTTTCACAAGTTTCCCTTAGAGAACCGCAACAACCGACCCACCTTAGGATCCAAATAAGGAATTTCTTGCTCTCCCTTGGCCAATGCCTGTCGGATGGACGTTGCCGACGCCGGGTGTTCACCAGTCACCACTTGCATGCGGTAGCCCGGCATCGGATACACCGCCTGACCATTTCTCACCATAACAATGAAACTCGCCAGTTCTGCCAGTTTTTGAGGTTGCATCCACTTCGGCAACATCTTCCATTGATCCCCTCCCATGATCCAAAACCATTCATGATTAGGAAATTTCTTATCCAGTTTCTGTAGTGTTAGGTATGAATACGAGGGTCCATCAATCCCAACCTCAGTCTGATCCACCCTTGCCCAAGGCAAATCCCTTATCGCCAAATTCAATGCCTCAACTCGCACCTGAGTCGATGAAGGTGGAGTGGCCAATTTATGTGGCGATATTTGACATGGCAAAAACCAAACCTCATCCAGATCTGCCTCAGCTTTTGCAAGCGTCGCCAAATAAATATGACCCTCGTGAACTGGATCAAAAGAACCTCCGAAAATTCCGATGCGTTTAGAACGCAATGCCGAAACTTCCTCCGGATCTTTTCCCTCTTTCATAAATACAAACTACACCTTTTCTTTTGGAATGGTCATCAAGAATTTCGTCTCACGACCCGGAGTTGAACTAACGGTGATAGTGCCCTGATGCGCCTCAATCGCACGTTTCACGATCGATAATCCCAAACCAGTACCTTTGATCTCCATCTGCGAGTGATGCTTCTCCACCCGATAAAAACGCCTGAAAATATGAGGAAGATCCGCACTCGGAATCCCCACCCCATTATCACTCACCCAAATCCGCACATATTTATCAACGTCTTCCGCTCCAACCTCAATCTTTAGATCTTTGAAAGGGTTTTGCTTGAGTGCGTTTTCAATCAAATTGAACAATACCTGCGTCCAATAAAATCTATCTCCGTTCAACATCAGATTATCCTGCCGCAAATTGACACTCACTAACGCCTGCTGATTCTGAATAACCGACTCCAAACGCTCCAAAACATCATTGATGCAGGAATGAATCTTAAACGGTTCAATCTTGATCGCGGAAGATTCTCCCGATTCCAATTTTGAAATCACCAGCATTTCCTCAACAATACGGGAAATTCTCTCCGCATGTTTTTGCATTACAGATAAAAAACGCTTCGACATTTCTTGATCTTCTAACATGCCACCATCCAGAAGATTTTCCAGATATCCACTGATGATCGCCAGTGGCGTGCGAAGTTCATGCGAGGCGTTTGCTACAAAATCCTTGCGAATTTGTTCTAACTGATATTCAGAAGTTATATCACGAATCACAACCCGCGTATCACGCTTATCAATCGAAGAATCGGTAAGTTGTGCGGCATCAATTAGCCAGGCATTCATACCTCGAGTTTCAAGATCGCCCAATGGTGATGTTTGCTGAGGTAAAACCACTCGCTGCTGAACTGGTTCTCCGGTTTCAAGACATTGTAACAAAGCTTCCGCCAAACGAGGATCAAGAAACGCTTCCCGCACTTTTCGCCCCACCAATTCACGACCACTAAACAACTCTCGCGCCATTGCGTTTGCAAAACGTATGTTCGCTTCCGAATCCACGATAATAAAAGCGTCACCCAGAGCATCTAACAAATGATTTCGCTCATCTTCAGCCTGATTTAGGTCGTTTTCATGCTTATTCTTAAGATCACTAACTTGATTATCTGCTGCGCGCTTAATGGATTTAACTTTATACGCATGAATGATAAAACCACCAATCACAATAAACGTCGCAATGATGGCGTAATAGTCAGTCATGAATTTGAACTGATCACCTTATAACCCACCCCCCGCACAGTTTCAATCAATCCCCCATGCTCCCCAAGCTTTTGTCGCAAGCGCTTCATATGCGTATCCAAAGTCCGACTATGGACCTCGTCACAATAGCCCCAAACCGTACGCAACAGATCGTTCCTGTCCTGCGGTTTCCCAGCGCGTTCACATAGATACAAAAGTAATTTGAACTCGGTCGGCGTCAGATCCACCTGCTCATTTTCCAAGTAGAATTTTACCGTATTTTTATCGAAACGAAACGGCCCAAATTGGAATTCCACCAAACCTGGCGATCCTTCCGCACGTCTTAAAATCGCATTCACCCTCAAAACCAATTCCTTAGGACTAAACGGTTTGGTCAAATAATCGTCTGCACCAATCTCCAATCCGTGGATTCTATCCTCCGTCTGAGCCCTTGCCGTTAACATGATCACCGGAATATGCGAAGTTCTAGAATCACGTTTGATCTCTTTGAAAACGCCTAACCCATTCCGACCCGGCAACATCAAATCCAAGACCACCAAATCCGGACGCTCTTTGATACACATATCCGTTCCTGTGATCCCATCATGCGCCTTAAACACTTGATACCCGGCACGTTCCAGATTGTATCGTATCAAATCCGCAATATCTACCTCATCTTCAACAACTAGAATTTTCTGCATCAATTGAGTTTTTAGATTTACCGACATTTTGTTGAAAACGAAGAGATGTGACGACTTAGACACATTTATCCCAATTTACCATTTCCATCTCTACAATTCAACGCATCACACGACTTACATTCCACCAAATCTAAGTTTTCTGTATTCATAAAAACATGCCCACATAGACGACATACCATTACCATCTGCTTGAGCTTGCGTTCATTTTTCCAATGAAAAAATCTTGAGCCTATACCAATGAATAACACCACAAACATTGATGCCAAAAGCACTCCCAACACAAAATCATTTAGGATTAGCTCCATAGTTCCTTTCGTTTAAAAGCTCAACCCGCAAACCCATCCATCGCTCTGCTTCAGCGGCTTTCTGAAATTGCAGACCTTTTAACCAAGTGGATATCTCTGTCGACCCACTATCGCCACCACCACTCAACAATAAGCATTCTCTCACTCTTCCATCCTTACTCAAATTAAGCAAAAACCTCCATTCGGTGGTCTTTATTTCTGCCTGCCTCTCTAAGTGGAATAATGGCAGTTCAGCAGGCAACCACTTTTCTGATTCTTTCGTATATGGAAACAGCACTGGCTTCAACTCAACCTCAACTGTTTGCTGATCCTTGACTTCATGTTCGGATTTAAAAATTTTTGGCAAGTATCTCTTTCCTTGCACCGAAATCCGGCGCGTCGATTGCAAAGAATCCGCCTCTAAAGGATGCATACTAATTTCATAGGGATTCCATGAATCATCTTCGCCAAATGAGCTGCGCCCGAATTCTTCAAAAGGATCATCCATGCCGCTGATTTCCATCCCCCCCGGAAAAGGACCTTCTTCATTTGCTTTCATGATCCAAGCCCGCCCATCCTCGTGATCTGGTAAATAAAAAACGGATGCGCTTTTGACAGATGCAACCTGTTTGAAATCAAACTTCACATGAATCACGCTCAAAAAAAACACCAAGCCCAAAACAGCGATCAAAATCGATACCCCCATCCAGCCCCGATGGGCTTCAACTTCACTCCAGTCAAAAACAAGATTATTCTTATTCATCTGTTTTCTCTATCTTCTCTGGAGTTTTCACTTCTGGCTTTCCAACCAACGCAACTTTGAAACCCAATCGCAAAATAAGATTCATGATATCCGTCTGCGCTCCAGCTGGAGTGGCGATATCTGTCTTTAACAACACAATCGCTCGCGACATCACCTCATCCGATTTCATTACCTCTAATCTTGTTTGCAGATCAGCCAAACTCACCGCTTCCCGCCCAACATAAATCTGCGGTCCAGCCTCGCCTGTATGCAATGTGACGACAATCGACTTGTCATAACGCTGCATCTGAAACTCAGATGCAGGAAGTTCAACGATTACCCCGCCCTGACTTAAAAACACCGGCCCCAACAAGAGCAACATCGTCACCGTCATGAAAAGATCAAACAACGGAAGAGCATGCATGAAGCCCGGGCGTTCCTCTAATGTCGTTTCTAATTTCACTCGGTTTCGGAAACTTTTGCCTTCTTGTTAGTTGAAGAACGTTTTCTACCTTCTGCCGTCTCTCCGCGAAACGGCGCAAACTCGTCTTCCTCACGAGCATCAGCAATCAAGTTAATTATCTCAATTCCTGCACGCTCAATCCGTGAAACCAAGCGCTTGGACCGACCCACAAAATACAGATAAAAGATATACATCGGAATCGCAACTGTTAGACCGATCACAGATGTGATCAACGCACTGAGCACACCCGTGGAAAGTTCGTTAGGTCCTGTCACGCCACCTTGCTCACTTACCCGCTGGAAAGCATCGATCATACCCAGCATCGTCCCCAACATTCCCACCAATGGTGAAATCAGTGCCACCGCCAAAATAGCGCGTATGTTTTTTTCGATTCGTGGCACCTCCAACTGTCCCGCCTCGCGCACCACTTCGCTCAAATCCCTGCGGTCGAGATAATATCTCAAAATACCCGCATGAGCCACCCGTCCCACCGGACCCGGTGCCCGTGCCGCCTCGTGCAAAGCCTCAGCAAATGCCCTGCGTTTGATATGTACCCCAAGCCCAACCAATAAAGAGCTCACATTGATCCTCGCTCGATGAAAATAAAACAATCTCTCCACGATAAAAATCGCGCCGAAGAAAGCCAATGCGAGTTGAACCCAAATGAGAGGGCCACCTTTTTCAATTAATTCGGATCCATCCAACAATGCCAGTATCATCGTTCATAGAGGATAACTGCTGAACTACCTACCTAGCAACCCCGAAAAATAGTCGAATCACCAGGGTCATCCAGCTAGGGAGAGTAAGGAGTTTGAACCACAATGGGAGCGAAGCTGACATGGACTGAGTGAAACGTAGTCAAATAAACGCGGATGAAGACGGATCAGAAATCAATAATTGGTGCCGAAGATGAGTTTAACCCTGCCATTGCGGCTTATTTGGCTGAAAAAATCACCTTCATCATGCTTTTATCGGTGTCCATCTGCGTTCATTTGCCGGAAAGATTCAGAACAGTCAGTCCGGCCATCTCCGCTGCGCTTCGATTGTGGTTCTCTTTTTTATTTTTCCAAAGTTTCTCCCTAGCTGGATGACCCTGCTCGAATTACGCCCCAAATTTCAGTTTTTCGAGAAATCCACACAGCAACGCCACCCGCTCACCCACTGGAATCGTCTCCAACAGCAACTGCCGCAAATTTGGGTCCTGAATCAACTGCTGAGCCACAAGATCTGCCATCAACCCCGCCTCATCCGCTTGATTCAATAGGTTCGAAACCCCGTCCCACACTTCCCCCGGCACCCCAGACAAACAATCCTCCACCGCCCCTTTCAACGCCGCCATCGCCGCCAAATTCTGAATTTTATCAAGCGGTTGCCCAACCAGAGGCTCAATCAGTGCCGTCGGATAGGCCTCGTCATCCAACCATTCAGTGAACCGCACCCGTATCACACCGTGCAGCAAAAGCTCGGAAGTCCCATCATCTCTCTCCATCGATGCCCGCACCAAGCCCACCGTACCGACACTTGCCGCATGCGATTCTGACATACGCGCAACCGCAAACACACAATCCCCCTCCAACGACTGTTCAAGCATCAAACGATAACGTTGCTCGAAAATATAAAGTGGCAAACCACCATGCGGAAACAAGATGCAGTCTGGCAATACCATCACGCCACATTTTTTAGGTAGATTTATACCCGTCATGACCGCAACATGACATCCGAAATCATCTTATGCAAACACTCTCTGTGAGCGACTCGCAATCTCTTCATTCAAAAATCAAAAAAGCACTGTGAGCGCTAGCGAACCTAGCATAATCTGACGAAGTTCCTCACCGCGTGGACGGAGCGCAGCGGAATAATCAATGCGAATAACCAAGCCGCGTCGCTTAATAAATCGAATGAAAATTGATGATTGTTGAGGTTTGATTTTTGATCAATAATCTCAGCCTTCACTCTTCATCATTCAATCTTCTCACCCCATGCATACCGCGTCCACTCTCTGGCTCATTTTCCTCATCGCTACATGCGCGATCTCCTGCACACCCATTCCGCAGGCATCTATTTCAAGCCACCAACCCTCGTTTCCAAAGATTGCCGAACCCGTTACTCAACCAGAATCCATTCAACGCGCGATAGCTACACATCCTATTTCCGCTCCTGCAGTGGCTAGCAAAACTCTATCTAACATTCAATTCCAAGGCGTCTCTTTCGATTCCAGATCACATACACTGAAACCCATCGACCAAGCCAATGGCCCCGGAACCCAGTATCTCTCCGCACGCGATTGCGCCACCAAACAACAAGCCCTACTCGCCATCAATGCAGGATTTTTCACCCCAGAAGGCGAACCACTCGGATTGGTTATTTCTAACAAAAAAAAATCAGGATCATGGAATTCTAGCTCATCTCTTGGATCTGGAATCTATCACATCGACCCATCAGGTATCGCTTACATCTCCAGACGAACCCAAGCTAACGTCGTCTCCAACTCCAAAGAACTGCTCCAAGCTGGTCCCTTGCTCATCGAAAACCACCAACCCATCACAGGTCTCGATCCAAGCAAAATCGCTATGCGTTCCATCCTTCTAAACGATGGCGGACACCGCTGGTGGATAGGCATCGCCTCACCCTGCAGCCTCGCCGAACTCAGCCAAGCCCTTTCCTCCCAATCCCCCGCCGGTTGGAAAATCTCCCATGCACTGAATCTCGACGGCGGACGATCGACCGATCTTTTTGTATCATCAGAAATCTCAGGAGGAACCCTCGAACAAAAAAGCATCATGAACCGCCAAGTCAGGAATTTTCTCGTTTTGAAATAAGTGTGTATATTGACCTATGAAAATCAGCCCCGAACAACTCAAAACCAAGCTCGAACAAGGCCATGTGAAAATTCTCGATGTTCGCTCTCCCGTCGAGTTCAACGCCGCTCACATTGCAGGATCCGAGCTCATGCCACTGGATCGCTTGGATGCTGAGCGTTTGAAAAGCGATGGCATTGAGCGCGTCATCGTGTGTCGCTCTGGGGGTCGTGCAACAAAAGCCCAACAACAACTCCATTCCTCCGGTTGCAAGCTTTTTGCCGTGTTGGAGGGTGGCATTGGAGCATGGGAACAAACGGGACTTCCAGTCGTTCGCGGAAAATCCGCAATCTCACTTGAGCGACAAGTTAGGATTGCCGCTGGCTTGTTGGTTTTGACCGGTGTCATTCTCGGGACATGGGTTCATCCCTACTACTATGGAATCGCCGCATTTGTCGGCGCTGGCCTGACCTTCGCTGGTATCACCGATTGGTGCGGCATGGGCATGATGCTCGCCAAAGCCCCCTGGAACCAACATTAATCTATTCTCCGCAAGCCCCTTTGACTTTCGCGACGTCAACTGCCTCGTAAAAATCATCGTTCACCATGCAGACTGGAGCGGTGCCGCAAGATGCCAGGCACTCGGCGAACTCGACGGAATATTTTCCGCAAGGGGAAACACTGATCGGATGATGATGTGGATCCGCGGCTGTGCGATCGATGCCGAACTCCTTGCATAGATCATCCATCAACTCCGCGCTTCCACCCAATGCGCAGGATAAAGTCCGGCAAACGCGGATGTGATATTTACCCGGAGCGTATTGACGGAAACCTGGATAGAAGGTCACCACTTCAAGCACCTTGATCGGCTCAATATCCAACTTGGTAGCCACCCAATCGATGGCCTGATCTGAGATGAAGCCGAATTTATGCTGAACGATGTGCAGCAAAGGCAACACCGCCGAGCGCTTGCTCTCGCTGTAATGGGAAATGCGCTCATTGGCTTCCGCCTCCAGTTCAGAACTGATGGAAAACGGCGGAAAATGCTGACTCACCGGGGTATCGTGACTAACAGGAGATGCGGCTGACATAGATTATTTAACAAGTTGTTCCAGAGTATTTAGATCTCGTCCGTTGTTCGTGACGATATTGCCTTCAAGATCACAAACAATTACGGATGGTATACCTCTGACGCCGTGGTTGAATTTACCTTTGAAAGTACCGAGTTGATCGAATTTCAGATGTGGCCAAGGCATTTTGTTTTTCTCGGCATAAGCTTCCATCGACTTCTCATCACGATCGGAACTGATTAGAACCAGTTCAAAATTTTCATTCTTATGCTCGTTATAGAATTTGACCAGCTCCGGCGTGAATGCGCGGCACGGGCCACACCATGAGGCGGTATAGTAAAACACGTAATACTTCTTCGGCTTCTGGGTAAGCTTGTGATCCTTAAAGCTCTTATCGTCCAAGATAACCAAGTTTTTTTCGATAACCTCATCAAAAACGCTCTTTGGACCCTCTGGTGCCGGTCTGCGGGCCTCTAAAAGTTTTCCGCTTTCTTCATCAAGATCGGTTTTCTTGATGGTGACTCTTTGGCCATTTCGCATCGTAAAAATACCCGCTGTTTCCTCCCCTTCGCCTGTCACTTTTACAAGCTCCAGATCGGCGGTTTTGCCCTCTTTATTGGTCCATTTCGTAAAGGCTCCGGATAAAGGCAGTGCGAGTGCCAGTGAAGTTAAAATTACAAGTGTCTTTTTCATATTTGGGGGATTGGTTTTGAGATGAGCCGGTAATATACACTATCGATCACATTCGCCCATCACAAAATCCAGCGATCCGAGAATCGCAGGTATATCGGACACCATGTGACCCGGAAGCAATTTGGAAACAATGGAAAGGTTGCAATACGAGGGGCTGCGGATTTTCAGGCGGTTCGGCACTCCGCCGCCTTTGGAGTGAATGTAGAATCCAAGCTCACCTTTCGGATTCTCCGCTGCGAAATAAACCTCTCCCTCGGGTGCGTTGATACCCTGGGTCGCGATAATGAAATGGTGAATCAACTCCTCCATCGACATCATGACCCGCTCTTTGTTCGGCAGCAATCCTTTCGAGTCCGCGACGTTCACCGGACCATCCGGCATGGTGTCCAACACCTGACGGCATATACGGATCGACTGACGCATCTCTTCCATCCGGATCAGGTAACGCGCGTAGCAGTCGCCTTCCTCGGCAATCGGAATATCGAAATCATATTTCTCGTAACCCAGATACGGGCTGTTTTTCCGCAAGTCCCTATCCACACCGGAAGCACGCAGGTTCGGTCCGGTCATACCGAAGGAAATCGCCGATTCACGGGTGATCACGCCGATGTCGACCATGCGGTCGCGGAAAATCTTGTTGTTATCGAGCAGTTTGGAAATTTCACCGATGGTCACTTCGCATTCGGAGAGGAAGATTCTAACAGCCGCATCGAAACCCGGAGGCATGTCGCGCACTTGTCCACCGACGCGAGTATAGGAGGTCGTGAAACGTGCGCCTGTGAGTTGCTCGCAGAGATTGTAAACTTTTTCGCGTTCGGTGAAGGTGTAGAGGAAAACCGTCATCGCGCCCACATCCATCGCACAGACGCCGACACCAAGCATATGTGCGGAAATCCGCGCCAGCTCGCAGCATAGCACCCGCAGTGCCTGACCGCGTGGTGGAAGCTCCCAGCCCATCAGTTTTTCAACCGCACAGGCATAGGCCACGTTGTTGGCAAGCGGAGCTAGGTAATCCAAGCGATCCGTGTAAGGCACGAACTGGTTGTAATGCATGTTCTCAGCGATTTTTTCATCACCGCGATGCAAGAAACCCACATCCGGATCGGCAGAATGGATTACTTCGCCATCGAGTTCCAAAATCAATCGCAGCACTCCATGAGTGGCAGGGTGGGAAGGCCCCATGTTCAGCACCATCCGTTCACCAACCAAATCGTCAGTTTGCTCATGATAGGATTCGACCGCTTTGGCTGCTTTGCCCAGCGTGTCAGGGGACTCATATTTGGTGGAAATACTCATACGTTCGCGCGCTGCGAATAAGCACCCAAACCCCCCACTCCCGCAAGGGCATTATCAGTTTTTTCTGAAAAATTCGCTTTTGACCATCAATCCCGAGATATGCGGGCGATGCGTCCCTTGGAATCGCCAATCTCTTCCAAATCAAAAATCAACAATCGTCATTCATCAATCGGAAATCCATTCTGTAACCGTGTGGCTAGGTATTTCGGTTTATTGACGATTGATGATTGTTGAGGTTTGATTTTTGAATGAAGAAAAGCCCTTTAAAAGCCCGTTCTTCCCCTCCCCACCCCATCAAAAAACCCCGGCATGGCGGACGAAATCCGCCGCCACTTGGAAATCCCTTGCCAAGCTCCGTCCAACCCCTTACCGAAAGCCCACACAATTATGGCCAGCGTCAACGTAATCAACCTCCGCAAAGGACATGCCGTCCGTCACAACAACGAAGTCTGCCTCGTCATCGAGCACGAACTCAAAACTCCTCCACGGATGGCTTCGTATGTCCAGATGTCGATCCGTAGTGTCGCCAGCAAGAAAGTTTCCAACCTCCGCCTGACCTCCAACGATTCCTTGGAAGGTGTTCACCTTGAGAAGATCGCTCATGAGTATTCCTACAAAGACACCGAGGGCTATCACTTCCTTCATCCTGAAACCTATGATGACATGGTCGTTTATGAGGACCTCATCGATAGCGTGAAAAACTACCTCATCGAAGGTCAGCTCTACACTCTCATGATTGCCGATGGTCTCGTGGTAAGTATCGAACTTCCACTCACCATGGTGATGACTGTGGCCGAATCTTCCGAAGGCGTAAAAGGCGATTCCGCTAACAACGTTTACAAACCAGCCACCATGCAAACCGGCCTCAACGTCAACGTTCCGCTCTTCATCAACCAAGGCGAACGCATCCTCGTCAAAACCGAAGACGGCACATACCAAGGTCGCTCGAACGATTGATAAGGAAGGCGGACATTTCTATCCGCCTAAATGATACCAAATCAGAAAGGTGGACAGGAATGTCCACTCACCTTATTTAAATCCTCACTTCCCAACCAACTCCGCCACGCCGAGTTCGCGGGCGAGTTCGTTGAATTCCGCGATTTCAGCCGGGGTGAAATGCAAGCCGCCTGCGGCATCGGATGCTTTGCGGGCGTTGGCTTCGAGTTCACCTGGCAGCATAGCTTTATCGTTACCGTGGCCGAGGATGTCGTCTAACACTGCTTTGAGGTTTTCGATTTGGCTACGACCTTTCGCAAAGTTTCTGCCAGAAAGCGCTTCGGGATGAATCACGTGGAAATAGAACACCGTGGTGGTTTTCTCAGTCTTATCGGAAACTTCCCGCCCACGAATGGTGGGAATCGATCCACCAATCAGACCGCCGAAAATTTCGTTTAACAACGACATTCCGTAACCTTTGTGTCCACCGAACGGCAACAAAGCAGCGACCTCGTGAGGATCAAGAGTGGGTTGACCGTTCTTATCCACCGCCGCGCCTGGAGGAAGTTGTTTACCTTCGCGCTTGAGAGCTTGCACACGACCCATCGCCACGGTAGAGGTCGCCCAGTCCATCACGATAGGAAAACCGTTGGCAGCTTGGGAAGGAATCCCCCATGAATGCGGGTTCGTGCCAAGAGTCGGAAATTTTCCACCGAACGGAACCACTTCCGCGAGCGTGGAGGTGCAGTTGGTGTATGCAAAATAGCCACGCTCCGCAGCTTCCATCACGTAGCCACCGCCCCAGAGATAATGGAAGGAATTGTCCACGGCGATCTGGGCGATACCGTATTGATCCGCAAGTTCGATCGCACGATCGATCGCGCGGTAGGCCACGGCTTGACCAAGCTTTTTGTTCGCGTTCCAAATTTCAGAAGCCGGAAAACGGGATGGTAAAATTTCGATTTCCGCACCTGGTACGCAGCCACCGGTCGCAGAGCCGAACAAATGATCGAGGTGCAATGCTTTCAACGCATGATGAGTGCGGATCCCGTGACGCGCAGCTTCAGCCGCGAGTTTAGTTCCAAGCACCGCTTCTTGTTCCGTGAAACCACGGGATTTGTAGGCGGCGATGACAAGAGAGTCGTGAGCTTCACGGGCGACGGTCAAAAATTCGGACATGATTGGTGTGGGGTTGACTGAAAGACAGTGGAAACCATGTAAACGCATCGCGGAATTTGCGCAAGTGTAGTCCGAGTCTTAATTCAATAATCAAACCTCAACAATCATCAATCACCCCCTCCGTCCCTACTCCGGCAACGGCACCTTATCTCCGAGATGGGTCGGTTTCGTATCTAAATAGTTCACATCCAACCACATCTTCACCCGTGCGCCGATCTCGCGAAATTGAGTTTTAAAACCCGCTTTAAAATCCACATCCTGCGCGTTAAAGCCGTAGGCTTCCATTTCGTTTGCTTGGGCGAGATAGATGGCTCGTTCATTTTGAAACTGCTGACTGATCACAATGATTTTGTTAGCTCCGAAAATCCTCTTCGCACGCACCACGGAATCCAAGGTCCTCAAGCCCGCATAATCACAAACGATTCTATCCTCCGGAACCCCCTCTTTGACCAAGGCAACTTTCATTTTTTTGGGCTCATTGTAGTCTTCTTCGCGATTATCTCCTGAAACAATCAAGGTCTCTACTTTCCCTGAATTCCACACCTCCACCGCGGCATCGATACGATACCGAAAATATTTGTTCTCTCTTCCTTTGTAGCGATCAGATGTTCCGAACACCAAACCCACTTTTGCAGCGGGAAGTTTGGACACATCATCAAAAAGTTTTCCACGGGAAGCCCAACTCGCAGAGTAATAAGCATAAGCAAGCAAAGCAATTCCTAACAAAAAAAATCCCAAGCCCGTCAGCAAAACACGCTTGAGCCATACCTTCCATTTTGATTTCACTTTCTCTGTCACCTGATTTCAATCGCGGGAGTTTCATAGCCTTGCGGCGGCCATTGCAAGAGTGACTTCACTGCATCGGTAAACGGAGTCGCGCATGGATACTCAGGCGCTAACACGCGAAGTCGTGTGGAAGCCTGACGAAACCGAACTTCATCAAAACGACCTAACAACTCACCATCAATTTCTACTGGCACGGATCGGTCTGATTTCACGGTTAGCTCTTCAGTTTGGAAATAAGTGGTCGACGCCGCCAGATCAATCCCACCCTGCGCAATGCCATGAAGGGCGTCGATCACCAGCCGATAGCCAGATTCTTTGAAAACAATCACATCGAGCATGGAATCAAGGTTACTGGCGTTCCTGAACAACTTGAATTGCCCTCCGTAAAGCGATCCGTTACCGCAAAGCACCGCCACGCCTTTTTCACGGCGGCCATCCTTGGTAATCACTTCCATCATCGGTGGCTTTTCACCCAACACTTTCACCGCAGACAAAAGATAAGCTAGCGGACCTAATAATTTTTTTGTCTCCCACTTGGTCTCTTCAATCACCATCGCATCAAAACCCACGCCAGCCATTTGTACGAAGGGAGCATCGTTTGCGGAAAATAAATCGATCTCGCGTATCAATCCTTTATCGATCACTTCGAGAGCTTTAACCAAACTCTTCGATGGAATTCCAAGTTCACGCGCAAACACATTCATCGTCCCCGCCGGCATCACACCCAAGGCGGTTCTACTTCCAGCAAGACCAGAGATCACTGCGTTCAATGTGCCATCGCCACCAGCTGCTACGACCACAGGCTCACCATCGAGTGCGAAACGTTTCGCCAACTCCGTGGCTTCCTGTCCCGTGTTGGTCGCATACATCGCAAACCGATTTGCGTGTTGCATGATAAACTGCCGCGTCCGCGCGCCCTTTTGGCTTCGGGCTCTCGGATTAAAAATTAGCGGATATCGCCTTGGCAGAGACATGCGCTGATTATTCGACTATCTTCCCGCAATGAGCAACCCGATTCCGGCGCAAGTGTAATAAGGAGAGTGGACATTCCTGTCCACTTTCATGGTCTTCAGCGGACAAGAATGTCCGCCCTCCTCAAATCCAATGCTTGCAAAACCTGTTCCACCGGAAAACCCATGACGTTGTCATACGAACCTTCGATGCGTTCAATGATCATTTCACCCCGATCCTGGATCCCGTAAGCCCCGGCCTTATCGAGCGGATGGGTCTGAGCCAGATAGGCAAACAACGTTTCGTCATCAATGACCCGGAAAAACACATCCGTCACCACATGCAAGGAAGTCACATTCTCACCCGGGCCCATGATACACACCCCCGTGCAAACTCGGTTCGTCTTTCCCGATAATCGACGCAGCATGCTTTCCGCCTCAGCCATGTCATTGGGTTTTCCCAACGGCTCGCCATCCAGAAACACCAAAGTATCCGCGCCAATAACCACCGCATCGCGATGATGAATCGCCACCGCAGTTGCTTTGAGTCTCGCATTTTCCTCACAAAGCTCGGCCATTCCCATCGATGCATCATGAATCTCCTCCGCTGGCGAAGGGATCACATCAAATTCTAAACCCGCCGCCGCAAGCAATTCGCGACGCCTCGGTGAACCGGATGCAAGGATGATTCTCATGATTAGCCAAGAAACGGATACGCAGATAATCCACGCACACCCAAACCACTTATTTTCAGCAACCGGCCAGCATGCTCTTCCACTTCGGTTTTATGTATTCCTGTGGTCACATACAAATCGGTTAGATCCTTTCCACCGAACGCACACGCAGTTGTTTCCAAACACGGAAGATCGATTTTCCGCAACTCCTCACCCGAGCGTGGATCGAAACAGGTCACGCAAGCGCCGTGGCAAAACGCGATCCATAAATTACCATCCGCATCAATCGCCATCCCATCTGGTGAGGATTCATACTGAGCGGTCGATACCACAGAACGCGGGTTTTCCAGATTTCCATCCGAAAAATCGAATGCCAAAACCTCTTTGCGCGGGGTATCGATGTAGTAAACCGTTTTCCCATCTTGCGACCAAACAATTCCGTTAGAATTTGTTACCGGACCAAATGCCTCATGCAAACTTAAATCCGGATCGAGCCGATACAAGCGCGCATCCCCAGCTTTTTTCACCAAGCTGATCGTCCCCGCAAAAAACCTACCATCTGGCGAGCACTTGCCATCATTGAACCTATTGTCCGTTTTTTCAGGTTCAGGATCACAGATCGGCACCAACTCACCCGATTTCGTGTCCAAAAACAAAAAACCATCATCCCCCGCAATCACCAGCCCGCCTTTCAAACGAGGCACCACCGTCCCCACCCGACGCCCCACATCCCAGCATTGCTCGGAACCTGTCTCAGGATCAAAACGAATGACTTTCTTCCCTTCGATATCCACATAATACAACGCACTCTCCCACCAAATTGGACCTTCGCCCCATTTCGAGACCAAACTCCCAACAACTTCAATACGTATCATGCATCAACTCTCACCAAAAGTTGCGTCATGACAACTGAAAAGGTGAATTACGGGGTTGATGAAAGTTTATCTCGCGCTAAGCCGCTAAAACGCAAAGGAAGAAGATGGAAAGTGTTTTATCTAAAAAAACCTTACCAATTAAATTCCCGACTTTCGTGGAATTCGTGCTTTTCGTGGTTCAAATATCTCTTCCCTTTGCGGCTTAGTGGCTTTGCGCGAGATAAAAATCAACCCTTACCCATACATCACCTAACAATACTCAGTCACCATCCGATCTGAATCGAAAAATGGCATGACATCGTTCAGGGATTTCATGACGATCTTGTTCCATTTTGCGCGATGATTGTAATACAGCGGTAAGATTTCATCGTTCAATTTGAAATAGAAACCTTGCATAAGTTGTTAGGCCTGACTTGAGTTTAGAAAATATTATCCACTAAAAAAAACGAAGGACACGAAGCTATCTATTGGAATAGCAATAGTTAGAAATTCAGATATACACAGACGATCTGCGTTTAAACTGCCTTTCGTGGTAAAAATCTGCTCAACTCAAGCCAGCGAAGGAACACAAACGGAGATGTCGCTTTCAGCCGAGTAATCAACACCAGCCAAACCGAACCCGAACAGGCGGAGGAAACTTGATTGATATCCCTCGAAGTCTGCAAGTTGGTTGAGGTTTTCGGTATTCACTTCCGTCCAATGTTTCCCGACCAACTCTTGAATCTGAGGAGACATTTCCCAGTCATCGAGACGGATTCTGCCCGCTTCGTCCGGTTGCGGGTGGCCGTTGTAAAGTCGTTCGCGCAACAAGCGATCCATCTGCTCGATGGTATCCTCGTGATTACCTGCGGCTTTCATCGCTTTGTAGAGAAGTGAGATGTAAAGCGGGACCACAGGGATCGCCGAGCTCGCTTGGGTAACCAAGGCCTTGTTCACAGACACCCATGCTTTTCCGGAAATCTTCGCTAACTTCGAATCCAACGAACGCTGAACCGTTTCGAGATCTTCTTTCGCTTTGCCAATCGTGCCGTTTTTATAAATCGGCCAAGTGACTTCGGGTCCGATGTAGGAATAAGAAACCGTTTGAACTTCCTCTGAAAGGACACCTGCTGCGAGCAAGGCATCCATCCACATTTCCCAATCCTCGCCGCCCATTACTTTCACCGTTTGCTCAATGTCATCGCCTTCTGCTGGTTCGATGGTCACTTCATCAACCGATCCTGTGCCGGTATTCAAAGTCTTGTTAGTGAAAACCTCACCGATCGGTTTCAGAACGGATTTATAAACCTGGCCGGTTTTAGGATCAGTGCGGCGTGGCGATGCCAAACTGTAGATCACCAAATCCACCTGACCGAGATCTTCTTTCACTGCCGCGATCACTTCTTGTTTAACTTCATCCGAAAACGCATCGCCGTTGAATGAGCGAGCATATAAACCGGCCTCATGTGCCTGACGCTCAAATGCAACGGTGTTGTACCAACCCGCTGTCGCAGTTTTATCCTCAGAGCCAGGTCTTTCAAAAAACACCCCGATGGTCGCAGCATTCGCTCCAAAAGCCGCAGCGATCCGTGAAGACAGCCCGTAACCCGTCGAAGAACCGATCACTAAAACTTTCTTCGGACCATTTGAAATCAGACCTCTTTTTTTCACGACCGCAATCTGCTCTTCAACGTGTTTTGCACATCCCTCAGGATGCGCCGTGGTGCAAATAAAGCCGCGAATTTTCGGTGAAACGATCATAGTGCAGCCAAATTAGCCATCCCACTCCTCCGCGCAACACCAAAGTAGACCAACTCCCCGGCTCATTAAAGTTGCGACCTACAGTGCCAATGGATACTTATTTTGCTCATGAAGAAACTCATCCTCCCCATTTATCTTGTCGCCGCCATCCTCCTATCTGGTTTTACTCCCTGTTCAGCCACCTCTGTCGGAATTTCAACCGTTGAGCAACCGGTAAATCTCGTCGCCCACTCAGATCCCACTAGAATCCCTCTTGGACGAGTCGGTGTGATCAGCAATTATGATTACGGTATCCATTACAAAATCGTCGAATCCCGACCCTCGCCACAGGGAGCCATGAAAT
>JBILAN010000087.1:0-10401 GCA_044354135.1 Luteolibacter sp.
GGGTTTTAGGAATCATTCCCCAAACCGCACGCTCAACCAACATGGTAGGACGGCGCTCGCGGAGTTTGTGAGGAGTTTCAACTTTCTTACCGCCGACATAACCTGTGAAACGGGTGTAGATCTTTTCGGTCTCCTTGGTTCCACTGAGTACGCATTGGTCTGCGTTGATCACGACAACGAAATCGCCTGTGTCAACGTGGGTGGTGAAAATTGGCTTGTTCTTGCCACGCAGTAAACGTGCAGCTTCAACGGCAACTTGGCCGAGAACTTTGCCTTTGGCGTCAATCACATACCATTTGCGTTCGACTTCGTGTGGCTTGGCGGAAAATGTTTTCATTTCGATATATTATGGAGACTCAGATGGAACTTTTGATTGCTCCCAACTGAAGGGGCGCGAAAACTAGGCAGTCGGCTGCGGCGTGTCAATCGGGAAATCTTGAGAATTTTGCAATTCTTTTTCACCCCCCTCCGAAGCTCCTATTCTAAAAGAATCAAGCGATTGAAATATTTCTCTCGCCCAAGCTCCCCAACCCGCCCAATCTCCGCCCGCTATGCTCAAAGCAGGAATTGTAGGTCTACCAAACGTCGGAAAATCCACCCTTTTTAACGCTGTCACCCGGACCCGTAAGGCCGAGGCGGCGAATTATCCCTTTTGTACGATCGACCCCAATGTGGGCATTGTGATGGTTCCAGACGAGCGCCTGGCCGTGCTTTCCAAAATCTCCGGCTCCCAAAAACTCGTCCCAACTGCCATCGAATTTGTCGATATTGCTGGTCTCGTCGCCGGCGCTTCGGAGGGTGCTGGCCTTGGAAACAAGTTCCTCGCCAATATCCGTGAGACCGATGCGATCGTCCAAGTGGTGCGTTGCTTCGAAAACGACGATATCATCCATGAACTCGGCTCGGTCGACCCCATCCGCGACATCGAGATCATCAATGCCGAGCTCATCCTTGCCGATATGGCCGCACTTGAGAAACGCCGGTCCACCCGCGAGAAAAAGGCCAAGGGCGGCGACAAGGAGTCCAAGAAAGAAGTCGAACTCATCGACATCATCATGCCGCACCTTGATCAGGGTAAACCTGCATTGACCATCGACTTCTCGGAAGATGACCTCGAGATCGTAAAAGGATTTTTCCTCCTCTCTTCCAAGCGCACGATTTATGCCTGCAACGTTTCTGAAGACGAACTCGCTTCCGCTGTGGAAAATCCGGATTCCCATCCGCAAGTTGCCAAGGTCCGTAAATACGCTGCCGAACATTCCGGAGCAGAAGCCGTGGTTATCTCGGCACGCATTGAAGAAGAGCTTTCTGATTTATCTCACGAAGAAGCCGCCGAATTCCTCGCCGATATGGGCGTAAAAGATTCCGGTGTCTCCAGCTTGATTCGCGGGGTTTACCATTTACTCGGTCTCCGCACTTACTTAACCACAGGCGTTCAAGAAACTCGCGCATGGACGATCATCCAAGGCGATAAGGCCCCCGCCGCCGCTGGCGTCATCCATAGCGATTTCGAACGCGGATTCATCGCTGCAGAAATAGTCCACTATGACGATCTCGTCGCCGCTGGTTCTAAAGCCGCAGCGAAAACCGCCGGCAAAGTCCGCATCGAAGGTAAAGAATACGTCGTCAAAGACGGCGATGTCATCGAGTTCAGGTTTAACGTCTAATCAAAGCGGGATCACTCGCCACCGTCTTTGGACTTGTCCTTGTTATCGACATCAGTCGGAGCGTCTTTTTTCGCATTCTCTTTGTTGACGATGCCTTTCAAAAGTTTCTCGCCCGTATCTTTTTCGTGGCGGGTGCTGGCCCCATAAAAAAAGGTGGTAGCAGCAGCGATGAGGGTGAATAAAATAAATCCGGAACCGATGGTAACCGCTTTGGATTCGGAATACTCATCCTTCTCATTTAATTTATCCGAACTCTCACGCTTCTTGCGTCTCTCAGATCTCTGATCCTTCAGTTTCTGCTGAGCTTTTTCTTCTTTATCGGCTTTCTCTTGCCTTTTTTCACGCTCTTTATCTTCAGCTTTTTTCTGCTTTGCCGCTTCCTGGTCCTCTTTCTCCTTACTCTTATCGGGTCGCAACTCAGGAAGTTTGTCTAAATCATCCTCTTCTTCCTCGTCATCTTCCTCTGCCTCCTTTGGCATTTCGGAAACTTTTTTCTCAGAAAATTCCACTTCATTTTCCTCTTCTTCACCCAAGGCTTCTATCTCGGCATCAATTATGGCCAATTCTTCTTCATTAAGAGTGAATCCAAACTCCACATCACCGAGTTTGACGGTCATGCCATTTTTTAAGCTGACCTTTTGCTGACGAACCCCGTCCACCTTGATGCCGTTGGTCGACCCCACATCAACCAAGTGGTATCCACCCTCCACGCGGCGCATTTCCGAGTGTTTTCCTGAAACCGAGCCGCATGCGACAACGATGTCATTATCAAGACCGCGCCCAATGGTGACAATTTCGCGCTTTAAATCAAATCGATAGGGTTGCGGGCCTTTTTCTACTATTGTGATGGTGACTCGTGGCATTGGTTTACGGGGTGTTATTTCTATGACTAACTCATATTTTCGGAATGTGCAGCAGTAAATTTACCGAACAATCACAATTCTTTGCAGTTGCCAGCCAATGAAGCATCTGCTTCTTTTCTCAAGCTATGTCAAATGCTACCAACGTTCTCTCCACCGGAATTGAAATCATCGGCTCCATTCGTTTTTCGAATGACATGATCATCGATGGCAAAGTTGAAGGTCAAATCACATCTGACAAAGGCAAAGTGACCATTGGCGAGAATGCCCAAATCAAAGGCGATATCACCGCTGGTGAAGTCAAAGTCTTCGGTAAAATTGAGGGTAAAATCACTTCTCATCGTTGTGAGCTTAAAGATAAGTCCAAGATCACTGGCGACATCAAATCCAAGGTGTTCTCGATGGAAGAAGGTGCCCAGCTCACAGGCCGCACCGAAATCGGTAGTTAATCCGATACTTGATCTCTTCCCACTCTCATCGAGAATCTTTCGATCTCGAGACATCTCCCCGTTGCCCTATCTGCCGCAACAATCACGCCACACATTTTCACGGCACCTTTTGCAATAGGAAATCGCGTCGGCATACCTGATTTAAAACGCCAAACCACAGATTCCACACAACGTCCGAGCACAGATTCTTCAGGTCCACACATTCCGGCATCCGTTAAATATCCCGTACCGCCCGGAAATATCGTTTCATCTGCCGTTTGCACATGAGTGTGAGTCCCAACCACCAAGGTCGCTTTCCCATCTAACATCCTACCCATCGCAATTTTCTCGGAAGTGGTCTCCGCATGAAAATCCAAAACGATGACATTCACACCTAAGGCTTTCAATCGAGTAATTTCATCTTCGACTGCAATAAAAGGATTTTCCAAAGGTGGTTGGATAAAACTTCTGCCCTGAGCCTGAATAACCGCCACTTTGCATTTCCCTGTTTCCAATACAACACTGCCATTTCCTGGAGTCCCCTCGGGATAATTGATCGGTCGCAGCAAACGGGGTTCGGTTGGAAAATAATCCACAATCTCTTGCTGATCCCAAACATGATCTCCCGTGGTAATCACCGCAGCCCCAGCACGCAGCAAATCAATGCTAATCTTTGAAGTGATCCCCTTACCTGCGGCCGCGTTCTCACCATTCACAATGACAAAATCAATCCCATGCTGCGCGCGGATCTTGGCCAAGTTTTCGATGACAGATTGCCGCCCAGGCTCACCTACAATATCACCAAGAAATAAAATCTTAATGGTCTCTGCTGTCGCTTTGTCATTCATCTGAAACTCATTGTTCGTGATTCAACCTTTCAGACAACCCTAAATATCCTGAGATGCTAATTCTTCGGCAAGGGTGCCGTCCGAAAACGATCATGCTGTGAGCGTATCATGTCTTCAAATGGAGCGAATGAAACCGAACGCTGAGACCACTCCAACGCAGCCTTACGATTACCCTGAGCAAACTTCAGTTCAGCCATTGTATCCAAATACGCCGCTTGCTCGGGTGCCATCTCAATCGCCTCCAACAAGTATTTTTCTGCCTCCTTGAGCTTGATCCCAGCTCGCGAAGCAAACCATGCCGCAGTATTTCTGGAATTATGAGATTTCGGATATTTCTCAATCACCGCTTCCATGAAATTCCAAGACTCCATAAACCAAGTTTGCAGTTCATTGTCCAATCCACCCTCTTTCAAAGCAGGGAAAAAATTATCCGCTAAAACCCCATCGGGCATAAAATCTTGATGAATCACCTTTAACATTTTTAACGCACGCTCCTTGTTTTCAGAAAGAATCGTCATCGCCCTCGCAAGATCCGCATCCATTCTGGCCTTAGCTATGACTGCCAGCGAACTATCCCGATATTGATTACCTAAGCTACCAGCATTGATGTGCACAATCACCTCGTGACACGAAGCCGCTATCTTCCAGTTTCTATTCCTGACATTTTTCTGCGCGCACATTTCCAAAGCCGTCAGAAACTCCCCATCTAACGGATTAGCTTCAATTATCGCCCGTTGAAACCAAACATCGGCACGCTCATAATCGCCACCATAAACATAATATGCCCCGATCCGCATCGAGCTAGCGGCCGAGCCAAGGCATAATTTATCAGCCATCAGATCATGAATTTTTGCTTCTTTCTCCATTCCACCACGACGCAAAGTAGCAGCCATATGGGCGTGGATTTCTGGCGAAGCGTGCTTCTTCTCTTCTGTAAAACCAATCAAAAGCTTGGCAGCTTCTTCCCAACGTCCCATAGCTGTCAAATACATGTCAATCGATCCCCAACGCGCCGTTTTCTTACGCTCCTCATCAAGCAAATCCCATGCTTTCAAAGTATTTTGTGCATCTTGCTGAGAAATGCTAAGCTGCATAACACGCATCGCCAACTCCATCTTGCTATCTTCGTTTTTCTCAGCCTGAACAACTTTCCAGATTCGATTCATCCACTCCTCACGCAATCTACCTGAGGTGCTGTTCATCTTAAATATCGCTAACATCGCTTCCAACGCCTCTCTATCTTTCAACTTGGGATCGATCTCCCTTATCCATACGAGCCATTCCATCGTCGAATCCTCACTTCCAAGCGCTGATGAAAACACCTCCCCCCAACGTACTTCATCTTCACCAGCCCATTTCGTAAGGTGCTTCAATGCAAAATTGGGCGCACCCAAATCTCCCATAAAAAATGTGGAAATGATCTCCCAGTAAATATCCACATCAACCTTTTGGATATCGGCCAGTTGTGGTTCAAAAGCTTCCTCAAACTCTTTTTCTAGGCCGCGCTTTTCCATGAAAGACGCCAACATCGTGATCTCCATAACAAGGGTGTCAGAATCCTCATCCTTCTTAAGTTTATCAAACTTCGATTTCACCCATTTTGCGAAATTCGGCTTGTTCGAATCCAATCCGAGAGCTTCCAATGCTTTATCGATCTCCTCTCGGGAAACATAATACAAATAATCAAGCGTCGGGTTTTCCGCATTCTGCGCTTTTTGCACCATGGAATATTTTCCTAATGAAGCTAGGGATCCTATCGCATAACTCTTTTGAAATCTGCTGTTAGATTTAAGCAATTTAAGAAGCGGTTCAAAATCCTTATCATTAACCTCCTCACCACGCCAACGCTTCAAAGCGATATCCACATAAGCTTCTTGGGCGTGCAGTGGAGCATCCGGACTTTGCCCCGGCGTGTTATTCAACTCCAGCCAAGGAACCGGATCACCTTTTAGCACTTTAAGACCCGCCAATATTTGAGGCTGGTTCGTTTGCTGCGCATTTTCTATCGCGCCATCCAAGTCACCCTTCGCACGCAACAAATAACCTCTCCATATTTCCGGAGCCACATTCTTGGGCGGTGTCATCTTAGTAAACTGGGCGTCCAATTGCCCCAGACTCCGATACAGGCAAGCCAACGCCATCATCTCTGTATGATTTGCTGGAGCCAAATTCAATATTTCAACGGCAGATTTCACATCCTCTGCCATGATCGCTTCTCTTGCTGCAACCAACGCGACATCATAAACCACTGAAGCAAGTTCACGTTGCTCGTCCGCATTCTCCATCGAGTAGAGTTTCAACAACTGGAAATAAGCTTTCTCCTCTTTCAACTCAGACAAAATTGACATCTTATATCGCGATGACGCTCTCCGGTAAGATTCAATCAAAGATAGAATTCTCTCCGAAGTATTTTCAGTGATTTTTAATTCAACTTTGTCTATTACTTCCTTCGCCCTCATCGAGACTTCAGGATCGTTCGATGACATGGCTTCACGCAGAGCCGGCAACGCCGCATCACCCAATTTCCATAATTCCCGAGACGCTTTCTCGCGAACCTGATAGACCTCCGATGACAAATCTTTGATCAACGCGCCCATCTGATCCTTTTCGGGTTCCGCAGATCCCGAGAGACTCATGAAACATAGCCCAATCAAATGAATGGCATAAGCTGTGGAAATCACTCGCATGTGAGTTAAACGTGAACCGCAAAATAAATAATTCAAGCTCCGGAAGAAAAAGAAAACCGCTGTGCCGTCCTTGGAGCTATGAGCCACGTTCCGGTTGCTCAACAAGTGGGGTCGTCCAAAGGGTTGCATGTCTTCCTGAGAAGGCATGACAATGGCCAATCGGATAATGATCCCGTATTTTATTACATCGGTCCGGGCATGCTTCCAAAACAGTCGAACACAGCAGTAGAAGCTCATCTTATCCTACCTCTGGATTTGCGCAAAGAAAATTTCATAATCCTAAAGAGGAAAATGAACCACGGATAAACGCGGATAAACGCTGATGCTAAGAGGATTAGCAAGAATTCTTCATTCACCTAAAAGGTGAGACTGAAAAAATTCATAACTCTTTGATTATCCGTGTCTATCTGTGTCCATTTGACGAAGAGATTTAATTTTTGTGTTCGTCTATGTCCGCTTCGCTCCCATTGTGGTTCCATTTCTGTTTCTAGGATAATACCCTCAGGAAAAGATTTCCAAGCAGATCACAGCTTGCATCCTTTTCCGCCTTCTCCCATCTTCAACCCGTGTCCCATTCCGCCGAGAAATCCTTCGAACTCATCAAATCCGCCCACGAGCGTCAACGCCTCGCGCACGCATTCTTGATCACAGGCGCTCTTGGTAGCGGCAAGGAACAACTCGCCTCCCGCCTCATCACCCTCGTCAACGGCACATCCGACAGCGGTGGCATGGATCTCTTCGGCGAACCCACCGAAGAAAAAATCCTCCCGCTAGATGAACAAGAAAATGGCTGGATCCGCATTCTTCGTCCTCGGTCAAAAAGCCGACAGATCTCCATCGATGACATCCGCGACCTCGAACACACCCTCCAACTAGCCGCACCTTCTGGACAAACCAAAGTCGGGGTCATCGTCGATGCCGATCGCATGACGGAAAAAGCCGAGAACGCTTTCCTGAAAACATTGGAAGAGCCGCCCGACCGAACGCTGCTCATGCTTCTCACCACGAAGCCGCAGCGATTATTACCCACGATTCTCTCTCGTTGCGTTCAGGTTAATCTCCTCGGAGGCCGTAGCCTCGATCTCGATGGTGGCGAAGAACTCGTGGCCGCGCTCAATCAAGTCGCCAAAAAAGGTTTCGGAAATCCCGTCGCTGCTCTGCACCTCAAAGCCGTGTTCTCCGATTTCCTAGCCGCAAAGAAATCCGAAGTCGAAGTCGCCGCTAAAGCGGCAGCAAAAGAAGAATCCGCAGCCTACAAAGACGCAACCGATGGAACCTGGCTCAAAGCTCGTGAAGATTTCCATGATGCCGCAGCTCAAGCGGATTACCTCGAAGCTCGTGGCCGCTACCTTGATGTCATCCTCGCCTGGCTCGGCGACATCATCCGCATCAAAAACAACGCCGGCGGCCTAGATTTTCCAGAATCCGCTTCCCTCCTGAAAACCATCGCGGATTCCGAAAGCATCCTCAAAATAACCCAACGCCTCGAATCACTGGAAAGCCTCCGCCAAACTCTCGAAACCAACGCCTCAGAGCCACTCGCTCTTGAGGTCGGATTCCTCAAAACCTTCGGCTAAACCACACCTAACTTGTGAATTTCTTTATTACTGGAACAGATACCGGCGTCGGCAAAACCTATATCACCAAACTTTTGGTAGAGTCTCTGCGTGCAGAGGGAAAATATGCCGTCGGCTTCAAACCCATTTCCTGCGGAGATCGCGATGACGCCGCCATCCTAGCCGCCGTATCTGGAAATCTCGAACTCGACGAAGTAAACCCACTCCACTTTTCATCCGGAGTCGCCCCACACGTTGCTGGTCTGTTAGAAAATAAAACCATCCACCCCGCCGAGATCATAGCTTCTTACCAAGCTATCTCGGAAAAATACGATCCCGTTATCGTCGAAGGCGCCGGCGGTTGGGAAGTGCCGATCACAGAAAACTATTTCGTCTCGGACCTCGCCAAAGACCTCAACCTCCCCGTCATCCTCGTCGCAGCCAACCGACTCGGTGCTATAAATCACATCCTCCTCACTCTAGCCGCCATCGAAGCCAAAGGTCTGAAATGCGCAGGCATCATTCTAAACCAACTCGAAGATGAAATGGACACCCCGATGATCACCAACAAAGGCATAATCGAATCTCTAACAATCGTCCCTCTCCTCGACCACATCATCCACAGCCAAGACTTCATCTCTCAAGAGCTAGTAGACGTCCTAATGGGATAACAACCTCTTCATTGAGAGTTGAAATTTGATATTTGAAAATTATGCCCGCTAAAAACTTCCACGTCCGCCAAGCCGCTGTATCCGCCCTCCGCGCATGGGCCAAAGGCCACGATTACGCGGAAACTTTGGTCGATCGCCACGCCCAACGCCGCAAACTCTCTTCATCCGATCGCGGACTCCTCCAATCCATCCTTTTCGGTGTCCTCCGTCACCGCCGCATTCTCGATCACTGGATTAACAAACTCCGCAATGGCAAACTCGATGCCGATACCCGCGACATCTTACGCGTCGGTCTCTGCCAGATCCTCATTCTGAACATTCCCGATCACGCCGCGGTCAACGAAACCGTCGAAGCCGGAAAAACCAGCGTCCGCCCACTAATCAATGCGGTTTTACGCAAAGCCATCGTCGCCCGAAAACGCCTGCTCGAACAACTCGATGACCTCCCGCCCGCCGTGGTTCACTCTCATCCCGATTGGCTCTACAACCGCTGGCGCAAATCCTTTGGAAAAGCCAAAGCCCTTTCCATCATGGAATGGAACAACCAACCTGCTGAAACGTTTTTCCGCCTAAATCCACTCATCCCAACCGATGCCGAAATCCCCGGTACTCCATGCGAAAATTCACCGAATTACTTTTTGTTAGATGGAAAGATTCCATCTAAACTTTTAGCCGATGGCAACCTCTACATCCAAGATCCCGCCACTCGTCATTGCGTCGCACTACTCAAACCGAAAGCTGGTGAAAAAATCCTCGATGCTTGCGCCGCCCCTGGAGGAAAATCTTTTCTCATCGCCTCCGCCCTAGGTAGTGGCAAAGGCCTGACTTGTACCGACTCAAACGACAAACGCATCCCACGCCTCGAAGAAAACCTCGCACGCCTCGGCATCACCGCCGATGAAGTTTCGGTCCACGATTGGACCAAACCCGCACCCGAAAAATACCATCAAGCCTTCGATGCAATTTTGTTAGATGTACCATGCTCCAACACCGGGGTGATCCGCCGCAGAGTCGATGTCCGTTGGAGACTGCAATCCACCGACATCGATCAACTGACCCAAATCCAAACCGCCATCCTTACCAACGCCCTCCCCTGCCTCAAACCCGGCGGACGCATCATCTACTCCACCTGCTCTATCGAAGACTCCGAGAACATATACCTCGTCACCGCATTCGCTGAAAAACACAAGCTGAGCTTAGGGAAAAACATACAAATCATTCCAGTCGATCACCACACCGATGGTGCCTTCGCCGCCGTTCTCACCAAGGCCTAAAATAATTTAAACTCGCATCTCCCCCACATATCATTATTTTCTATACCCATGAAAAATAACCTCTTCATCCTTTTTATCGCCATGGTGCTAGCGGCCGTCATCATCGTTGCCGCCACTCTCGTGTATCTAAGTAAGAGTTCTGAATACTCCCGCGCCACAGACTCACCCGCCAGTATTTCGAGCGAATCATCAACGAACTAGCCGTTCGTTCTGGTAAAACACTTTGCATCTTCCTCACTCCGTCTTTCCTTTTCTCGAAAATACTTCTCAACTCCCCCGCATCACAAAAATCGATCCTGATTTTTTCCCGCTTGCGGTTTTCAATGGCTTCGGACTTCGTTCCTTCTGCCTCTCAAACTGTGCCTGATACCTCGCAGCCATTCCTTTCACATAATCTTCACTCCCTAGCG
>JBILAN010000029.1:0-32158 GCA_044354135.1 Luteolibacter sp.
GATCGATCACCTCAACGGCATCCTTTTCGTGGACCGTCTCTCAGCTGTCGGAAAAGTCAGCGTGAAGAACCGCTTGAAAAGATTGTTAGGTAACTGAGGAGAAGGGACATTCCTGTCCCTTGAAAATATCAATTTGGACCGCGCGACTCCAGTCGCGCATGATGAACAAGCGCGACTGGAGTCGCGCGGTCCTTTTGCAGTCAACTACTTCGCCGCCTCTTTCAGCTCTTTGAACCGTTTACGCATCTCGTTGAGCTTTTCCGCATGTTTCGGATCTTTCGCCAGATCGTTCTGCTCCAACGGATCTTCGGCGATGTGAAACAACTGCTCGTAATCGTGATCCGGCCAGTAGAAATATTTCCAATCTTTTCTAACAAGTGCTTGTGAGGCCGGGATGAAATTCTTGTTTTTAAGCTTTGGATGCTCGTAGAAAAACTCCGTCCGCCAATCGTTGGCGTTTTCTTTGAGGTAGAGTTCGGACATATCCCGACCCTGCATGACTTTGGGAGGTTCGAAACCCGCGAAGCGGAGGATGGTTGGGGCAAGATCAACATTGAGAGTGAACTCATCATTTGTCGTGCCGCGTTTGCTCGCGTCCATGCGTGGATCGCGGATGATGAGCGGCACGCGTATGCTTTCCTGATGCGGATACCATTTATCGGCGAGCCCGTGCTCCGCATGGAAGTAGCCGTTGTCAGTGGTGAAAATAATAAGGGTGTTGTCGTAAATTCCCTGCCGCTTTAGCTCGGCAATGATTTTACCGCAAGTCTCGTCCACCTCGGTGGCAAGGCGGTAGTAATTTTTCATCATGGTTTGGAATTTCTCCGGCGTATCGAACCGCCATGTCCAGCGATTCCGGCTTTCATTTTCAGGACTTTGAAGAAATTCCGGCAGCTTGCGGTACTCAGCATCGTTCGCGGTCGGCGGAACGGGAATGGTGACGTCATTGTAGAGCGCTTTGCTTTTTTCTTGGGGAAGATACTGCAGAGGATTGCCGTCTTCCGCATGGGTTGCAAAAAATGCAAGTGTTAGAACGAAGGGCTTATCTGCAGCTCGCGTTTTAAGAAACTCCATCGCGTCATTTTCATTTTTCTGAGTGACGTGAATTTTTCCGCCGTCAGGAGTCGGATGATAATGGGTCGAGTGATACATCCGGCCAAAGTCGAAATTTTCCTGAGGAAATTTTCCATTATGCCATTTGCCGATGTGACCGGTGTAGTAGCCGTTCGCTCGCAAGATACCGGGATAGGTATCGCTCCATGGTTTTCTGAGTTCTTTGAAATCGGTCGCGCCGTGGCGTGACATCCATTGGCCGCTCCACAAGGTCGCGCGGCTGATTCCGCAGATCGAGGTCGTGACGCAGTTGTGAGTGAAACGAACGCCGTCTTTTGCTAGCGCGTCGAGGTTCGGCGTTTTTACAATCGGATTTCCCGCAGCACCTAAAGTATCGAAGCGCCAATCATCGGCAAACAGAATGAGGACATTGGGTTTTTCAGGGGTAGCTTGGAGGTTGCCGATCAACAGCAGCGCGGCGAAGAAGCGAAAAAGTTTCATGCTCATATAAACGGAGTTTCGGGGCATAACGTTTCAGTGTCGATCAAAAGTGTTCTGGATAAAGCTACCTCATAGGGATTCCATAATAATAGGGAAGAGAACCGCGGATGGACGCGGATGAACGCAGATAAGAAATGATAAAAATCATAGTTCTTACTTTTCGTGCTAATTCGAGTTTTTGATTAGCCGTTTGAGGCATCATTTCCTGATCATATCTGCGTTCATCTGTGTTCATTTGACGAAGAAATTTAATGTTCGAGTTCGTCTATGTCCGCTTCGCTCCCATTGTGGTTCTTTTTCTTTGATTTACCTAGCTTAGCCCCCAACATCCCCGCATGAACCCGTCGATGCCGAAACTCCGAGAAGCGATCGCTTATTGGTTCAAGCTCGGGCTGATCAGCTTTGGCGGACCGGCGGGGCAGATTGCCATCATGCACCGCGATCTGGTGGAGAAGAAAAAATGGATTTCCGAAAGCCATTTCCTGCATGCCCTGAATTTCTGCATGCTCCTGCCCGGACCGGAGGCTCAGCAGCTTGCGACCTATCTCGGTTGGCGGCTGCATGGCTGGCGCGGGGGACTGGCGGCAGGCGCGTTGTTTGTTCTACCATCCGCAATCATTCTCTTCGCGTTGAGTTGGCTCTACATGGCAGGCGGCGATTTACCGTTTTTGAAAGCTATCTTCTATGGTCTCCTGCCTGCTGTCATCGCGGTCATTCTCTCGGCAGTCATGCGCATCGGCGGAAAAACCCTGCGTAGCGGATCGCTGTGGGGAATTGCCGCGCTTTCATTTCTCGGGATCTATTTTTTCAACATTTCCTTCGTCATGATCATTTTCGGAGCGGCGGCCATCGGTCTGATAGGCCATCGATTTTTCCCGGAACAATTTCCTGCGAGCAAAAGCCACGGTTCTTCGCATGATAAAAGCGAAGAAGATTATCTAACACTTCCGCCCTCACAGAAAGCCACATGGGCTAGGAGTCTGATGATTGTGTTGGTTTGCGTGCCACTTTGGGCGTTGCCGATTCTGTCGCTTGGTATTTGGCTAGGCTGGGAAAGCACCCCTGTCACCCAAGGCGTGTTTTTCAGTAAAGCGGCGTTGGTCACCTTCGGCGGTGCGTATGCGGTTTTGCCCTATGTGGCACAACAAGCGGTCGAGAATTTCCAGTGGCTCACTCATCCGCAAATGATGAGCGGGCTCGCCCTCGCAGAAACAACGCCTGGCCCGCTGATCATAGTGCTGCAATTCGTAGGCTTTGTCGGTGGCTGGCAAAATCCCGGCGATCTTAGTCCATTCGCCGCCGCAAGCATCGGTGCGCTCACGATCACGTGGGTGACGTTTGTGCCGTGCTTTCTTTTCGTCTTTCTCGGTGGGCCTTATGTCGAAGGCCTGCGCGATATGCCGAGGATCGGAGCAGCTCTAACAGCGATCACCGCGGCGGTCGTCGGTGTTATCCTCAACCTAGGCGTGAAATTCAGTGAAGCGGCGCTTGGAGTTCATGACAATGATTTTGATTATTTCGTAGCCGCCACCGCCATCGCTGCATTTCTTGTCATGTGGCGTTTCAAAATCCCGTTCACCTGGGTGCTGGGAGCTTGCGCGTTGCTGGGTCTGGCTTCGTTGGGGTGGAAGTGAGTCGAGATTAAATCGGGCAATTTTTACCACTGAGGAACAGAGGAAAAAGGAGAACACTGAGGAGTCATTTTCATAACGTATTTCTGTGTCCTCTCTCTATATTCTCTGTGCCTCTGTGGCAAAAGCATGCCCGAAAACTGGAAAGACCCTGTCTTAGCCTCCTGCTCTCAAAATCCGAGAGCTTACTCTCAATTGAGGTTTAAAATTTAAAGTTTAGAGTTTCTCTTGGTAGTTGAACTTTGAAACTTGAAATTTAGAATTTGCACATGCGCACGCTTATCAAACACCTCCTCGCCCGAACGGAACCTACAGATTCTATTGTGGTAGGGGGCTGGGTTCGCACCCGACGCGATTCGAAAGGATTTTCATTTATTGAGCTTAATGATGGCTCTTGTCTGGGAAATCTCCAGATCATTGCAGATGCAGGAATACCGGGTTACGAGGACATTTTTAAAATGGCGACCGGTGCGTCGGTTAACGTTTCTGGAAAGCTAATCGCTTCGCCCGCGCAAGGCCAAGATTGGGAAATGCAGGCGACTGAGATTCGATTGGTCGGTGAGGTACCCGAAGATTATCCCCTACAGAAAAAAGGCCATACGCCCGAATTCCTTCGCTCGATCGCCCACCTGCGCCCGCGAACCAATCTCTACGGCGCGGCGTTCCGCATCCGCTCGCGCATGGCGTATGCGATCCATAAGTTTTTCCAAGAGCGCGATTTCGTCTACGTCCACACGCCCATCATCACCGCCAGCGATTGCGAGGGCGCGGGGGAGATGTTCCGGGTCACGACTTTGCCGGATGATAAAATCTCCAAAGACACCGAAGACTTTTTCGAGAAACGCGCCTATCTCACCGTCTCGGGCCAGCTTGAGGGCGAGACTTTTGCCTGCGCGCTTTCCAACATCTACACCTTCGGGCCGACCTTTCGTGCGGAAAATTCCAACACCTCACGCCATGCCGCAGAGTTCTGGATGGTTGAGCCGGAAATGGCGTTCTGCGATCTTGCCGGCGACATGGATTGCGCCGAGGCGATGATCAAATACCTTGTCACCGAGGCGCTCGCCGATCCCGATCTCTCTATCTTCGAAAAGTTCGTCGACAAAGGCCTGCGCGCACGGTTGGAGCATGTGGTCGAAAAACCCTTCCAACGCATCACCTACACCGATGCGGTGAAGTTGTTAGAAAATTCCGGTAAGGAATTCCAGTATCCTGTGAAATACGGACTCAACCTCCAATCCGAACATGAGCGTTGGTTGACCGAAGAATATTTCAAACAACCGACCACGGTTTTCAACTACCCGAAAGAAATCAAACCCTTCTACATGCGCCTCAACGAAGATGGAAAAACTGTCACTGCAATGGATTTGCTAGTGCCTGGCATAGGCGAAATCATCGGTGGCTCACAGCGTGAGGAGCGATACGATGTTTTGTTAGAAAACTTCAAACATCACAACATCGATCCCGAATCCTACGCTTGGTATGCCGACCTCCGGAAATACGGCACCGTCCCGCACGCGGGTTTCGGCCTCGGTTTCGAACGATTGTTGATGTTTGTCACCGGCATCCCGAATATTCGTGACGTGATTCCGTTCCCAAGGACGCCAGGCCATTGTGAGTTCTAATCACTCGCCATATTCACGCATCAGTCGCCGGACGTCTTGTCCTTTGCCGAAAAGGACGAGAATGTCATCCGCCTCGAAACTGCGATCGGGCTGTGGGATACCTAACACTTTTTGAATCGCGGTTTGGCTTGATGCGGTGGTTGAAGTTCCACGGCTTTTTCCAATGGTGATGAGGTTTAGCTCGTATTGATCACGTAATGAAACGATTTGTAGTGTGAGTCCGACCATGCGTGGTGGCGTGACGATCTGAGCGATCTCATAGCCGCTGCCTAGATCCAGTGTGTTGAGCAGATCGGGAGATTTGAGTGAACGTGCAAGCCATGCTGCGGCCATTGCTTCTGGGATAAGTAGATCGTCGATTTTTAAAAGTTTCAGTAAACGTCCGTGGAGGGGATTGATGATGCGACTGATGATTTTTTTCGCGCCGAGTTGTTGGACATTGGAGGCAATCGAAAGCGAGGCTTCGAAGTTCTCGCCGATCGCGAGGATCACTGCATCGCAGGCATCGATGGGAATCTCATGGAACGCATTTATATCCGTGCAGTCAGCTTGAATGAGGAATTCGATTTCGTCTTTCAGTTGGTTGATGTGCGCGGGATTGTTGTCTACGGCAACAATTTCGTGTCCTTCGCGACTGAGCTGTCGAGTGAGGTGTGTGCCGAAAGTTCCGAGGCCTATAATACAGAATCTCATAATGTTACAGAGGTTAATTGAGGAGAATGTCTTCTTGGGGTTTTCCTGAAAAAGGGCGGGTGTCACGCGGAATCATTGTCACCATGACGGTCAGTAAGCCTATCCTTCCTACAAACATATTTACGATCAATAGTGTTTTTCCTCCGTCTGAAAGTAGAGATGTTAGATCGATCGAAAGTCCAACGGTGGCGAAAGCGCTGATCAGCTCGAAAAGAAGCCGAGAATCGGAAATGCCACTGTCAGTTTCAAAATATTGGATCAGCATGAAATTTCCGGTAAGCCAAATTACAGCCAGCAACATCAAGCCCAAAGCCCGGCCTCCTGACTCTGCAGGGATGGTTCGATTGAAGGCAATCAGGCCACGTTTACTCATCCGCAACTGACTCCAAAGATGACCGAGTCCAAGTGCAACCACGGTTGTGCGAATGCCACCTGCGGTGCCGCCTGGAGAACCACCGATGAGCATGAGAATCATGAGGACGTTGATAGTCATAGGTCCGATCGCGCTCATGGAAACCGTATTGAAACCTGCGGTCCTTGCGGTCACCGAATGGAACATTGCGGTAAGGAATTTGCCGCCGTTTTCGGGTCCATTCCAGAGCGCAAATTCCGTCGCCATGATCACGAAAGCCCCACCGAAGAGCAGCACCCCAGTCGCGACTAGCACGAGGCGTGTATGGATGCGGAGTCGATGGCGGGTGTATTCTTTCCTGCAAATCTTCCGGTATTGGCTGACTGCCCATTGGCACAGATCCTCGACAACCATTGAGCCGAGGCCGCCGCAAACAATCAGGATCATGATCATGACCTGCCAAGTCACGTTTGATTTGAGAGTTACGCTGGCTAGATTATCAGGAAAAGTCGAGAAACCGGCGTTGCAGAAAGCTGAGACCGCATGAAAGACGGAGTGAAAGGCACGTTCTCGCCAAGGCATTGCAGGATTCATACCTACGTAAAGTATTACCGCTCCGATCGCCTCAAAAGTAAAAGTGAAAAGCACGATAAATGTTAGGGTTTTGCCGATTCGCGATAGCCTGTTTTCAGAAATCATTCTACCTAACAACAAACGGTCATGTAGAGAAAGACCTTCGAACAGGACAACGGCTGCAAAAAACGTCAGTGTCATGATGCCGAGTCCGCCGATTTGGATGAGGATCAAGATCACCACTTGTCCGGTTTGACTGAAAAATAACGCGGTGTTCTGTACGGACAATCCCGTTACACATACGGCGCTGGTGCTGGTGAAGGCTGCGTCCAACCATGAACACGTTTCCCCTGCTAATACGCAGCGAGGCATTTTCAACAACAAGGTCCCAATCACAATGATGGCGAAAAATGATCCGATCAACACCATACCTGGATGAAACGCTCGAGCGGTTAGGCGGGTTTGGTGGTGGATGATCGATGCGATCCCCGAAAATATAACACCCAACTGGATAAACACGTGCCAGCTCGTAGAAAGATAATCTACTCCTGAAAATTTGCGTATTATCAAGCTGACCGAAACGATAAAAACCAACACGGCCATGATTTCATGAAGCATCAAACGTCGCCGTTCTTTCCCGCAAGATTTTTCCCTCCACATCAACCAAGTGCGTTCAAAAGCGAAAACCAAACCTGCCACCAAAGTCAGCCAATGCTGCCAGCCCGTTATCACTCCAGTCCAGCCGACTAGGCTGAGAAGACAAAGCGCAGCACTGAGCATCAATAGAGGATGAAGCACCAGATGGCAAATTTTCAGCCCGGTGGCGTTATCGCCAGACTCGCTCGCTACATCCATGGGGGCAAATCCCTACTGCTAGGCGGTGCGGTTGGAAAGGTTAATTTTCAATAGCCATATCGGGTGAGTTCGGCCATAAACCGCGCATGATTTGGGCATGGGTTATATTTATCGGTTTCGTATTCGCCATGTTGGCACTCGATCTGGGTGTGTTTCATAGGAAATCCCACATTGTAGGATTCAAAGAATCGCTGGGTTGGTCAGCAGTTTGGATCTCGCTCGGCTTGTCGTTTTCCATTCTGGTTTATTTTGCTTATGACCTTCATTGGTTTGATCTCGGGAATAAGGAACATCGAGACGCCGTGGATAATATGGTTAACACCGGAAAGTTGGCGGCAACCAAATATCTAACAGCCTACGTGGTGGAGAAATCGCTGAGCGTGGATAACATCTTCGTCATCGCCATGGTATTCAGTTCGCTCGCCGTGCCAGCTCGCTATCAACACCGTGTGTTGTTTTGGGGGATTCTTGGAGCTTTGGTGATGCGCGGCACGATGATCGGCCTCGGCTCCATGCTGGTGCAGGTGTTTCATCCCATCCTCTATGTGTTCGGTGCGTTTTTGATTTTCACCGGAATCAAAATGCTGGTGATGGAGGAAAAAGAAGAACATCCGGAAAACAATCCGGTGGTGCGTTGGATACGTAAAATTTTTCCCATCACTCGCGATTTCCATGGACAACATTTTATGGTAAGAGCGGGCAGTGAATGGTCACGTGAAGCTTCGGAGCCAGGAGTTGAATCAAAACCCGATCCCATCGTTGAGACCGCACCTGCTGGCAAATGGTTGCTCACTCCGCTCGCTGTCGCGCTTATTCTTGTGGAAGTGACCGATCTTATTTTCGCAGTCGACTCCATTCCTGCGGTGTTCGCCATCACGGCTGATCCGTTTCTTGTTTTCACCAGTAACGTCTTTGCGATCTTAGGCCTTCGTTCGTTATACTTTGCACTGGCTGGTTTGATTAGCAAATTCCGTTATCTTAAGCCTGCGCTTTCGCTCATATTGGTATTGGTTGGAATCAAAATGCTCGCTGCCAAATGGCTTAAAATATGGCTGGGCGATTCATTTAATTTAACGGTTCTCGTGGTGATTATCGCTATCCTTGCCACTGGAGTGATTACCTCCATGATCGTCGGTGCTGAGGATGAGGAAAATTCTCATTCGTAAAATTGAATTTTTTATGATCCAAACCCTTAGAGACTTACTAGATCTTTTGATGCATATACAGGATCACCTGAATGCATTTACGAGCAGTTATGGGCCACTAGTTTATGGATTGTTGTTCCTGATCGTTTTTTGCGAGACGGGCTTGGTCGTGACGCCTTTCCTACCGGGAGATTCTCTATTGTTTGCTGTTGGAGCGATATCTGTAGATCCTAACTCTGGCATCAATGTCTGGATTGCTGGAATGATGATGCTAAGCGCAGCTATTCTTGGAGATACCGTGAACTACTGGATTGGCAATAAATTCAGCAGTTGGGCAATTGATAAATTCCCCAGAATTATCAAGCAAAGTCATCTCGATAAAACTTCAGAATTTTATGCGCGCTATGGAGGTAAGGCGATCATCATCGCGCGCTTCGTTCCCATCGTCCGCACTTTTGCTCCCTTTGTTGCAGGGTCAGGATCCATGGATTATAAAAAATTCATGTTCTATAATGTGACAGGCGCATGCCTATGGGTGGGATCTTTACTGCCAGCGGGTTATATTTTCGGAGATCTTCCTATTGTGAAAGAGAACTTTGAATTGGTCATTTTCGGCATTATCGGAATTTCAATTATGCCGATTCTTATCGAGATCATCCGTGCGAAATTGAAACGCAAAAGAGTATCGGTTATATCGCCAGATTGATAATCATCTCTAGTGCCGTTTAGGTTGAACGGCAGTAGATGTCAGGCGGTCGATGTAAGCGAGGAGCAATGCTGAAATCACGAAGGTCATGTGGATGATGACCTGCCACATCAATACTTTTTCCGAGATCCGATCCGCTTCGATGAATGTTTTGAGCAAGTGAATGGAGGAAATTCCGATTAAAGCGGTGGCGAGCTTCACTTTGAGAATGCCAGCATTTACGTGAGATAACCATTCGGGTTGGTCCGGGTGTTTATTTAGGTGAAGCCTAGAAACAAATGTTTCGTAACCGCCGACGATGACCATGATGAGCAAGTTAGCGATCATCACCACATCGATAAGTCCAAGTACAGTCAGCATGATTTCTGTCTCGGTAATCTTCGTGGTTTTTTGAACCAAATGCCAAAGCTCAACGAGGAAATGGAACACATAAACCGCTTGTGCAATGATAAGCCCAAGATAGAGAGGGGCTTGAAGCCAACGGCTCATGAAAATAAAGTTACCAAGAACTCCGTTGAGTCGTTGGGGCTGAGTCTCAATGTTGCGATCAGTTTCGTCTGAGTTGTCCATGTTTACAATCAAGTGAATGAATCCTAAGTTGACCGAAAGGCAATCAAAAAGCAGAAAAGAGTATAGAGAAAATGCGACTGATCTAATCCTGTGGCGAAACGTAAACATTTTTTGTTGCAAGCACTTTGTCTACCCGAGTGCTGTCCATATCGATCACCTCGAATGACCATTCACCTGCTGTGATGCGATCGGTTTCTTTTGGAACACGTTTCAGTTCATGCATCAGCCAACCGGAAACTGTTTGGAATTCATCGCCACCACCTACAGGAAGATGAAAGCCTTCGAGGCGCTCAGGAAGTTTTTCGATTTCATAAAGCCCATCAATCAACCAGCTGCCATCCTCGCGCAGTTTGACGGGCATGGTGAGCTGTTCCTCCATGGAAGGCACATCACCGACAATCGTTTCCATCAAGTCAATCAGGGTAACCATGCCAATCACGCTTCCAAATTCGTCGAGAACGAACGCGGCTCTTTGTCCGGATTTCCGAAATGTTTCTAACAGCAAGCTGGCTCTTTGAGTCTCAGGAACAAGCAACGGCGGATGCATAATCCCTGAAAACGAAATTTTATTTCCAGCTGCAAGCTGACCGTAGATGTCTTTGATTGAAACCGCACCGACCAAATTTTCCCGACGCTCATGGTAAACGGGAAAGACGCTTTGTGTACTATGCATGATAGTAGACCAAACATCTTCGTGTTTTGCATCTTGCTCGATCCATACAATTTTTGAACGAGGAATCATGATGTCATAGGCGACCAGTTTTTCGAAACCAATCACTCCCTGCATCATTCTGGATTCGCTTGCGTTGATGGATCCTGTGGTCATGCCCTGCCTGACAAGAACCGTGAGCTCTTCGCGAGACATGCCGCTTTCTTCTGTCTCCCGAACGCCGAAAAGTTTCAGCAAACCTCCAGTGGACCAAGATAGCAAACTCACCACCGGTGAAGCCATCGTGGACAGACTGGCCATGGGACCCGACATGCGGCTAGCGATGCTCTCAGGAAATTTCATGGCCAGGCGTTTCGGAACCAACTCGCCGATCACCAGTGAGAGATAAGTGAGTATGCCGATCACGATAGCCAGAGAAAATGGCTGCGCATAATCACCGATCAACGGCACCACTTCTATCATTTCGGCCAAACGCGTTGCGACTGTTCCGCTGCCAAGCGCACCCGCCACAATACCTACCAATGTGATTCCGATTTGAACGGTGGAAAGGAAGCGATTCGGATTTTCTGATAGCGCTATCGCACGAGCCGCACCTTTGTTACCTTTGTCCGCCATGGTTTGCAGTAAACCTTTGCGGGATGATACGATTGCAATCTCCGTCATGGCGAATACGCCGTTTGCCAGCAGTAGAACAAAGACAAGGGAAATTTCGAGTAGGGATGAATTCATGCGCTGTTATAGATGATAATCGCGGGGAACTTCTCATACTCTGGAGCATTTGTCCAATACACTGATTGATGTTCCCGCAGCTCTCTGTGGTCCGAGCTTGCCGAGTTTAACAAACAAAGCTTAGCATGAACCCATGACCCATAGATTTTTCATCGCCGCCATGGTTTCTCTGATCGTAGGAGCTTCTGCCTTTGCACAAGAAACATCGAAAGACATGAAGCTATTTCTTCTCATCGGCCAATCTAACATGGCTGGACGCGGAAAAATCGAAGAGCAGGATAAAGTTGAAAATCCTAACATTTTGATGCTTACCAAAGACCTGAAATGGGTTGTGGCTAAAGATCCCGTGCATTTCGATAAAGGTGCAGCAGGTGTGGGGCTTTGCTCGGAGTTCGCGCGTGATGTTTTTAAAGCCGATTCTAAATCGACCATCGGTCTTATTCCTTGCGCGATGGGTGGTTCCTCCCTCGATCAATGGCAACTTGGTAAACCGCTTTACACGACAGCCATCACGCGTGCGAAGGAAGCCCTGAAACATGGCAAGCTCGCCGGCATTCTCTGGCATCAGGGTGAATCCGATGCGAAACCAGAATTGATCGCGACCTATCCCGCACGCTTTGAGACGATGATCACCCAACTTCGCAAAGAGCTCGGCGCGGAAAATGTATCCCTGCTCATCGGCGAAGTCATTCCCAGTCATGGCAATCACGATGCGGTGAATGTAGCACTGGCCGAAACTGCTAAGAAAACATCAAACGCTGCGCTTGTTAGTTCTGCTGATCTTGGGAAAAAGCAACTTCACTACGACTCGGCTGATTATCGTACTCTTGGAAAACGTTATGCGGAGGTGTTTTTGAAAATGGGAAAAAAGTGAGGGAAATATCCCAAACTCATTTGAACAAAAAATAGCCCATGATCACCAAAATACCGAACCAGCAAGACCATATCTGCGTGAGATTTAGTGAGCGCCCTCCGGCTGTCTCCGCTGGATCATCCGGATGGTAACCGAAAAGCCCTTCATATTTCACAAGCATCCAAGCTCCTAACCCAAGCCAAAAGATGATGAACAACGCCAATGCGATTTTGATAAGGATCATGATGAGGTGGAAACGGTGAAGATGAAACCGGCTTTGTGCGAAGTCAATGGCACTTCGATCATGGAACACGCGCTATTCACAGACTTAATATTGCGATTTGACTCATTTAGAACTGCGGTGCTAAGTTAACTCAGTTTCAATACGATGACACAAGTTCTCCAACACGATTACGGGAAAAGCAAAGTGACCTTGGTTCAAATTCGTAGTGCAATCAAGGCGGTTAAAAAAGAGCGTGGAAAAGTTGCGGCTTGTGGCCATAAAGCCAAAAATACTACTGTCAGGAAATTAAGTTCAACACGTTGCAAAAAGACTAATAAGTGAGCTTAAAGATCTCCAAGGCCTACGCGCGGCAGGTCTTTCTCAATTGTCCGTTTGACGAAGCTTATCGCGAGATATACGAGGCCATTATTTTTGTGGTCGTCCATTGTGGTTATGTGTTGCGTTGCGCTAGAGAGCGCGATGACTCTGGAGAAACCCGTATTTCGAAAATTGTAGAAATCATTCGAGATTCCCAGTTTGGTATCCACGATATTTCACGCGTGGAATGTGACGCGAACAGTGGATTGCCACGGTTTAATATGCCCCTGGAGCTAGGGCTTTTTCTTGGGGCGAAATCTTTCTCTGACGAGCCGAAGCAGAAGAAAAAACGTTGTTTGATCTTGGATAGTGAGCCTTATCGTTATCAGAAATTTATATCAGATTTAGCAGGTCAGGACATTAAATCTCATGGAGGCAAAGCTCTTACGGCCATGAAAGAAACGAGAAAGTGGTTGGCGAATGTAAGCACTCGTCCATTACCGGGATCTTTGGAGACTGAACGCCTTTACGGAGAATTTCGCAGAGATCTGCCAAGTATTTTGGTAAAGCTAGGATTACGGCACGAAGATGTTCAATTCGTCGAGTATGTGAAAGTGACCATGGAGTGGCTCCGAGATCGCCAGAAAAGCGAATGAGCGAAAGGTCATAGAGACTATGTTGGGAATGGTGTTTTCGCAGTAAAAGCTAGCGCGATACCTCAATGGCGTGGAACGAGAGGGATTGACTACGCTCCACTCCGTCTAGGCGGAGTGGAGAATCCTCCTCCGGATTCAGGGAGGGATGATTTGCTCGCTACAGCTCACATAGCGTTCGAACCTTGATTTCCTTCGCTTCGCTGTGGAAAGGGGTTCTCGGCCCTCTGGTTCCGACAGTAAAAAAGCTCCCGGTTGGGAGCTTTTTAAAATGGCGGAACGAGAGGGATTTGAACCCTCGGTAGAGTCACCCCTACGTTCCCTTAGCAAGGGAGTGCTTTCGACCACTCAGCCATCGTTCCGTTGAAATTGAAGAGTCGACCCGCTTTGAACCATAGGATGCGGTGGGCGTCAAGGTCGGCGTTGGAGAAATATCTGCTGGAGAGCCGTGTCTTTGACCGGCTTCTTGGATTTATCAGCCGGCCGGAGGCGCGGCTCTCCGATACCGCCGCACCGTGAAGGTCTCGTGGGCTTCGACGATTTCGACGTTTGGGAAATCGGCCTCGAAGGCTGCGAGGTAGGTATCGCCTTGGTGGGTTTGGTGGACGTGGCTGACGAGCCATTCATCGATGCGGTCGGTGAGTGCGCGATAGATTTCAGCTCCGCCGATGACGAAGATCTTTTCATCCGTGACCGGGATCTCGGCGGGATTGTGGATGACATCGACACCCTCATGCGTCCAATCGCGATCGCGGGTGAGGACGATGTTGCGGCGCTTGGGGAGCGGGCGGCCGATGGATTCAAAGGTTTTACGTCCCATCAACACCGGATGGCCGAGGGTGGTTTTTTTGAAGAACGCGAGGTCTTCAGGTAGATGCCATGGCAAAGCGCCATCGCGCCCAATCAGGCGGTTGGGATCCATGGCGACAACGGCGGTTAGCATTGAATGAGTTACTAGTTAAAAGTTATTTGTTAGGAGGAAGAAATTCTAACCACAAAGAACGCAGAGAACGCAAAAAAAGAAATAATTGGCAAATGATTTTAGTGCATGGCGCACACTCAATTTTCTTTATGCTCTCTGTGCTCTTTGCGGTTAATCATTCTTAAACAGCAATAGGTGCTTTGATAGTCGGGTGGGGATCGTAGTTTTCCAGGGAAATGTCATCGAAGGTGAAGTCGAAGATGGATTTCACATTGGGATTGAGTTTCAGAGTGGGAAGGGGACGTGGCTCGCGGGTGAGTTGGAGGCGGGCTTGGTCGAGATGATTCTGATAGAGATGGAGATCGCCAAACGTGTGGACGAAGTCGCGGGCTTCGTAATCGCAAACTTGCGCAATCATATGGGTGAAGAGCGCGTAGGAAGCGATGTTGAAAGGCACACCCAGGAACAGATCCGCGCTGCGTTGATAGAGTTGGCAGGAGAGCCCCGGCTTGCCGCCGTCTTTGGGTTCGTGAACGTAGAATTGAAACAACAAGTGGCAAGGCGGAAGAGCCATGCGATTGAGATCGCCGACGTTCCATGCGGAGACGATGTGGCGGCGGGATTGGGGGTTTCCTTTCAAGCCATCGATGAGCAAAGCGATCTGATCGATCGTCCGACCGCCATCAGCCTGCCAGGAGCGCCATTGTTTTCCATAAACCGGACCGAGCTCGCCTTCGGCATCTGCCCATTCGTCCCAGATCGTGACGTTGTTTTCTTTGAGATAAGCGATGTTGGTCTCGCCTTTCAGGAACCATAGCAACTCGTGAATGATCGAGCGCAGGTGGAGTTTCTTGGTGGTGACGCAGGGAAAACCCTGGCGCAGATCGTAGCGTGCCTGTCTTCCGAAAACCGAGAGTGTGCCTGTGCCGGTGCGGTCGCCGCGCTCCTCGCCGTTTTCTAAAACATCGCTCAATAGGTCTTGGTAAGCTTTCATCTGGGAAAACTCTAAATTTTAAACTTTAAAGCTCAAGGACTATTGGAGAGCCGTGCCTCCGGCCGGCTTAGGTTGATGAAGAAGCCGGTCACAGACACGGCTCTCCGGTACGTTTCCGCTTATTGAATAGTTGGGTTTCTCGATAGCCCGCAGTTTTTGCGAGTTCGCGGGCTTTGGTGAAATCCCTCGCGACTTCATTGGGGGCGTGGGCGTCTGAGGAAATGACCAAGCCGATACCAGCCGAGGCGGCTAACTCCAGAAAACGCGGGGCAGGGTAGGCCTCCGCACAAGGCTTGTGCAGGCCGGCGGTGTTGAGCTCGATGACCGAACCGTTGGCGGCGATCGCCTCAATGACTGGATCGTAAAACCGATCCAGATCGCCTGCGGGTGCGTAGGAGAATTTCTTAATCAGATCGGGATGCGCTAGAATATCGAACAAGCCGCTCTCCGCCATTTCGGCATAAGTTTCCCAATAAGTTTTCCATGCGGCATCGACGTCGGTTTGGGCCCATTTCCCCAACCAGATCGGGTTGTCGAAATCCCAATCACCGAGATAATGCACCGAGCCGATCAGGTAATCCCAATCCGAGTTGGCTGCGAGTTTTCCGATGTAACTTTCGCAACCTTTCAACCAATCACACTCCAGTCCTGAACGTATGACGATTTTGTCCGCGGCCGCCTGCCTGGCACGCGCGATCCAATCGAAATATTCCGGCAACTCGCTTTCTAACATCCGCCAATCATCGAAAGGTTCGGGGCGGCAAGGTGCATGATCTGAAATGCCGTATTCGGTCAAGCCAGCTGCGATTGCCGCCGCCACATATTCCTCCGGAGTTCCGGTGGCGTGTTTGCAGAGAGGCGTGTGCGTGTGGTAGTCGGCAGGCATTGCTGGAAATTTTATATGCTGAATTGAAAGATTCCACAAGGTTCGTAGTGTTTAGTTTCCATGTTGAAACCCATCCTTACTTGTTTGCTTGTGATTGCAGGTGTCGTTTGCGCCCAAGAGAGCTCACCGAAACTGACTTTGCCGGAGCAGCCGGAACCAAAATTAGGCCCAGATTCCTTGGTGAATCCCGATACTCCAAAAGGGAAACTAACGAATTTGATCTTTAAAGATTCAAGGGTATTTGCCGGCACATCGCGCCAGATCCACCTGTATATCCCAGCGAATCACGATGCGACCCAGCCGACCGCAGTGATGGTTTTCCAAGACGGGCATGCCTATGTGAATCCAAATGGGGACTACAGAGTGCCTACGGTTTTCGATAATCTCATTGCCGCTAAACAGATGCCGCCGGTGATAGGGATTTTCATCGACCCCGGACATAAGGGCGAGGCGCCGCCAGAGTCTGCATGGAAGAAAAACAACCGCAGCTTTGAATACGATACCTTGTCCGCGGACTACGCGTCGTTTATCATCGATGAGATTCTTCCCCTCGTTGAGAAACAATACAAACTCACAAGAGATCCTGAAATGCGCGCGATCTGTGGTGCGAGCTCAGGTGGTATTTGCGCATGGACTGTTGCATGGCAACGTCCGGATCAATTCAGAAAAGTCGTTTCATCCATCGGTTCCTTCACAAATATCCGCGGCGGAGACGCCTATCCCGGCATGATACGTAAAACTGAGAAAAAGCCGATTCGTGGATTTTTTGAAGAAGGCATCGAGGACCTCGATAACGAACACGGCAATTGGCCTCTGGGCAACATGCAGATGGAGGCGGCGCTGAAATTCAAAGGTTACGATTACAAATACGTCTGGGGGAAACACGGCCATAACGGCAAACACATGGGCGCCATTTTCCCAGATGCCATGCGCTGGCTGTGGCGGAAATAAGCTAAGATTTCTAGAAAATCTCCTATTCTATTGCGTCTTGGCGCCTTTGCGCGAGATATCCTCTTCATCAACCAAGCCTTGCACCATCACCAGACTTTTGACTAACCTGCCGCCCCGCCGCTTTTGCAGCCCGAGTCATGAAGCCGAACAGCCTTTCCAAATACCGCCCGTTTCCGGCGATCTCCCTGCCCGACCGCACTTGGCCGGACCAGATGATCACCCGCGCCCCGATCTGGTGTTCGGTCGATCTCCGTGACGGCAACCAAGCCCTTCCTCAACCGATGTCGATCGAAGAAAAACTGGAATTCTTCGAGCTTCTGGTGGCGATCGGTTTCAAGGAAATCGAGATCGGTTTCCCATCCGCCGCCGATACGGAATTCAATTTTTGCCGTCGCTTGATTGAGGAAAACCGCATCCCGGACGACGTGACGATCCAGATTCTGGTCCAGACACGCGAGCCACTCATCCGCCGAAGCTTCGAAGCCATCGCTGGTGCAAAGCGCGTGATCGTGCACATTTACAACTCCACCTCGCCGCTGCAGCGTCGCGTCACGTTTGGCGATGCCTCGCGCGAATCGATCAAACAGATCGCGATTGATGGCGCGAAGTTGGTGAAAGAACTCGTCCCAACCATTCCGCAAACCGAAGTGGTGTTGCAGTATTCTCCGGAATCCTTTTCCGATACGGAACTCGATTACGCGGCGGAAGTTTGTAACGCGGTGATCGATGTCTGGGAGCCGACGCCGCAGAAAAAAATGATCATCAACCTGCCGGACACCGTGCAGTGGACCACACCCAACGTGCATGCCGACATGATCGAATGGATGGGCAGGAATCTTCACAAACGCGATTCCATCATCATTTCCCTCCATACCCACAACGACAGGGGCACCGGAGTGGCTGCCACCGAGCTTGGCTTGATGGCCGGCGCGGATCGCGTCGAAGGCACGTTGTTCGGAAACGGCGAACGCACGGGTAACCTCGATATCGTCACCGTCGCGCTGAACATGAACAGCCACGGCATCGCCACCGGACTCGATTTTTCCGGTCTAACAGATATTCGTCTGAAATACGAAAAATTCACCCGCTTCGCCATTCCCGAGCGCCAACCTTACGTCGGTGAACTCGTGTTCACCGCGTTCTCCGGATCACACCAGGACGCGATCAAGAAAGGCCTCGACCGCCGCGAGAAAGAATCCAAAGACAATCCCGATCTCGTCTGGGGCGTGCCATATCTGACCATCGATCCCCAGGACATCGGCCGCTCCTACGAGGCGATCATCCGCATCAATTCCCAATCGGGAAAAGGCGGCGTCGCATATGTGTTAGATCGCGAACACGGTTTCGATCTTCCGAAGTCGATGCATCCGATTGTCGGGAAATACATCTATGATCTCGCCGATCAACACGGCCGCGAGCTCAGCATCGATGAAATCCGCGATGCATTTTTCGATCACTTTGTGAATCAGGAAGAACATCTCGGTTTGATCGCCTACGAACTGATCCATCAACCCGGTGGCAGCGTGCATTGCAACGCGACAATTTCCATCGATGGAAAAAACCGGAAAATCGAAGGCGACGGCAACGGCCCGATCAACGCCTTCGTGCACGCCCTCGAAACCGCGGGCTTGAAAGATTTCAAAGTCACCGACTACCGCTCCCACGCCGTGCGCGGCGGATCGGATGCCAGCGCAGCCGCCTACGTCCAACTCCAACACGATGACGGCCGCATCCTCTGGGGCGCAGGCGTCGATCCATCCATCGAAATGGCGGGATTGAAAGCCTTGGTTACCGCTTGGAATTTATTGCGTTGATCGCTGTTGCGCTATCAGGCTTTCAGAATCAACAGGTCCAAGTTGGGAAATCGCATGAAATCCGTGTCGAAGGAAATCAGGCGGTTGCCAGTGGAAATGGCAAAGGCTGCCAGATAGGCATCTGTCCAAAGTCGGTGAGGAAGGTCGGGATCAGTTGTTAGAGATGCGAGAGTGGTTTCCAAAGTATTTGCTTCGGGAAGAAAACGGACGATGGGTAGGTTTCGGTAAATCCGATAGATATTCCAAGCTTCGTCGTGTGTGAAAGGAACTCCCGACATGACTTTCGGATGGGTAACCAGCCGGAGCAGTGCCAGCATAGTGACGCGGCAGAACGCGATATGGTCCGCCCTTTGCTCATTCCAGTAAACCCGAGCCGCTTGGTGATGAACATGACGCTCATCCGTCAGTGCAAGCCACACATTCACATCGAGCAGATCGACGCGCGCGCTCATGACGGCGAGTTGTAATGGGTTTCTTCCTCTTCAAGAATTTCGAAAAGCTCGGCATTTGACCTCGCTGGGATAGCAGCGCCACTTGTCTTGCGGAAAACCGGCAAAGACACTTGTTCGCGGCGCCTTGAGTCAGGAGCGGCAGACTGTCCATGCAATCCCTGTTCGATGTATTGCGCTACCAAATCCTTAAATTTCATCCCGCTCTGCACGGCACGAGTCTTGGCTTCTCGAAAAAGCGGGTCGGGTAGATCGATTGTCGTTCTCATGTAAGTAAAATACGCATATTTATGCTTTTATGTCAAAATGTAATTCTTGGCGTCCAACTCCATCATAAGACGTCCGCATTCTCTGAGTCGCAGGCGTCGATCCATCCATCGAAATGGCGGGATTGAAAGCCTTGGTTACCGCTTGGAATTTATTGCGTTGAACCGCGCGCTACTACCTCGGAATTCTCTTTCAATATGGAATAGCAAAACCACGGAATGCACGGAATACACAGAGTGTTGCTCACGCGTTGCACAATAAAATCATCCTTGCTGATTCGTGAGATAGAAAGCGCACATGATGAATACGCTGAGTGCGCTAGCGCTCATTCCGTGAACTCCGTGCATTTTGAATCCGTTTCACTCCATCCAAGCAACATCGCTACGCTTCATAGGATGCTGCTGAAGCTGCTGGGCGTTGTGGTTAAAATTTCTCCACCTCAAGCGCCTCGACATGGCGCCTCACACCTTCGGTGATTCCGCCTTCGCTGTAGCCGCCTTCCAACAAGGACACGATGCGTTCGTGGCCTTGCTCGCAGCAAAGTCCGCGCAGGATTTCGGTCAGTTTCGCATACACCTCGCTCGACCAACCAAGCGCACCCAAAGGATCGTCTTTGTGGGCGTCGAAGCCTGCGGAAATGATCAGCAGTTCGGGTTTGAATTTCCGAAACTCCGCCGCGAGGTCGGTTTCAAAAGCCTTGATCACCGCCTCGTCACCGCTGCCGGCTTTGAGAGGCAGGTTCAAATTGAAGCCTTCGCCGGCGCCTTTGCCCTTGATGTCTGGTGAGCCACTCGGTCCTGGATAGAGGGGATATTGATGTGTGGAGATAAAATACACCGTCGGATCTTCAAGAAACATTTTCTGCGTGCCATCGCCGTGATGCACATCCCAATCCACAATCATCACCCGCTTGAGCTTGTGATGCTTTTGCGCGTAACGCGCCGCGATCGCCGCGTTTCCGAAAAAACAAAAACCTTTCGCCCGATCCGGCATCGCGTGGTGCCCCGGTGGCCGCAGCGCGGCAAAGGCATTCGTCACCTTTTTGTCCATCACCAAATCCACCGCGGTCAAGGCACCGGCCACCGCGCGCGTCGCAACCTCGTAGGTGCGTTTGGAAATCGGCGTGTCGCCGCTGCCGTGCATGCGCTTCTCACCGGCTTCACAAGCCCGCTTCAGCGCCGCCACGTAATCCTTGTCATGCATTTCATGAATCCACGGCAGCGGATCGATCTTTTCATCCGGCTTCACCCACATCAGGCGCTTGGAAATTTCGTTTTCCTTGAGATGCTTGGTCAAACGCCGCAGACGATCCGGATGCTCCGGAAAGCCCGGTCCGGTATCGTGTTCGAGAAACACATCATCGTAAATCAACGCCGTGCGGAACGTATCCGGCGCGGGTTTCATTTTCTTTTCTTCAGCACCCAGCATGGCTGGAGTCAAAGCCAGCAAAGCGGCGCTGAAAAGCAACAAGGTGGAGTGACGGGATTGGCTTATCATGGGAAAATGAAAGATAGCGGTTATTTTCGGTGATTTGGCAGATATCGCAACCCCGCATTTGATTTTACACAGCCTTTACGGACAGAAATCCGAGCTGGAACTAAATAGAGGTTGTTATGAAAACAAACACCACACACACCCTAGCACTTGCCGCGACTTTTGTCACCATCATCTCCAGTCAGATGCCTGCGCATGCGAAAGACCGAAAAGTCGCTCCAACCCAAGACAAACCCACCGTCGATGCTCCGGCGAAACCGGTGGTTGACGGAAAAAACCGTATCCAGATCGCGCTTCTGTTAGATACATCCAGCAGCATGGACGGCCTCATCGATCAGGCGAAGACGCAGCTCTGGAAAGTCGTCAACACCTTCATCGATGCGGAACGCGATGGCGAGGCGCCGTTCGTCGAGGTCGCGCTTTACGAATACGGCAACAACGGCAACGCCGTCGGAAACGATTGGATCCGTCTGGTCACTCCGCTGACCCGTGATCTCGATGATCTGAGCTCGAAACTTTTCGCCCTCAAAACCAACGGCGGAGAGGAATACTGCGGCGCGGTGATCCAACGGGCACTCGGCGATCTCGCATGGGACGATAACAAGAAAACCTACAAAGCGATTTTCATCGCCGGCAACGAGCCGTTCACCCAAGGCCGGGTCGATGCCCGTTCCGCATCCAAAGAAGCCCTCGCAAAAGGCATTGTCATCAACACGATCCATTGCGGAGATCGCCAGCAAGGCATCAACGGCGCATGGCACGATGGCGCGGCGCTCGGTGGCGGAGATTTCCTGGTCATCGATCAGGATAAAGTCGTCGCACACATCGATGCCCCGCAGGACAAGCGCATCGCCGAGCTGAGTTTGAAGCTCAACGAAACTTATTTGGGTTACGGATCCCGCCGCAAGGAAGCCGCGGAAAGGCAGATGAAAGCCGATACGGACGCCAGCGCGAACGATCAGAAGGGCGCACATGTGCAACGCGCCATCACCAAATCTAGCTCGAATTATTCCAACGCCGGCTGGGATCTCTGCGATGCAGTGAAGGAGAAACAAATCGATATCACCAAGTTGAGACAAGAGGAGCTTCCGGAAAACCTGCGCGGTAAAACCTCGGAGGAGCTCAACAAGCTCATCGCCGAAGCCGCCACCAAACGTACGGCGATCCAGGAAGAAATCAAAACCCTCAACAAGGCTCGTGAGACACACGTTGCCGAGGAGTTGAAAAAGCAAGCTGCCTCAGGCGAAAAATCCCTCGATCAAGCGATGATCGAAGCCACCCGCCAACAGGCATCGAAAGTCGGATATAACTTCAAAAAATAATCATAGTTCTATCATCAAGAAAACCACCGATGGACACAGATGAACACTGATAAGATTGAAACTTAGAGTCATTATCCCTCCCAATGATTGTTAGATTCAATTTCCATTATTTTATCAGTGTTCATCTGTGTCCATCAGTGGTTCGGATTCGTTAATTTCTCTGGCGTGAAGCCCTGAATCCCCTATCTTTTCTCAAACATGATCGACTCACCCACCATTCTGGTTATCGAGGATGATCCCGCAGTCCGCACGGGGATTGTGGATACTTTGGAGTATGGCGGCTACCAAACCTTGCAGGCCTCCGATGGTCATGTGGGCATGGAGATGGCATTGAGGGCGAACTACCGGCTTCTTTTGTTAGATATTGTCATGCCGGGTCCTTCGGGTTTTGAAATCCTCGCGGCGATCAAAAAAGCCCGGCCCGGCCAGGCGGTGATCATGCTTTCCGCCCGTGGTGAGGAACAGGACCGCGTCAAGGGCCTCGTTGGCGGTGCGGATGATTACGTGGTGAAGCCGTTCAGCATGAAGGAACTGCTCGCCCGCGTCGATGCCGTTCTGCGCCGCACTCACGAGCGTCCTGCTCCGGCTGCCAACTATTTGTTCGATGGCGTGGAGATCGACCTTACGGAAAACAAAATCAAATTTCCCAACGGAAGCACCACCGAACTCAGCGAAAAGGAAAGCACGCTCCTGCGCTACCTCATCGAAGCCAACGGCCGTATCCTCACGCGCCATGAAATTCTCCGGCATGTCTGGAATCTGGATCCGGATAAAATCGAAACCCGAACGATCGATATGCACATGGCGAACCTGCGCGCCAAACTCGGAAACGATCTCGCCCACCGGCTTGTCACCGAACGTGGCAAAGGCTATCGTTTCACCAAAGCCACGGACACCTGAATGAATTGGACCCGCTTACAATCCACGACCCTCGTTTGGTTTGCCTTCACCATATGCGCATGCTTGGTGATAGGCGCCATGCTGTGGCTGACGCGTAGCGTGATCCAAACCGAGCGAAACCGCGCGCATGCGGAAATCCGTGCGGAGGAGCAGGAGCGGGTGCGTTTGGTTCTCTGGCGTATGGATACACTTGGGACTTCTTTATTGTTAGAAGAAAACTCCATTCCTAGGGAGATTTTTCTAACTAAATTGGACCGCGCCTTGCCGGCAACGGTTCGCTTCGAGACTCCGGACGGCGCCACAATCAAAGGCTGGGGCAGCGAGCAGCAGCTTCAGAGATGCGGTGCCTGGTTGCCAACTTTGTTGGCGGATAAGAGTGTCGTCACCAACGATGCCGCAAACAAATTGAAGGAGCTTTCACCCACGCCGGAGGAAGTTCAGCAAATGATCCAGTTGTCTCAAACGAAATACCGCGGCTACAAGGATGAGCAGGCTCAAGCATGGTCAAACCGAAACGAGAAGGCCAGCCGGGATCAGTTGATGAGCAAGAATGTGCAAAACTCCTATGCAGGTGTGGCCGAGGATACGGATCAGGACGGTTCCAAGGCGATTCCATCAAGCATCGAAGTCAACAACCCCCTCTCGGAGTTCAAGCCCTTGTGGTTGATGGATTCCCTGCTGCTGATCCGCAGGGGAATGACCCTGACATCATTCGCCCAAGGAATCATGGTTGATCAAGCCGCGCTTGAAAAACTCCTTCTGGACGAGGCGAAATTATACCTGCCCAACGCCAGATTCTGCCGACCCATCGAAGGTGCGGATGATTCGTTCGTGCTCGCTTCGTTTCCATTGAAATTGATTCCGGGAACCATAAATCTAACACCCGAATCTATTCCGAAAAGCATCATGAATTCGCTTCTTGCAGGTTGGTTGGCCGCGCTCATAGCGGTGGTCACCGCGTTTTTGCTGATCACAAATGTCATGAAACTCAGCGAGCGTCGCGCCTCGTTTGTTTCCGCCGTGACGCATGAGCTCCGGACTCCTCTAACAACTTTTCGGCTCTACTCGGACATTTTGCAAAGCGATGCCGTTAGCCCAGAAAAGCGCCCCATGTATCTGAATACTCTATCACGCGAAGCGGATCGGCTTTCGCATCTTGTGGAGAACGTTCTCGCGTTTTCACAAATCGAACGCGGTAGCGCGCGTAGCTCGGTTTCAGAACACAACATCTTTGAATTATTAGAATCGATGCGCGAGCGTTTCGAAGCTCGTCTGGCCTCCGCGCGTTTGAAGTTGGAAATGAATATCGAAAGTCCGTTGCGCTGTTCGTTGGATTCGAACGCGCTGGAGCATATTTTGTTCAATCTCATCGATAACGCCGCGAAATATGCCGCAGGCTCGGAACCTCCTATCGTTTGCATCGAGATGGTTGCCAAATCAAATGCCTTGGAAATCAGAGTTTCCGACTACGGTCCGGGTATTTCCCAAGCCGAGTGCAAAAAGATTTTCCGCCCCTTTCATAAATCTGCCAAGCAGGCGGCGGAGACCAAGCCCGGTGTTGGTCTGGGCCTTGCGTTGTCCAATCGACTCGCAGGTTCCATGGGCGGTAAACTGAGCTGTGGCAGCCGATCAGATGGGCATAGCGGCGCGGTGTTTGTTTTGACTCTGCCGGTTTGACAAGCCAGTCCGGATCGCCATTCTCCGATGTATGAGAATTTTGCTTTTTTCCGTAGCGTTGATCACGCTCGCACAATCCGCAGAGAAGGTTCGAAATGTGGTGGTAATCATCGCCGATGATTATGGTGTGAAAGACATGAACCTCGATGGCTCGAATGCTTTTTACGAAACCCCCAACCTCGCGAAATTCGCCAAGACAGCGGTAAATTTCACAAACGGTTACTCGTCTTGTCCAGTCTGTTCACCAACCCGCTCCGCGATGTTGAGTGGGCAATCTCCGGCTCGGACCCATAACACGGATTATTTTGGCGCTCCCAACGAATTTTTCGAAGAAATCCCCAAAGACTACGATCCGGTTCGCGATTTCATAAATTCAAATAAGAAAAAAAATGATCGCAAAAATTACCCTCTTTTGCCTGCTCCCTATCTTGGACACCTACCCAAAGGCACGGTGACTTTGGCTGATGTGCTCAAAAAACACGGCTACGCGACCTTTTTCGCGGGTAAGTGGCATCTTGGACCTGAGGGCAATTTCCCCGAAGATCACGGTTTTGATATCAACATCGCTGGCAACCAAGGGGGCGGCCCCTACACAGGAAAAAAATATTTCTCGCCTTACGGTAATCCCAAAATCAAAGACGGTCCGGATGGAGAATATCTTACCGAGCGATTAGGTCGTGAAACGGCGAACTTCATCAAAGCCAACAAAGACAAACCCTTTTTTGCCTACCTCTCCTTCTACGCCGTCCACACCCCATTGATGGCGCCAATCGACTTGGTAAAGAAATACGAGGCAAAACGCGAGAAATTGGGACTCAAGGACAGCTTTTCGTCGGAATCGCCCCGCCAGAACCGCACCACTCAATCGCATGCGGTTTATGCCGCGATGATCGAGTCCATGGACTCCGCCATAGGTCATGTGCTTGATACGCTGGAAGCACAAGGTCTCGCTGATAATACCTTAGTCATTTTCACTTCCGACAACGGCGGACTTTCGACCTCCGAAGGCTCGCCGACCTCGAATCTGCCTTACCGAGCTGGAAAAGGCTGGCTTTACGAGGGTGGCATCCGCGTCCCTGTGATTGTGCGGCATCCTAAAGCCGGCAGCGGCGGTAGCAACTGCGCCGAGCCCATCTACACCACGGATTATTTTCCCACCATCCTAGCCGCAACTGGTCTCCACCTTCTCCCAGATGCTCACAAAGACGGTAACTCTTTCCTGACGTATCTCGAAAACCCCGCTGCCCAAGTTTCTGCACGCAAGATGTTCTGGCATTACCCCCATTGGGGCAACCAGGGTGGATCCCCAGGTTCAGCGATTCGCGATGGTAAATGGAAGCTCATCCGTTGGGCTTGGCCGGCACGAACCGAGCTTTTCGACCTAGAGTTAGATCCCGGTGAATCTAACGACCTTTCTGCAAAACAACCCGAATTAGTCGATCGACTTGGCAAAGAAATTAATTTTTTCCTAAAGAATACCCAAGCTCACTCGTTCACTCAAAACCCGAACTTCAAAGGAAGCTTTGAAAAGTGGTAAATACAGTTCTTTCAAAGTTTGTCATTTTTTATAAAATCTTCCTTGCCGAGTCTCGTGAATTTTCCAAACTGCAAACCTATTTACAGCAAAATTTAAGCAATCATGATCAATAAACTTAAACACCGCCCACGCGTCAGCGCCTTTACTATCCTCCTCTTTGTATTGCTTAGCGCACCGCAAATCTTTGCACAAGATGCTGCGGCACCTGCTGCGTTGAAAAAATCATTCCTTGCTCGCTGGGTACTCGATGGTGGTCCAACGATGCTTTTCATCGGTGCTGCCGTTGTCGCTTACATCGCGCTCGTTGTTTATAACGCCATGAATATGACCAAAGCAAAGTTCACCCCTTCCGATCTTCACATGGCATTGATGGATCACATGGTGAATTGCCGCGTCCGCTCTGCTATCGAACTTGCAGCTACCCATCCCTCTTACCTAGGTCGCTTGGTTGCATACTCATTTCCTAACATTGATGCGACTCAGCCAGAAACTCTGGGTCGTGATCAAGTTGCGGATGCGATCGCCGATTTCACGAACAACGAAGCACGCAAAGCTCTGCAGTGGGTTAACTATATTTCTCTTTGCGCACAGGCATCTCCAATGCTTGGACTACTCGGAACCGTTATGGGTATGGTGAGCGCGTTCGCCACTCTCCAAACTTCCGGCGGCGCAGACCCATCAGCTCTTGCGGGTGATATTTCGGTCGCTCTTCTCACCACCCTCTGGGGACTGATTAACGCGATTCCCGCCATCATCAGTTTCGTTTATTACAAAAATAAATACAACCAGTTGGTCTCGGAATCCGTTCATGCTGCAGAAGAAATGCTCAACGCGGCGATCGCTACGGTCAATGCAGACACGCTTTATGCCAAGATTCCTGAAGGCATCGCCGTTTAAGCTAATGAATCAAGGTGCTTGCCCCTTTCGACAAGCACCCGCTTACTAAACTCGCGAAACACCCTATACCATGGCTAAAAAAGCATACACTGGCTTGGATGAAGAAGAGGCAAAGATCGACATGTCACCCATGATCGACATGGTTTTCCTTCTCCTCATTTTCTTCATCGTTAACGCTACAGCCATCATTGTTCAAACCGATCCAGAGGTTAAGCCCCCGATCGCTAAAAATTCAAAAAGACAAGAAGATGGCCGTGGCCGTATCGTCATCAATGTTCGTAAAGATGGCACATACACCAACGAACAATTTGTTATCCTGCCGGGCAAAGAAGAGATTACCGACATGGTTAAAAAATATAAGGAGAAAATTGATTCTGAAGGTCTCAAGCCAAAATTACATTTGAGGGGTGACCAAGAAACCATGTTCAAGTATTCTCGCACAGCCATCAGCGCAGCTGCGGAAGCAGGTGTGACAGAGGTTGTCTTTGCTGTATATGAAACTCACCGCGGGCTGAAATAAGCGAACTCTTTTTTAACTACGGCTTAACTCTAAGTATAACTTCTCATGGCACGTCACAAGAAATCAAACGTTGAGCAAGAAGGATCACCGGAACTCGATATTTCATCACTCATCGACGTCTGCTTCCTTCTACTCATTTACTTCATCGTTACTTCGACCATCACACCCCGTGAGCAGGATTTGGGTATGGCGCTTCCAGCTAACTCGCCCCCTAGCAGCGAACAACCTAAAATCGATCCCATGTTTATTAAGGTCGATGCCAATGGTGCAGTGTTCAGTGGTACGGGTGATGCTCAGCAGCCACTCGATTCAGACGGCTCAGTACGTGAGATGCCACTTCTCAATCAACAACTCCAGCTCTACTCCGCAGCAGCAAAAAGCGCAGGAAACAATCCCCTCGTACAAGTTTGGGTGGATCCAGGTAATGTCCAACAGCGCGTCATTGATGTGCTCAACGCTCTCGCTTTAGCTGGAATTACATCGGTCACATTTACAGATCTAATCGAGTGATTCACCGCAGAAAAAATTAGAACTAAATATTTAACGCCGCCAGCCGTTACCTCTTGCAAGGGCAGGCTTTCGGCGTTTCATTTTTGATAAGCCAAACCCCCGCCAAAAACTTCAAAATCCTAAATCAAACAGCCATGAAAAAATTTATTCTAACCACTACATTGCTGGTAACTACCATGATAGCCCTCCCCGCACAGGAGCTTGCTACGCTCGTTGAAAATTCTATCAAAGCGATGGACGAGAGAAAATGGGAGCAAGGACTCGCTTTTGGGGCTCAAGCCATCGAAAAGCACGGCTCAAATCCCAAAGATGCGCTCGATTTATGGGGTCCTCAATTCGGTACAATTCATTACCGCAAAGGCATCTGCGAATTACAGCTCAATAAATTTGCTGATGCGATGAAGTCTTTCGAGTCGTGTTATAAAGATTTCCCGAACACTCCAGAGAAGGATGGTAACAACTTCAACAAGATGGCGTTGTTAAAATGGGGCGAAGCAGCGATGGGCGCAGAAAAATACGATGTCGCTATCGAACAATGGTTGAAGTTCATTAATGAGCGCTCTTTAAGAGATAGGTATCCTCAGGGCCTCTTCCACATCAACCTTGCAATCTGCTATTACAACACGGGCAATATTGCTAAAGGCAATGAGCATTTGGAAATCGCTATCAAAAATAAAGCCGCATTCGGAACACCTAACACATCTATCGTATCAGCCTTCCAAGTTTTGGTTTCCGTCTCGCTGAAAGAAGAAAGCGATCAAGCGCTTCTTGATTTCCTCGAGAAAAACAAAGGAGTGCTTTCGATTGAGCCTTACGAAATGCAACGATTCTCCAAAGTCTTCATGAAACTCGCTGGTGATGCGATTGCCGCTGAAAAGGTGAAGACTGCACTTGCTCTCTATCAGTTCATACCGCCTACCGAAGTCGCTATCGATGACCTCAATGCCAAGATCAAAAGCTTGGGTAAAATGCCAGCACTCGGAGACGGTTCTTCCAAGCTGGTACGTGCGCAAATGGAGACAGATTTGGCAGCATTGAAAACAGAACTTTCGAGCAACAAATCGCTCGAAATGATCAAGTTGGCAGCCATCGCATACATCTATGAAGATAAAGGCTATGTGCCAGGTGCTTATGCCGCTTACTATCAATTGGAAACGTCCTATTCCAGATCCGAAAAGCGTGAGGACAATCTTTTCAACCTGATCCGCACCGCGTCGCTACTCGGTAAACTTGATAAAGTCCAATTATACGGCGACATCTTCCTCAAAACCTACCCCGAGTCCAAACGCAAGCCAGACATCATGAAACTCATGTTGTCCTCGCTGTTCTTCAGTGGGGCATACCAAGATTGTATTACGATCGCTTTGGATCTGATCACCAAAGATAAGTTAAAAGTCCCATCCCAAGAACACGACCTCGCGTTGTTTGTTCTCGGTGGATCTTACTTCTACACAGGGCAATACGAAGCCGCGGTCCCTCATTTGGACAAGCACGTCACTTCTTATCCTGAGAGCACCTTTGCGATGCAATCAAGTTACTTTCAAGCATCCAACGTTTATCGTCGCCAATTGTGGAAAGACGCAGCCAAGCTTCTTGATGCATTCTTGGAGAAATACAAAACGAATGCCGATCAAAGCTACATTCCGCTCGCATTGTTAGATCGCGCCAACACCCATTACTCCGAGGACGAAATGGAAGCGAATTTGGAAAAAGTCGAGCGCTTGATTAAAGATTTTCCGGATAACGAAAGCACTATCCGAGCACTTAACCTCAAAGGCAACGTACTTGAAGGTCAGGGTAAAATTGAAGATGCCATCGCGAGTTATAAATTATGCCTTGAAAAAGCCGAAGCTGGAGGGATTGACACGATTACTGGTGACGCTCTTTATTTCCTCACCGTTCTTCTCTCCAGTGACAAGAGTGATGAAGATTCGACAACTCGTTTCCCGAAAGCAGTCGCGTATGCGGATAAGTATTGGGAAAAATATTCTGAGGGCTCCCCTTACCGTGCGCAAACCGCCGTGGGACAATTGCCGGCGTTGGTCGGGGTGGGTCGAGGTGAAGAGGGTCTCAAGCGGCTCCAAGGAATCATCTCTGAAATGGCGAAATTGCAGGAAGAAGCCTACGGATTGGAAGAAGCGATCAACTCCTATACCGAGGCTTATCTCAAAAGTCACACACCAGAAGAACTCAAGGAGCATTACTTCAACTTCCCTGGTGTTGATGTCCAAGACAAAGTCGCACGCGCACTTCTGCGGATTGCGGTGATCGGCGTCTATGAAGGTCTCGTTAATAAAGCGAAAGAAGATAAAGAGAAACGCGATCTGAACGCGATGATTCAAGTCTTGTTCCAAACTCTTAAAACTGAGTTCGATGTTAAAGAGCTCTCCAATTTCATCTTGGTCAAACTGGGTGACTATCTCCGCACTAAAACCGCAGCTCCTTTGGAATCCCTCCCGTATTATAACGAGGCGCTCGGACGCACGGATAAGTCATATCAATTCGATGCTTTATTAGGTCGTGCCGACGTTTACGGGAAATCTCCTCAGCCCGATCAACTCGTCAAGTCCATCGAAGATTTCGAACGCGTTCTTGCCGATTCGGATGATAAGGCCCAACGTGAGTTTTCTCTATATCGCATCGTTCAGGTCCTCATGGCAAAAGGTGAATATGAAGCTGTGGCCAAACGCGCTAATGAATATCTCAATCGTGACGAAGCCGCTGGCCCTGCTCACGGCTTCAGCAAATACAGCGCTGAGATCGGATATATCCTCGCCCAGAGTTTTGAGAAACGCAATATGACCGAGGATGCACTTCAGATGTATGTCAAAGTTTGGTCTACCTACATGGGCAATATTAAAATTTCCGCACCTGCCATTCATACTTGGATGGAACTTGCATATAGACGCAATAATCCAGCCGCTGGCCCGGGAGTGCCTTCAGACCGTCAGGGCGCTTATGAGGGTGGCTACCGTTATATCGAACTAACAGGTCGCTTCAAAGACAAGCTGACTCCGGAGGAACGCGCGTTGTGGGATAAGGTTGAAAAACTCACTGAAAAATACGTTGCGGACCCAGCTGTAAAATCGATGGAACAAATCAAAAAAGAGAAAGAAGCAGCAGGTCAATAATACCAAGTAATCTGCACCAATTTTAAAATTTCTAACTCATTAAACAAATGAAACCATTTATTCTCGTAACGCTCATACCCGCACTCGTTCTTACCAGCTTCGCGCAGGAGAAAGAGAAAGCACCCTTCATGATTAAAGCCGCATTCGTTCCCAAAGGAGAAGATGCTAAGCCATTCGTGGGAGCTGTTGTCGCAGCCAATAGCGCTCAAATCGAATATCGGGACCCGGTAGACTCGGAAACAACAACGGTTTCTAACATCAAGGACTTTGAACTTATCTTTTTCATGGAACCAACGGAATACGTTGCGGCGATGGATCTTTACGAAGCCGGTAAGTTTGAGGACGCAAAAGCGCAATTCAAGAAATACAAAGATCAAACCAAGGCCGTCGCCAATTTGCCCGGCAATTACCATGTCTTGGCGGCATTTCAGGAGCTGGAGTGCTTCAGGCAGCTTGGAGATTTGAAAAGTCTCACGGAAGCTTTGGCAACCTTTCCAAAGGCACAACTTACTCGTGAATTCCAACTGCGTCAATTGGAGCTGTATGTGCTCTGGGATGCCGTAAAATCAGAAAGTTGGGATCGAGTTCTGACCGTTGTAGCTGAGCGCGAGAAACAAAAGATGCCAGATTCCCAGCTCGTCCAAGTTTATTACTGTAAAGGATTGGCTTTGGAAAAACTCAATCGTCATGATGAAGCAATAGAGGCCTACAACTTGGCGATGACCGCAGACGCCGCT
>JBILAN010000030.1:0-32003 GCA_044354135.1 Luteolibacter sp.
ACTTTTATTGGTTTTTAAAGGAGTGTGAATGGCGCTTCAACGGAGGAGATCACAAAAAGCTACTAAACCAGCTTAAACATTGGTATAAAGAGTCACACCACTAGTCCTTAGCTAGTACAGCCCCTTACTTTTTTAAGAATACAACCATCTCTATCACCAACCAACAACCACAGGTGGGAGAACGATTCTAGGTCCACCTCCACGTTTATCTTCGGTTTCTACCAGACCGTATACTGCACCATCTTTTAAATGTACAGTAGTCTTACCAATTTCTTCTGTAGTAATATGAGATATTGTACGAAAAGTTTGCCTAGTCACAGGATCCACTCTTGTTACATAATGTTTAATTTCTTTATATTGAAAGTATTCCCAAGCATCTAATTCAAGGTTTTCCATGCGCACTTTGGTAGTCTTTGTGGGTTCACCTCGTGAGAGTTTTACTTCGTTAATTGTCATGCCGATGGCGATTCCTTTGTTTTTAATGATCTCGTTAACGGCGATTTGACGTTCGTAAATTTTTTTCAGTTTTTCGATAAACTCAGGATCGCTATGTGAAAAGGCTTTAGGTGAAACCCAACCGGCGATGCCGTTTTTTGTGCCTTGACCGCGTACACGATAGGCTTTTTCTGTCATGCCTTCGAGTTCGACCACTTGATCGGCTTTCAAGAAACCGAGGCGATGACTTCCATCTTTGTCTGAGAAGACTTGTGCTTGCTCAATGACGTTGAGTTTGACCGGTTTATCAAAGATTTGATTCAGATAAACGACACCTGGCTCGGACTCCAGAAGAGACTCTTTGTCTTTTTTGATCTGAGCTTGCGATGCCAGCGATAGAGCCAAGCACAGGATGAATAAAACCGCCGTTTTCATAAGCATAAATTACGAGTCGCAGGGGAAATTGAAAAGGATAATTCTCCGCTTTGACGGGAATGTTCGAAAATCATTCAAGTCCATATTCAAGGCCTGAGCGTGACCTGATGGTTGCTGACCTCGAAGACTGGAAGGGGCGCGATGGGGCTTTTGGACTCCATCCAGCCAAGGTGGGTGGTGGTGATAAATTTCTGAGCATTTGTGGGCAGATGATGCAGGAGGGCGTTGCGCCTAGCTGGGTCTAGTTCGCCGAAAATGTCGTCGAGTAGGTAGATAGGAGTTTTGGCACAACGTTTTTGGAGAAGGTCGCCTTGGGCCAGTTTGAGGGCGAGTGCGATGGTTCTCTGTTGGCCTTCGCTGGCGTAGTCGGAGGCGAGCATACCTTGAAGGCGAATGGAAAAATCATCGCGATGAGGGCCGACGACAGCTTGTCGGGTCGATGTTTCACGTTGGCGGGCTTGCAGGATCGACTCTTTCATCGAGGTGCCCGAAGCGGGAAGGTAGCAAAGGGCGAGTTCTTCGTTTTTTCCTGAAATATCGATTTGTGCAGCAGCGGCGAGAGGAGATAGGTCTGCGATGAGTTGCTGGCGGGCTTGGGTGAGGTATTCGCCATGTTCGATCAGGATGTCCTCGTAAGCAAGGAGTTCTGTGAGGCGGAGTTTGGGTTCTTTGAGGAGAAGACTCTTTGCTTTCAGGGCGCGGCGGTAGCGGGTGTAGGCAGTGCGGTATTTGGGATCGAGCTGAGCGCCTAGGAAGTCGAGATAGTTGCGTCTGGCTTCACCAGGACCACGAACGAGGTTGAGATCTTCATTTCCCATCCAAACGATCAGACCGCCATCGGCTAAATATTCGGTCCGAGAGTGGCGCGGATCACCATCGGTTTTCATCAGTAAGCCTTTTGAAGTTTGCTGGATTTTTCGTTCTTGTCCCCACGGGTTACCGGCAATGCCGAACCCTGGGGCAGAAATTTTAGTAAGTGTATGGAGTCGGTTGGTGCGAGGAGATTGCAAACGAGTCAGTGTGCAGATTGCTTCTAACAGAGAAGTTTTTCCTTGGGCGTTCTGGCCGATGAAAATTGCCCCAGCAGGTGATGCATCAAGCGATAGAGAGCTGAAACAGCGGAAGTCTAGGAGGCGTAGGTTTTGGAGCACGAGTGAGTGAAACTTTAAGTTTTTAAATTTTAAACTTCAAGGAAGAGGGGGATTTAACCGCAAAGCAGAATGAACTTTAGAGAATGGATTATAAGCGTAGCGATTTGGCTTGGACGTAATGCAATGAAGTCAAAAATCACGAAGGTAGCAAAAAAAATCTATGTGCATTTTGATTATTCTTGGATCAGGGTTTATCCAGAACTGGAACAGGAAATTCTTTGTTAGGAATCCGGGCCGTTTTAATAAGTTTTAGAAGCTCGGCGGTTTTTTCCGGGTATTGCTTGGCGATGTCGGTGGTTTCGCCGATGTCTTTGGAGAGATCGAAGAGTTCGGTGGTGGATTTATCTGGGAGGGCGACATTGCTTTGAACGAGTTTCCAGTCGCCGACTTGGATGGCACGACGGATATTTTGTTCGTGGTGCTCCCAGTAGAGGTGAGGATGTTTGGGTTGATTGCTTTTTCCAATAAGAGTGCTGACGTATGAAATGCCTTGGATATCGGTTGGCGTGGATTGGTTGGTCAGTTCACAGATGGTCGGAAGAAAGTCCCAGAAAGCGGATGGGTGGTCGGTGGTTTGACCGGGTTTGATGGATGCTGGCCATGAAGCGATGAATGGGACACGGATGCCGCCTTCGTAGAGATCGCGTTTGCTGCCACGCAGCGGACCGTTGGAATCGAGGAGATCGGGTTTAAATCCTCCTTCGCCATGAGGTCCGTTGTCACTTGTGAAAATAATCAGTGTATTATCTAACAGATTATTTTTTTTAAGAGCCGAGACAATTTCGCCGACGGAATCGTCGAGGTATTTCATCATGCCGATAAAGTTGGCTTTGACCTCGTTCGTGGGAGTGTAGTGCTTTTCCTTGGGAGCTTGGATTTCGTCTTTTACAGAAGGGCGGACAAGTAGAAGTTCTTTTTCACGAGCAACAACCGAGGCGTGAGGAGCGGGGTAGGAGAGAATGAGGAGGAAGGGTTTCTGCGCGGTTTGTTTGGAGAGGTAGCTCAGGGTTTCTGTGGTGTAGAGTTCGAGATCGTAATCGGTCCCAGAGTGGAGTTTGTTGTTAGGAAAAAGGATCTTATCGGTATTTTTATAAACGAATTCAGGGTAGCGATAGTGCGCATCAACATGATTGGTGGTTCCGTAGAAGAAATCGAAACCATGCTTCATCACGGATTCGGGGGTTTGGGTGTTACCGGTCACACAGGATTTTCCAATCATGGCGTTGTTGTAGCCGGCGGCTTTGGTGATTTTTGCGATGGTAATTTCATCGTTTGGAATGGAGAACGCGCCATTGCCGCGGATGGAAGTGTGCCCAGTGTCTTTTCCCGTCATGAGTGCGCAGCGTGAGGGATTGCAAACCGTGGCGCCTGAATAATGGCGGGTGAAGCGGATGCCGTTGGCGGCGAGTTGGTCGATGTTGGGTGTGCTGAAATTTTTCTGACCGTAGCAGGAGATATCGCCGTAACCGAGGTCGTCGGTGATGATGTAGATGATGTTGGGCTTTTGAGCCAGGAGCGGAGAGGTGAGAGTGAGGAGGAATAAGGAGATTGTGAGAATGGGAGATGGTGAAAAGATGTGCGATTTCATGGTGGGATGATGGCTTATGCGCTCAGATGGTCGAGGGCTTTTTGGTAAGAACAGTTATTCAGGTAGTGGCGTAGTCTTGCATCGAATTCCTGATGGTGGGCTTTTGCGTAGGAATCGATTTGTTCAGATGTAGTTTTCAATGCTTCAAGATGCGCCTCTGGATCGCGATCACGGAAGGCATGGTCCGCGATGATGGCGAGGCGGGTTTTAAGGAGAGCTTGGAGTTCGGGGTGCATGAGGTGGAAATTTCAAATTTCAAATCACAAATTTCAATGAGAATAAAATGATTGTCTGAAATCAGTGTAATGGCTCACTATTCTTGCATGATTTCATTAGTGATTGTTGTGGAGGTGAACCCGGAGAAGATTGAGTTGTTCCGTGAATATTTGTTTGAGGAGGCAGCAGATGCGGTTTCGGATGAGCCTGGATGTCGGGATTTTTTTGTTTCTCAGAGTAAGACTGAACCGCATGTGTTTACGCTTGTGGAGTTTTATGACGATGAGGAGGCGTTGGAGGAGCATCGGCTGACTCCGCACTTTTTATTGTTCCAGAAAAGAGCCAAGGAGCATGATTTGATCCGAAATAAACGCGAGGTGGTGACTGGGGATGTCATTTTCCCCATTGATGATTGAAGAAGGATTCTTAAAGATCGGACAAAGAAATGGATGTGTCTGACCGTTAAGAAAGTCATGACGCGCTTGATCGGTATTTCGTTGGTCGCTGTTCTGATGGCGGTTCAGTTGCTGTTCCTATATACTCGTTATCTTATTCAAGATTATGACATGATGGATTATCCGCGGATGTCTTTGCCTGTTGCTTCACATGCCGCTAGGTATTCTGGCGGAGGTCATTATGAGAATATCAGTTGGACTCAGAAAGGAGGGTGGGTGTTGTCTGGTATAGGTAAGGTGAAAGATCAGGATTTAGATCATTATTTCAGAGATGCCGTCGAACGTAGCAGGGGAAGGAATGAAATACCCGGGATGCGTGTTAGAATCCCAGCAAATGCTCCCGCTGCAATCTTTGTAAACCTAGCCAAGCGCATGGAGAAAGCTGGAGTGGTTCAGGTGCGTGTGGCGGTTTTTGAGCAAAGAGTGCCTAGGAGGTGAGATGGACGATTGTATCTCACTCAAGCGGCACATCATTCCACCGCCATCAGCCATTCTGGCAACGAGCCGGGCATACCAGCCAAGCGAGGTGTGGCTTCCCATTCTTTGGAATTTCCTAAAATGCGATGACCTAATCTTCTCAGGGTATCTTTGGCGTTTCTCTCAGAGGGTCTGGTGTAGCTGATACGATCGCCTTCTTTTTTCGGTTCGAAGGACCATGAAAACATGAAACGTGAATCGACCATTCCGGGTTTTGCGTCATAGTTGCGAGTCTCACCGAAACGCATATCGGCGATCCAGATGCCTTGCGCGTGGGGACGGGCGATCCACCAACCTTGTGAAAACCAGCAGAGGGTTTGAACTTCTCGTTCCTTGGCAAAGGGTGCAATGACTTCCTTTTGTTTTGGATAAACCGTCCAGCGAATGGGTTTTGAGGGTGATTCTAAAACCGAGTGATAGCCGACCCATATTTCATTTTCCCGTTCAACGACTGAGCGCCATAGCAGGGTGTTGAAAGCCGTTGGAGCTTCGAAACGGCGGTTGTATTTGATGTTACGGCGAGCGAGATCGGCATCGAATGAAGAGGATGCGTAAAATTTCATCGCGAAACTGAAGATCACATACGCGCTACTGATGCCGAGACCCCAGTTGAGGATGCGGGTGCGTTTGGGTAGTTCTTTTTTGGTTCTGTAAAAAGCGAGGCAGATCAAAGATACGATGAGTGGTGTGGTATATAAAGGATCGATGATGAATAGGTTGTTAAATCCAATACGTGCGTCGGAAAACGGCCAGAGCACGGAGGTTCCGTATACAGTAAAGCAGTCGATAAGAACGTGAGTGAACCAGTTTAGAAGAATAAACATCCCTGCTCGCATGGGTGTTACTTTTTCTTTTTTCCAAAGTTTTGAGAGAGGCATCGCAAGCCCGAGGCTGGCGATGATCATGATGAGGAGTGAATGGCTACTACCGCGGTGAAATGCAAGATCTTGGGCGTTATCTAACAGTGGTAAAAAAATGATATCCAGATCAGGAAGTGTCCCGACTAACGCGCCCCAGATAATGGCGCGGTTGCCAATTTTCTTGCCGAGGGCAGCTTCGCCAATTGTTGCACCGAGTGCAGCTTGAGTGATCGAATCCACTTAGAAAAACTTATTATCTTGCCTTGGGAGCTGGGTTCATTTTTTTCCCGAACTCATTCCATAGGAGGCGGGTGATGTTGGATGAGAGGGCGATCTTTGCATCATCGATAGCTTCGGGTGCTGGATTGTAAGAAGTGGTTTTTGAGAGATGTCCGCGGATGAGATTAAATAGGGTTTTTAGGACTTCGTTATTAAGGTTATCTGGATTGTTAGTAGTAAAAGAAAGAACATCTGTGGATGGGCTACTTTTTTCTTTACCTGTCATCCATACAGCAACGGGAGTTGGTGTATCGGTCGCACGTATCGATTCTCCGATGTTGATTTGCACTTTGCACTGAATGAGTCCGGAAGATGAGCGATGTAATTCTTCGGTCACACTTTCCATGATTTTCGGCAGAATCTTTGAAAACTTCTTTCCAGTGCCGATGTGGATCACGATGTGATGGGCGGCTTTATTATCTTGGTTCCAAGCTTGCAGTGATTGGCTGATACGGCTGATGTTGTTGAGAGCCAGAGAAATTTGTTGCGGGTTGGCTTGTGAAAGATCTAACACGCGTTCGTTTGCGAGTAATGCGCGTTGAGGAGATTTTTGTAGTTCGAGCTCAGCGGCAAGCTTGAGTAGTTTTGCTGCGCCATCTGGAGCTCGTTCCGAATACGTATCGAGGGCTCTCGGTGGAGATAGATCGCCGACGTCGACGGCACCAGAATAGATCAAAGTCGGCTCGCTTGCGGATGGTTCGGTGCTTGTTAGGGCAGTTGGGATGGCATTGGTGACTTGCGTTTGGACTTTTGAAATGGGCAGTGAAGCAACGGTTTTCCTATGGATCTTTTCAAGTTCGGCTGCAGAAGGTGGAGTGAGAAAGTCGATATTACGGGTGCTCACCCACCATACGATCAAGATGATCAGGATGCAGCTAGGGATGGCGATGTAGTAAGGAATTCGCATGAACGCTTGATGAAAACTTAGAGCGTGATGTCTGGAATGAAATAAAGAAAAACCCCACCAGCAAAATTATGCAGATGGGGTGAGATTTTAGGTGCTGAATTCAAGGATTATTCAGCATTCTTAACGAGAAGAGCACGTTTGCCAACGCGGTCGCGCAGGTAATGAAGCTTGGCGCGGCGGACTTTGCCTTGGCTGACGACTTCAATTTTTGCAATACGTGGGGTGTGAAGAGGAAAAACACGCTCAACACCCTCGCCGTAGGAAATTTTACGGACGGTGAAAGCGGAGTTGATACCGGTTCCGCCTTTAGCGATTACGATACCAGCGAAAATCTGAATGCGCTCTTTTCCGCCTTCAACAACGCGGCAATGAACTTTGATAGTGTCGCCAACATTGAATGATGCAACGTCTTCCTTGAGTTGCTCTTGTTCGATTTTCTTGATAATATCCATGATCGTAATTGCGGAAAGGGTGTGTGGTTGTTGCGCTGCGGCAGCTTACCGAGCGCGCGGGGCGAGATGGCTAGGGGATGTGTAAGTGTTTTGCAAGGCTGAAGTTTAAAATTAGTGCGATTTTAGATGGAAATCTGGGCTGGAGATGGGTGCTGGCAAATTTTACCACAATGGAAGCGAAGCGGACATGGACGAACAAACTTTAATATTGAGTCAAAGGAGGGGAGGAAACGGAGGACACGGAGTGAAAAAATGATTTCTGTGTCCTCCTAGACTTCAGTGCCTCAGTGGTTAAAAAACGCCTGTATTTATGGTTAAACTTTACTTATAAACCGCTTTCGGATCGAAGGAGAGGTTGGTTTGGGTGAATTTCAGGGCAGCGGGGGTTCCTGGGACGATTTTTCGGTAAAAACAGGAATCGCGGCCAGTGTGGCAGGCACCAGCACCGATTTGATCCACCAAGAGAATCAGGGTGTCTTGGTCACAATCCGTGCGGATTTCGACGATTTTCTGGGTGTGCCCCGAGGTTTTACCTTTGTGCCAGATCTCCGAGCGAGAGCGGGACCAGTAGACCGCCTCGCCGTATTCAAGGGTCAGTTTGAGGGATTCCGCGTTCATGTAAGCCAGCATAAGCGGTTCTCTGGTGGCCGCATCGATGGCCATGGCGGGGATGAGACCGTTTTCATCGAATTTCGGGGCAAAATCCGTGGATTCCTCGATTTGGGCTTTGTCTCTGCGTTCGGAAAATGGAGTGGGTGACGACATGGCGGAGAAAGTAGGTTTCGGGGCGGAAACTTCAATCGGAATAATGTGGGGTTTGAGTGGGGAAAATTAGAACCACGGATGGACACGGATAACTACCAATTTCAACTAGCCCATGGTGGTGAACTCACGTAGTCAGAGCTTTAGCCTTAATCCTCATCTTTGCATCCGCGTTTATCAGCGTTCATTTGACGAAAATTTTTAATCAGCTAGTTCGTCTATGTCCGCTTTGCTCCCATTGAGGTTCTCTTATTCTTTCTTAGGACTCGGCATCACGTGATTGTCGGGTGGGCGCGATGGAATCGATGTTTTTCAGGGTAGCTTCGGAAAGTTTCGGGGCATCTAGGGCGGCGAGGGTGTCGTCGAGTTGGGCGACATTGCGTGCACCGATAATAGCGGAGGTGACGGCACGGTGTTTCAGAGAAAACTGGATCGCCATGTGGTGGAGTGGCATGCCTTGGGATTTCGCTACATGATCAAGCGCACGGATTTTTTCCTGTTGGGCGAGGACTTGATCTTCTTGCAGAAAACCCTCAGCGCGAGCAGCTCGTGAATCGGCGGGAATAGAATCGACATATTTCGGGCTCAACATGCCTTGCGCGAGTGAGGAGAAAACCACGCAGCCGATTTTCTCTTGGCCAAGGTAATCGAGAATTCCCTCCGCCTCTGGCCAGCGATTCAAAATGGAATAAGGCGGCTGATAGATCACGCAACGTATGCCCATTTGTTTGAGAATTTCAACCGCCTGCTTGAACATTTCTAACGGGTATTTGGAGAGCCCGACATAAAGGGCTTTGCCCGATTGCACCGCAGTGGCGAGTGCCGACATGGTTTCTTCGAGTCGGGTCTGGGGATCGGGTCGATGCGAATAGAAAATGTCGACGTAAGGCAGGCGCAGTCGTTTGAGCGATTGATCGAGGGACGCCAATAAATGTTTCCGTGAACCCCATTCGCCATACGGGCCGTTCCACATCGTGTGACCTGCTTTGGTGCTGATGATAAGTTCGTCACGATGGTTAGAAAAATCCTCTGCTAGAATTTTCCCAACGTTTTCCTCAGCCGTTCCCGGAGGTGGGCCGTAGTTGTTCGCGAGGTCGAAGTGAGTGATGCCGCGATCGAACGCACGGTGCATCATCGCACGGGATTCTTGGAAATCATCTACGCGGCCAAAGTTGTGCCAGAAGCCGAGTGAGATTTCAGGAAGAAGGAGGCCGGAGTCGCCACAGCGTCGGTATTTCATGGGGGAAATTTCAAGTTTCAAGTTACAACTATCAAGGAAGAAGGCTAATCATTTAGAACCTAAAGCTTGTAGTCGTTCAAGAAGTGGGGGATGTGAGTAATCCAAGACGACCCGGAGTTTGTGAGGGGCGGGGTGGGAGAGGTGGTCTGAGGAGAGTTTTTTGAGGGCGGTGGCGAGGGCTTCCGGGGTACCGGTGGAGCTGGAGGCGTAGGCATCGGCTTCAAACTCATGTTTGCGGGACCATGCGTTGGCGAGGACGGAGAGAAATTTGGATGCAGGTTCTAACAGGATCATAAAAAACACGAGTCCGGTGTATGTGGAGATTTGGTCGACGAAAAACGCATCGTGGAGGAGACGGGCGAAGGTGCCGTTTTTATCGGTGGCGAGGCCGATGAGGAAAAAGATCAGAGCCATTTGGAGGATGCCGACAAACATGCGTTGTTTGATGTGGCCGAGTTTGAAATGGCCGATTTCGTGGGCCAGGATGGCGAGAATTTCGGGAGTGGTGGATTTATCGATCAAGGTATCGAACAAAGCGATTTTCTTATGTTTTCCGAAGCCTGTGAAATAGGCATTGGCTTTGGTGGAGCGTTTTGATCCATCGATAATGAAGACGCCTTCTAACGGAAATCCACAGGAGGTGCCGAGTTCTTCGATTTTGGTGCGGAGTTCACCTTCTGGCATGGGGGTGAATTTATTGAACAGCGGAAGAATGAAAGTGGGAGCGAGGTAGGTGAGCAGGAGTTGGATGACGGTGACAAATGCCCATGCCCAGATCCATGCGTTTGGGACGGCTTGGAAAATCCAGAGGATACCAGCGACGAGCGGTAATCCAATGAGAGCAACGAGAAACAGGCCTTTGATGCGATCTACGATAAAAGTTTTCGGCGTGGATTTATTGAAACCGAATTTTTCTTCGATCCCAAAAGTTTCATGCCAATCGAAAGGAAGAGAGATTAGGTTCTGCACGATGAAAATAATAGCCAGGAACATCATGCCTGAAACGATTTCGTTTTCAGAATACGAGCGGACAAGGTTATCGAGAAATGGGAATCCCTGTACGAACCAAAAACCCACCATAATGAGGAGTGAGAAGATGGATTGGATGATGCCGAAGCGTGCGTTGATGCTGAGGTAAGAGCGTGCCTTATCGAGTTTTTCCTGATCCATGAGTCCATCGAGTTCACGCGGTGGAGAAGATGGAAAGGTTTTAAGATTCAGCAGCGTGGCGATGAATTCGAGTTTCCAGAGAAGGAAGAGGGAAATGAGGATGATGAAGGCGAGCATATGGTGAATAGAGATTAGGAGATTGGTATTATAAATATCAAAAATCAACAATCGTCATTCATCAATTGTCAATCAATTATAGAAAAGACGCTGTCTGGTAACTCGGTTTGATTTACGATTGATGATTGTTGATTTTGGATTTTTGAATGAAGAGTTCAGACTAGCGTTGGATGAGGTTGAAGATGGGTGGGGCGGCTTCTTTCCATGTGAGGGCGACGGCGGCTTGGATGATTGCGTCTTCGTCGTCGCGGCGGGAAAAGATGCCGGACGATCGAAGACGGCGTGCGCTAATGGTGAGGGCGTTGATTTCAGCTGCGATGCTGAGGTAAGAGATCACCGCTGAAAACGCCGTGGCCAGAAGAAAGATCGCGATGGCGTAAGTTGGGGTGATACGTCCGACCATGATGCCCAATATCACAATCATCGCAGTGAGCGGCGGGACTGCCATTCCGAAGCGACGTGTGCCTTCGCGGGAAATGGCGGATTTTTTGTCGCGCTCACGCCAATCGGCCATGGCTACTTTTCGGAAAAGATCAGCGTAGGTGATCAGGTCTGCGGATGAAGAAGTGGGCAGATGTATTTCGCCAAATGTTTGTTTCCATTTTTCCAAATCAGAGCTGCATGAAAGTTCTGCGTATGATTTCAGCAAGCGCAAGCCAAACCACCAACGCACGGCAAGCGAGATGAGAATGGATAGAAGTGCGATGACAATGAGAAGGCGTGGCACGGGAGATTATGGTTTTGGCAGTTGTTTGATGAAGGTATCGATCGCATCGAAGATTTCATCGGATGCATGGTAAAACATATCATTGTGTCCTGTTTTTTTGATAGGCATAAAAAATTTATTAGATGCGGGAGAAACTTCAAAGAGTTCTTTTCCGTGTGAGAAGGGAATGACTTCGTCTTGTTCACTGTGAATCACGAGAAGTGGAGTTTCGATTTTTGGAATACGTTTGTAGTTAGGAAAACGGCCGCCAGGAAAAATAGGATATCCAAACGCCACGCAGTAAGCGGATTTCAGAGGGGATATAAGAATGAGTCCTGCGGGATTGGTATGGGAGGCTAGCCAAACCGAAGGCCCACTGCCAACGGAGCGACCGAGGATGATGATGGAAGATGCAGGGATGCCACAGTTGATGGCGTAGTCCCACGTGGCTTGGATGGATTCTTGGGTGGATGTTTGGGTGGGCTTGCCTGTTGATAAACCGTAGCCCGGGTAATCGTAAGCGATGACTCCGTAGCCTCTGTTCTTAAGGGCATAAATAATATCCATGTTTTGACCGATATCTTCTGCGTTACCGTGGCTGTAAATGATCGTCGGCGCACTAGGTTTTGCTTTCATATGGGTGGCGGCTATAGATCCTGATATTTTCGAATCGATTTTGGTGTAACCTCTCAGGTTTTCTCCATATGAGGGCGCAGGCGGTATGAAAATCATACGGTCCGCACACGAAACAGCAAAGAGTCCGAGTAGAATGTATATTGAGCCGAGAGACATGAACGGGCGTTTCCAGCTCCATTTGCCGATTAATATGCGTTTCCAGTTCATGAAGGTGAATGAGGTGTGACTATTGGAATGTATGAATCGTCAAATCAAAAATCAACAACGCTTTGTGAGCACTAGCGAACATCTGTAATTAGACAAAGTCCTGACTGCTTGGACGGCGCGTAGCTGAGTCAATCGGAAATCATCAATCGTCAATAATTCTTCTCGCGTTGAAGAAGTAAGTAGGTCGTTAGATCTTTCGGTTTGATTTACGATTGATGATTGTTGATATGTGATTTTTGATTTAGCTACGGCCAAGGATGCCGCGGATAACGACCGGCCAGTTCCTTTTTCATTTGAGGGTATCCATTTTGCCAGAAGTTCGGGATGTCTTTGGTCATCTGCCACGGGCGGTTATTGGGGGCGAGGATGTGAACGAGCAAGGGAACTCGGCCTGCGGCGATCGTGGGAGTGGTTTGGGTGCCGACGAGTTGGGCGAGTTTTGTGGAGAAAAACGGATCGTTTTCCGAGGAATAGGTGATTTTTGCGGAGTGACCGGATGTGAGGTGGATGCGTTCCGGGCAATGAGTATCTAACAGATAGCGTTGGTGAGAAGACAGCCAATCATTGAGCACAGGCCAAACGGCGGCTTCTTTGATTTCTTTGTAACTGATCGCGCCGTGGCAAATTTGTGAAATAGCAGCGATACGATCATCTTCGGTCCATGTCGGCAATCCAAGTTCAGGCATCCATTTGGAAATGAAGGTTAGGCGGTGCGTGAATTGTTCAACTTGAGCATCCCAGTTTTTCAAGACCAACTCACCGGAAAGCACACGCTTCGCCAAGATCTCCGCAGCGGCATCGAGCGGAACATCGTGATCGGATTCTTTGGATTCAAGTGAGAGGTCGCGGAATTTTTTCTGTTGGAGGCGAGTGACCCTGCGACGGGCTTCATCGTAGCTCGCGCCGTCGATGGTTTGGATTTCATCGAAGAAAAGTTCCTCCAACCACTCGAGTTCGATTGAAGTGGCAAGGCGGAGGTGGGTGATGACTTCGCGGGCTTCGACCTCGGTGATTTCACAAGCGACGAAGGCTACAGCGTGTCGGGCACAGGAAATGTCTTCGAGTTTTCCACGGCGATTCCCGACCAAGCGGCAAGCGAGGTTGCCTTGGGAGATGCGGACGGCGAGTTGATCGGAAAAGGCAGCGAGGACCGATTTTGCGACGGCTTCGCGGCGGGTTTGGAAGTCGATATTTTTTATAGCGGATTTCGGAAAAAAATCTAACAGACGATCAAAAATCTGTGCGGTATCTCTTGATCCGCGTGCATGAATACCGAGATCGGCTAGTCGACGCGGATCGAAGTTCATCGCCTGTGCGGATTGAAAGGCGCGGTATTCGCCAGCGAAGTCGGTGGGGTCATCAGGTAGGATGAAATCTTTACGACCTGTGGCTTGTTTGCCTTTTGCAAAAATGCCTTCGCCCTGAACGACAGCGGCGATGAAGGCGGTTTCAGCCAGGCAACCATGATGCAGGCCGGCAAGCAGAAGACGAGCGAAGCGCGGTTCGAGTGGGATCGTTGCCATTTCACGACCGATATCGGTGATCTTGCCATGGTCATCAATGGCATGAAGATCATTAAGCAGTTGATTCGCGTTTTGAAGGGCGGTGGCGGTTGGCGGATCTAACCAACGGAATGACTCTGGTTCGTGAATGCCGGAGGCTTTGAGGAGCAGAATGGCTTCTGATAGATCGATTCTATGGACTTCTGGAATCTCGAATGGATCGCGTCGTGCGTGATCGGATGTTGACCAGAGACGCAGGCAGCGGCCCGGTGCGGTTCGTCCGGCGCGACCTGCGCGTTGATCGGCGGCAGCTCTTGAAATTTTTCGCATGTGCAGGGTGTTGATGCAGCGACGCGGATCGAAGTGCGAAATGCGGGCTGTGCCGGAATCGATGACGGTGCGAACGCCTGCAATGGTGAGTGATGTTTCTGCAACATTGGTGGAAACGATGATTTTAGGTCTGTTAGATGGTCGAATCGCTTTTTCCTGATCGGCGGGTGGGAGAGAGGAGTAGAGTGGATATATGTCGTAGTTTTTTGCGGCGGGGAGGTGATTGAGAAGTTCAATCGTTCGACGAATCTCGTGAGTTCCGGGCAGGAAAATCAGGAGATTGCCCGGATCAGGAAGGGTGAGGGCCTCTCGGGTGAGCGCGGTGATTTGTTCCCAAACTGGAACTTCGCCCGGCGGGCCAGCTTGACGGTGATTTTCCGGTGGCTTGTGTGGTCGGTGTAAAATTTCCACAGGAAACGTGCGGCCACCAGCTTTGAGTTGGTTGACTGGCATCATGAAATACTCAAGGCTGTCGGTTTCGAGAGTGGCCGACATGACGATGAGCCTTAGATCAGGTCGCTGGTTTTCCTGAAGATTTAAACACCGACCGAGCGCGATATCGACGGCGAGTCGGCGCTCGTGAAATTCATCGAAGATGACTGCGGATATTCCATCGAGTGTGGGGTTGTCCTGAAGCATGCGTTGGAAGACACCATCGGTTAGATAAAGGATTTTTGTATCGGTGCTGTAGCGGGTATCGAAGCGAACCGCGTAACCCGTTTCTTTGCCGAGGGGAGTGTTGCGGCTTTGTGCGACGAAGCCAGCGAGAAGTCGTGCGGCCATGCGGCGGGGTTCGATGACAATGACTCGACCTTTGATCTCAGGAAGATCGGCTATTATGCCTGGGACCTCCGTGGATTTTCCTGAGCCAGTCGGAGCCGTTAGCAGAACGCGTTGATTACCTGATGCCGCAGATCGGATGGAATCGGCGATTTCATGGATGGGTAATTTTCCTTCAATTTTCAAGAGGACGGGCGTTTTATCACTCAGAAAGGTGGATTTTCCAAATACGGTTTAAAAGAAGTTTCCTTATAGCGGTAAACTCGCCCAGCAGTCTGGTGTAATTAAGGGGTGCGTGGGACGATCGGATGGTTTAGGAGTCTGTGTATGAAATTGCTGGAGCTAAACGGCTTGGAACTGGTTGGATTGATTGGTTCGGGCGAGAGTGGTAAGGTTTATTTAGCCAAGGACAAGCAAGGAAATAAGTTTGCGGTCAAAGTTTTTGAGGGGATTTCGATCCATCGTGGTTTGTTGGCCAAGGCGCGCAGTCGATTGCAGGACGGGGGTTGGCCAGAAGGAGTGATGAAATTGGAAAAGCTGGATCTTGAGGAACGGCCCGCGTTTTCGGTAATGCCTTATTTAGGGGATGATGATTTGGAAAAAGGTAAAAGGTGTTTGTGGAACCTTCAGGATAGATTGAATAGGCATCCCGGAGAGGATACATGGAATGTGATCCGTGACATCGCAGATGCACTGGCGGAGATGCATCGCAAGCGCGTGGTGCATGGTAATTTGAAACCAAGCAATGTGTTTTTCGATGAGTCCGGCAAAATGTTGTTGGCGGATTGGATGTTAGGCAACATGCCGGAGATCAACCGGTTTGGCTTTTCAGATGCCTACTTGTATCAAGCGCCTGAGCAATTATTGGATCCCGCTGGATTTTATGAAGAGAGGGGATATCAATGGGATGTTTTTGCATTTGGGGTTTTATCCTATAGATTACTGACGCGAAAATTCCCGCGTTGTGATGAAGTTTTTCAAGATATGGCTCCAAAATATGGTGAGGATTGCGATACCACGATACAAGCGGATTTACCTAGGATTGTTAATGGATTGATGAAAGAGCCACAAATCACATGGTTTGTGGAAACAGCTCATGTGCTTGAAAAAAAATATAGAGCATGGATTGAGCAATGCTTGATGTTAGATCCGGCCTCGCGTCCGTCATCTATGATTGAGGTTTCGAAATCTTTTTACGACGCAGATGAAGAATACACGCTAGCTTTGGCGCGGCAGGAATTGCTTGATCAGCGCGAGAATGCGGAGAAAAACAGGCGTAAGGCATGGATCGGTGCTGGGATTGCGGCTGCAGTTGCTCTTTTGTTACTTGGATTTTGGGTGTTTACTGCAAACCGATTGAGTAAAGAGAAAGATGATCGTTTGTCTGAAAAGCAGAATATCCAGGCTGATCTGAAAGCGGCGGAAGATGCAAAAAAATCCGCGGAATATCAGATGAAGCTGGCTTTGAATGCACAGATCAAAGCGGAAGATGCCGTTAAAAATGAAATTGCATTGGGTCTAGAGCGACTCAAGGCAATGAATAAAATTACGGATCAGTTGTTTGAATGGGGTATGGAAAAAGGACGTGCGTCATTGCCTGTTTTGGATGGGAGAGAATCCAGGCTCAGGATGTTAGAAGAATTTTACCAAGAATTTTTACTAACTCATCAGGGTAATGCAGAGTTGGCCGACGAGGTAGCGACAGCGCGTATGCATTTGGCGGAGATATCGATTTCATCAGGCGATGCAGCAAAAGCTGAAGAGCGGCTAGAGGCAGCGATTCAGGGATTGCAGGAAAGTAAACTAGATGAACCGATGCGGCTTAGGTTTGGGCGCAATGCCTTGTTGTTGGCATTATTGAAACACCGAGTTGGTAAAGATGGTTTAGATATGGATTTCAATCGTGCTCGCAAAGCCTTGCAGGAAATTGCGACATCAGGTGCCGATGTCCCTCAGGTGCAGCAATGGCAGGCGATATTGGATTTCTATGAGGCTAAATGGACGGTTGATAAGGGCGAAGAAACGAAGGGCTTGGACCAGATGAAGACAGCGATTCGGACGATGAACGCCTTAGCTGAAGCTAAACCGGATGTCGCGATACTTCGTTCGGAGCTCGCTTCCGTTTATCTTTCATCTGCAATCATTTTGGAAGGGTTGGGGGAATTAACCGATGCTCAAGAGGCTCGCACGTTGGCGGTGGTGGAAATTCAAAAGCTATTAAAAAATGATCCGAACAATCTGGAGCTATTGTTAGATTTAGCGGGTTGTTATGGAGCGATGGCAGAGGCTTCCCTTTTAGAGGGTGATATTGGGGCTGCGACTAAGCTATCATCAGATGCCATGGGTTTGTTTGATCGTGTGTTGAAAGAGAGACCGGATTCTAAAGAAGCAAATATTCACAAAGGAACGCAACTTGGAGTTAAAGCAAGTTTGTTAAGAGATCTGGGAAAATCGGAAGATGCGGTGAAGGCGTTGGAAGAAGGGTTAACGATCTTGGGAAAACAAGAGAAGCATCCCAAACGTGATTATCGCATCGCTTTGCTGCAATGGCAGAAGGCTAAAATGTTGGGTTACTCAGGCAAGAAAGACGATGAGTTAAAATTGTTGTTTGAAGCATGTGAGTCTTTGAAAAGCATACAATTTGGAAATGAAGGACCAGGCTTAGAAGGTTTAAAAAAATCCAGAGCTTATCTGTTGGGCGATCTGGCACATGCTCATGAAATGGCGAAGCAGAATGATCGTGCGGAAGAGATCTATCGTGAAGCGATTGGTGAGTGGAATGGGTTACTAAAACTCAGGCCAAATAACGAAGAGTATCGATCCGCTTTGGAGTGGAGCCGCCAACGCGTATCCAAACTTTAGACCAGTCGATCTATTCTCCGCTGTCTGGATATGATCCGAGGATTTTCACCATCGAACAATGACTCGCAAGAGCCTCCAGTGCTTTGGAAACATTTTCATCTTCACAGTGACCCGTGAGATCAACGTGGAAGATATATTCCCAATCTTTACGCTTCGATGGACGTGATTCGATTTTCGATAGATTGATGTGAAGATGCTCGAAGGATTTGAGGGCGTTCACCAAGGAGCCAGGACGGTCATTGATCGCGAATAAAATCGAAGTGCGATCGTTCCCAGTTGGTGGACAGGTTTTTTCACCAATCACCAGAAAACGCGTGGTATTGGTAGCGCGATCCTGAATGGCGGTTTCTAACACGGTAAGTCCATAGATTTCAGCAGCGAGTGATCCGCCCAGCGCTGCGGCGCCTTCAGATGCTTTTTCTTTCGCGAGCGAAGCGGCTTTGGTGGTGGAGGAAACTTCAACGAGATCGGCGTGGGGGAAGTTTTTCAGGATCCAGTTCCGGCATTGGCCGAAAACTTGCGGATGCGAATATAGTGTTTTGATCTTTTCGCGGGAAATACTTGCCATCAGGCAGTTTTCAATGCGGAGCAATATCTGTGCACAGATGTGTAAAGTGGAATCAACAAACAGATCGAGGGTGTGAGATACGGCGCCCTCAGTGGAGTTCTCAATAGGAACAACCCCATAATCTGCTTGGCGGCGCTCGACTTGATCGAATACATCCGAGAAATTTGGCTGGGGAGAGTAGTTGATCGAATGGCCGAATTTTTTGATCGATGCTTGATGCGTCCACGTTCCTTCAGGGCCAAGATAAGCGATTTTCAGATTGTCTTCCAATGCAAGAGCAGCGGACATGATCTCGCGATAAATCGCACGAATCGATTTTTCTGGGAGTCTGCCTTGATTGAGCGAAATAAGCCGATCTAACAAAGCTTGCTCACGCTCGGGTGCGTAGATTTGTAATCCATCGCGCTTTTTAATCATTCCGACTTCATGGACAAGATCGGCGCGTTGAGATAGTAGGTTCAGAAGATCTTGATCGATGAGGTCGATCTGCTTGCGAATGTCATCGAGGCTCATGATACGTTGGTGGAAATAGATGTTTCGGATTCAACTGCGTCCTCCTCGCATTCCATTGATGCGGCTGCGGCAGGAGTGCCGACATCGTCCAGTGCTAATTCAGATTCTGATTCAGCTGCTTTGGATTCCGTCGTTGGCTCCGGGAGTTTGATGCGACGGAGTTCCGTTGCGTTCGGTAATTCGTCGATGCTGTTAATTCCGAAGTGTTCGAAAAACGAATCGGTCGTTTGATAGAGCAGGGGTCGACCCGGCAGGTTGGCACGACCGCCAATTCTAACAAGATCGCGATCGAGAAGTTTTTGGATCATGCCATCGCATGACACACCGCGAACTGCTTCGATGGCGGCTTTGGTGATAGGCTGACGGTAAGCAATGATGGCGAGTGTTTCCATCGCTGGGCCAGAAAGTCGCTCAGGTTTTCTACCGGGGAATAGATGACGAACGAAATCGCCATAATCAGGGCGGGTATAAATTTTCCAACCTTTGGGTCTTTCCAGAATCGTGAAGGCTCGTGCGGTTTCGGCGTAATGTTGATTTAGAGTTATGACGACATCGGTGACCTGATCCTCCGTGCATTGAGCAAGGGCGGTCAACCATTCAGGCAATGGAGCTGGTGTGGAGCCTTCTTCGGCTTCACGAACCTGTATGTCCTCGGCTTCGGCGACGCGCGCACGAACGAGCCGCGCCATATCCTCGGACGAAAGAGGTTCTTGTGAGGCGATAAGGAGAGATTCTAGGATGGCACTGAGTTGCATGTCAGGTGGGTAGATTACGGAAGGCGAGATACATTTCAAGCTCCACGGCTTGGAAGGAAAAGGAAAGATATTTTCGGAAATATGAAGTTTCCCCTTGATGTAGGTAGGCTGAAGAGCTAATCCACCGCCCCTTCCATTTTGTAAAAAGATTCAGGAGCTCATCTTTATTCATTCCATTTTCCCCGTAAACCACCCGTCATGGCTGCTAAAAAAACTACCAAAAAGACCGCAAGTAAACCGCCAATCACCAAGGCAAGATCAAAACCTCTAGCGGCGAAAAAGCCAGCTCCCAAAAAGCCAGCTCCCAAAAAGCCAGCTCCCAAAAAGCCTGCGGCGAAAGCACCTGTTAAGAAGCTTGTTAAGAAAGCGGCAACACCAGCGAAGAAAGCAGCTCCAGCGAAAAAGCCAGCAGCTAAGCCAGTTGTGAAGAAAACAGCTGCGACAGCGAAGAAGGTTGCGAGAGTGGTCGCTAAGAAACCAGCGGCACCAGTGAAAAAGGTTGTGGTCAAAAAACCAGCCTCGAAGGCAGCTCCTGTAAAGAAAGTTTCCAAGCTATCTGCGCCAGTTAAAGTGGTAACGAAAAAGGTCGAAGCCAAGAAGCTAGAGATTAAGAAGGCCGCAGTGAAGAAACCTGAGCCGAAGAAACCTGAGCCGAAAAAGGTGGAAGCGGCTAAACCGGTGGTAAAATTGGAAGAATCAAAGAAAGTAGCTACCAAAAAGCCTTCTCTTTTCAGCACTCCACCGCCAGCACCCATAAAACCTCGTTTTGTCCCGCCAAAAGCCGAGCTAGCGCCAAAACCATCCACCACCAGTAAGGGTCACCACACCCCAGCTTTCATCGATAAGCAACGCAAGCGCTTACTCGATTTGAGAGATATTCTGGTAGATTCTATGTGTGGCATGACCCGCGACACGATTCGAAATGCTCCAGAAGGCAGCGAGGCATCCGGCAGCGGCCAGCATCAAGGAGATGCGGGTAGCGATGCCTATGACCGCGATTTCGCCCTTTCCGTTTTGGCTAAAGAACAAGATGCCCTATATGAGATCGAACAAGCCCTTCGTCGTATCAAATCAGGGAATTATGGCACTTGTGAAATTTCTGAGCTGAAAATCCCTATTGCCCGTCTTGAGGCGATCCCATTTGCCCGTTTGACCGTGGAATGCCAAGCTCAATGGGAGAAAGAGTATGGGAATCGCAGGTTCCGTCCTTCCGATGAAGTCGGCTTCAGCGGTGGAATCCCGCAAGAAGATGAAGAATCTGTGACGGTTTCTCTTGACGACGACGACGAATAAATCCATATCGCCCCTCCACCAAAAATAACATGCCACGCGAGATCATCATTCTTGAATGCACCGAAGCGAAAGCTGAGGGCAAACCGACTTCCCGTTACGTGACCACACGTAACAAGAAAAGCCTTCGTACTCCAGGCCGTTTGGAGAAAGTGAAATTCAATCATTTCCTTAAACGCAGAACCCTTCACCGCGAACTCCGCTAATTATCATGTCCGAGCCAAAGACCATACAACGCCGCATCAATTTTCGTGTGGCTAACCGCCAGATGACCCGCCGCAGACAGGATATCCCTGTCGAACAGTTGGTTCCTACGAATCCTGAAGTCCTAAGCAAATTCACCTCCGAAACCGGGAAAATTCTTCCACGTCGTGTCACTGGTGTTACTGCAAAAGTTCACCGCAAAATCAACAACGCGATCAAGCAATCCCGCGCTATCAATTTGATGCCATAATTTGGCATGTGTTGATTTCACTCAGCATGGATAACTAAATTTCAAAAGCCCGCCCGATTCACCGGGCGGGCTTTTTGTTTACTATTAAAACGAAATATAATGCAGGTTTTGCCAGATACGCAGAGCGAACAAGATCATCGCGAGATCATCATTGATCGAGTGGGTGTGAGAGAATTGCGCTACCCAGCGACCTACCTTGGCCGCGATCTGGCTGCGCAGTCGACCGTTGCGAAATACGAGATGACGGTGGAATTGCCCGCGCATTTGAAAGGTACGCATATGAGCCGCTTTGTGGATGTGTTGCATCAATACAATGAGCCGCTCTCCGGCGCGTCTTTGAATCGGCTGACCGCAGAACTCGCCTCTCGCCTTGATGCTAGAAGTGCCCAAGTGAGTTGTGAGTTTACCATTTTTCGTGAAAAACAAGCACCGGTTTCCAGGATGAAAAGCTTGATGGATTATGAACTAGGGATCGAGAGTCGATTTTATATCGATGGCGATCACGAACTTTTTTACAGCGTGCAGATACCCGTGGCGACGCTCTGCCCGTGTTCAAAAGCGATCAGCGAACGCGGTGCGCATAACCAGCGCGGCCTCGTAACGATTTCGGTCGAGGGCTCCGAGCAACTCACGTTTGAAGAATTGATCGAGCTCGCGGAACGTTCTGCAAGTTGTGAATTGTATGCCGGCCTGAAACGTACGGATGAAAAGGCAGTGACCGAGAGAGCTTACGATCAACCCGTGTTTGTTGAAGATCTGGCTAGAAATGTTGCAGCCGGCCTCAAACAGCATCCACTCGTGAATTGGTATCGCGTGGAAGCGGAAAATTTCGAATCGATCCATCATCATAACGCCTACGCGATGATTGAGGGCTGAAAATGAGGCTGACTTATGGATATTTGTCCATGATAGTAAAACTCTTCAAATAGATCTCAGGATCGAAATCTAAGCGCGCAGCTCCTTCGTTTCCTCTGTTGCCTCCTTTGCAGAAATATTTGACAGGAGCAAACGGAGAGAACGAAGGGCTGGAACAACCCATTCTATCACCATTCATTTCATTTTCTTAATTATTAAAAACGATAACTGGAATAATTTCACTGCGTAGCTATTTATCTAATCACGATTATGGCGAGATTGATCACACAACTCATTGCATGGCTGGCGAAGAAGCTGATCGTGTATGTGGTGATTTTTGCGGTATTGCTGGCGATCTTTTTGGTGAATTTTTTACCAACGATGATTGTTGAGCATCGTGAAGCGCAGCTGGAAAAGGCGGTCACAGAGCTGAGCAAGAGTCGGGAGTTAGTGGGGGAGTTTGCAGTACAATTGGATCAGCTCACCGAGCAGATGAATGAGAAAAAGCAGCAGCTTAAGAAGCTTGAAGAAAGGCAGAAACAGCTCGATGAGTTTTTTCAAAAGATCAAAGATCTTTTCCGTCGCGATGAAGTGTTGGCCGAGCAAAAAAAGATAGAGGCAGATAAGGAAAAACTTCGTAAAGAAGTCATTGAGTTAACCAATACGCGCCAAGAGGTGCGTATACGGGGAGGGGAAACCGAAGAGGAGCTCGCCCGACGCCAAGTGCTTTTGGAAGAAAAACAAAAGCAACTCGATGAGATCGAACAGCTTCGAGACTGGCTCGATAATTTGATGCAAAACCAACTCAAGCATTTGGCGTTACAGGCGCTTTTTATCCTGCTAGCCTTGTTGTTGATTCCGTTTTTATGCAAGGTGGCGGCATACTACATCGTTGCACCTGTCGTGCAGAATTCTAAGCCGATATCTTTGGATGCGAAACTAACTGAAGTGTCTAAAATTTCAGTATCATCAAGCCACCCTGCTCAGCGTTTGCATCTGAATCAAGGCGAGGTTTTGCTGACCCGTGTGGACTACTTGCAGGGCTCAATGGGGACCTTTGATAAAAGCACAAAGTGGTTGATGGATTGGCGATATCCTTTTTCAAGTCTCGCGGCAGGCCTATGCATTATGACAAAAATCAAAACTTCCGGCGAAGATCCTGGAGATGTCACCTTATCCACCCAAGAAGATGCCACTGAAGAACTCGCGGTGGTAGAAATCCCCGCAGGCGTCTCTCTGGTGTTCCGACCTAACTTTGTCGTCGCCGTTTGCCATCCCGCAGACAATCCACCACGTATCCGCTCGAAATGGGTGTTCCGAAAACTCCACGCTTGGGTGAACTTGCAGTTCCGATACCTCATCGTTGATGGGCCAACCCGGCTCGTCTTCTCTGCTCAACGCGGGACACAAGTTGAGGAAGTTGCAGACAGCGCCTTAGGCAGAAGGGTGAACACCCGACTCGTCGTCGCCTTCACATCTCATTTGGATTACTCACCAAGAAGAGCTGAGACTTTCATTTCTTACCTTTGGGGTAAAAGCTGTTTATTTGATGATTATTTCCAAGGATCAGGAACGGTCATTCAACAACAAGTCACAGGCGGAAAACGAAACCCCATCGCAAGATTCTGGGAGAATATGTTTGGGGTAATTGGGAAAGTGTTTGGATTATGATTTCGTTAGATTCGGTCGATTTATTTCCTATTAATCCCAATCTATATTACCAAGGCGAGGGTGGTCGTAACACAAGTCTCTAAACCTTGCCAAATGATTGAGAATAAGCGTGTTTGTTGCTACAATCTCGGCTTTTTAGATTTTTAGCTTCTATCAAAAAATCTCCCATTTTCCCTTCCCAGACGGGCTCTCCAGTGTATTCTAAGCGCTAGGTGAAAAAGCAAATTTCCAGCATTTATTTACAGGATAGACACGATACATTTGATCAATAAAATTAACCACAATGAAAACAGCAATACTGAAAATAATCATCCTTATTCTTGTATCCAACATCGCTTCAGCTCTCGAATTTGAAGTTTATACTGCCTACATATCAAAACATGACTTGGTCAGTAGTTCGGGCGTGCGGCTCACAAGTGCTGGAAGTATTCTTCAGCAAGACAGAGCAAACTATCATAAATTTAAAAAGAGGGATGATGGCGATACGACTGATGGAGGATTTTTTTCAACTGCTGAAAACAGAGCTAAACTGGCAGCCATGATTGACGGCCTAACTGGCGTAGATGAAGCAATGCAAAAATTAATTCTCAAAGGAAATGTCAAACTTCGTATCGATCCTCTCTTAAAAGAAGGCGGCGACTACATCAGTGTTGAAGTCGTTGAGTAAATGAGAGCGGAACGATCGCCTAGCTAACAACCCCATCCAGGCGAACCGGAATCACAAGCTTAACGCATTAACCTCGCGCCGACGGGTATGCCTTCCGGGTATACCTACCTTGACCTGTCTCTTTCTCTTCTAGCCGAGCTCTCCGTGTAACCCCCGCGCCAAGTGAAAAAGCAAATTCCTAGCATTCATTAATAGGATGCGTAATTTAGAGTTTTCCATTTTGGGATAGGTCTTCATGATGCTCGGCACATGACATCGGATTTCTTGGTGGTTGGAGCGGGGATAGCGGGTTTGTCGTTTGCGTTGCGGGCGGCGAAGTATGGCAAAGTCATTGTTTTGACGAAGGGGAAGGCAGAGGTATCGAATACGGCGTGGGCGCAGGGAGGGATTGCATCGGTTTTACCAGAGGGGTTGTGTGATGCGGGAGATACGGTGGAAAAGCATGTTAAGGATACGTTGGATGCCGGTGCGGGTTTATGTGATGAAGCGGTGGTCCGCCGGATCATCGGCGAAGGAAAGGTGACAATTGATGATTTATTAAGTTACGGCGTGGAGTTTGATCAGCAGGATGCAAAGTATGCGTTGGGCAAAGAGGGAGGACACAGTCATCGGCGGATTCTACATGCGCGGGATACGACGGGACGGGAGATTGCCCGCGCAATGTTGCAAGCTACGCGGAACGAACCGAATATCACGCTCTTTGAAGATCATTTCGTCATCGATCTGATCACATCTACCAAACTGGACATCGTTTCGAGCGACAGGGTTTTGGGGGCTTATGTGCTGAATCGTGTGAGCGGCGAGGTGACCGTGTTCCGATCGGATCGGGTGGTATTGGCGGCAGGTGGATGTGGAAAAGTTTATCTCTATACAACCAATCCCGACTCTGCGACGGGTGACGGGGTTGCGCTTGCGTGGCGCGCGGGGGCGACGATGTCCAACATGGAGTTCATCCAGTTTCACCCGACCTGTTTTTACAACCCAGCTGCAACAGGGCCAGAGGCGAGATCGTTTTTGGTGAGCGAGGCGGTGCGCGGTGAGGGCGGAATTTTGCGGAACGGGAAGGGTGAGGATTTCACGAAAAAGGTCGATCCTCGTGGCTCATTGGCGCCGCGCGATATTGTGGCACGTGCGATTGACCAAGAAATCAAAAAGACCGGTGCGTCTTGCGTCTATCTGGATGTGACCCATAAGCCGAAAGGTTTCATGAAGGAGCATTTCCCTTACATTTATGAAACCCTGATAAAGTTCGGGGTCGATTGTGAAATGACGCCTATCCCTGTGGTTCCTGCAGCACATTATATGTGCGGGGGAGTGAAAACGGATGTGACGGGCAAGACATCGGTGCGCGGGTTGTATGCGATCGGCGAGGTGGGCTGCACGGGCTTGCATGGAGCAAATCGTCTGGCATCGAATTCTTTATTAGAAGGTAATGTGGTCGGGCGTTTGGCACTTGAGGAAATGATGCGTATTTATCCGCCAGACAACGATCTTATGGAAGTTCTGCCGATTCCCGAATGGCATCACGGCGATGTCGCTGAGCCGGATGAGTTGGTGGTGATTTATCACAACTGGGATGAAATCCGCCGTCTGATGTGGGACTATGTTTCTATTGTTAGAACGGATAACCGACTTCGTCGTGCTGCGGCTCGCTTAAGAAATTTGAAAAAAGAGGTCCGCGAGTTTTATTGGGGACATCGGGTGAATGCGGATATTTTGGAATTGAGAAATCTGGTAGCGGTCGCAGGCTTGATTGTGGAATGCGCGTTGCGGCGGAGAGAATCTCGAGGCTTACATTTCACGATGGATTATCCAGAAACCGATGAGCGGTTTTTGAAGCCAACGACGTTGCGGAAGTTTTGATAGATTTTATCTCGCGCAAAGCCGCGAAGACGCAAAGTTAGTATTTTTAACTTCTCGATAATCTAACAAGTAATCCCAGTGCAGCTGTTAGGGATGAGAGGGATGCGGTTTCGTTGGCCGTATGGTAGCCGGTGGTTGGGATTTGGAGCGTGGTTCCACTGATTTGGCCATCGCTGGCTGAGATCAATCTACCTAGCTCGGTTCTACCTAACGAATAAGGTTTTTCCTTTCCGATGTTTCGATTCTTGATCCATTCGTCTTTGAATGAATAGGAGATGCCGAGCGTGTCACAGTGTTTGACGATTTCGTTGGTGAATTCGGGATCAAACACAGCAGTTGCATCCTGATGCCGCAGGGTAAGAGCTTGTGCATTCGCTTCTTCTTGAGTTGGGTATGGGCTGGTGTCCAAAACTAACAGACGCTTGGTGCAGAGAGATTCACGCTGAAACCATGCAAGAATGTAACGCCAGCTTTTTCCCGCTTCTTCCTGAGCAGTAAAAAATGCGGTTCCTTGGAAGCCGAGTCGGAATAGATAGATAATCAAAGCAACGCTGACAACGTTGTCCAATTGCGCCGAGATATATCCGTTTTCGACTTTTAAACGATCAAGGAAAGAGACCGGAGTTCCTGGTTCGAGATAATCCAATCCATCGACCTCAAAGATGAGGTTAGATCGTTTTGGGCAAAGATAACCCGAAGAAATGGTGCCTTGTCCGATGTAAGTTCCAGAAAAGGGAAGGTGCGCCTGAATACGTTGTCCCGTAAAGCGATCGGCGATGGTGGCGACCATTTGTTCTGAAATGGAATCACCCGTGAGCTCGCCGCGGTTGCTGGCTATGAACGCGGCGTATTGAAATTCGTTAGGTCCAGTGCAGACAAGTCCATTTCTATCCACATGGGCGGAGAGATAGGCGCTATCGGGTCGGTTTCCACGTGCAACCAACAATCCGCTGTGGCGTTCGACAGAAATATCCATTTCCTCGAGTTCTCTGCGAATGACTCGAAAAAATGAATCCTCGGCACCAACCACTGATGGCTCACGAATCAGATGACGGAGTATAATGAGTAAACCGGTGAGATCCGCAGTTGAGGATAATTGCATAAATAATTTCTAACAATTTTATTTATTTTTTGAGGTAATGCTCCACGCGGGTTCGCCTGTTTTGAACATTTCTACAGTGAGTGAATTAATTTTCATATCCAGGTATTCACTGCTTTTTCCTGTAGCTGTCCATGTGCTAGGTTTGCCTTCAGTAGGTCTGAAGCGCAGTTCCGATGCCGCAGATATGGCATCGGGAGTGACGGGGAAAACGTCATAGGTCGTGGGATCGATTTTCGATTTATCAGGTAATGTCAGGGTCAACGTTACGTGATTCTTATCTGCGACAAATGCGAGTTTTGCGCCTTCGAGGGGTTTCGGGGTGTTATCGTATGCTTTTTGAATGACTGCTGGGTCTCCTGTGGCACTGAGAATGAGATTGGCCTCACCCGGAACACAGCTGGATTCATTGCAGGTCAGCCAAGATAGGTTGGCTCTGATTTCGGGTAGTTTTCCATCACTGCTTGCTCCTTTCGGAGGATAAATGGTGATGGGTAAAAAGACTTCTCCTCCATAGCCAATGCTTGGCAGTTCACCCGTGGTGTAACGCTTCGGGGCAGGGTATTGGATTTCTCCGAGTTTCCAATCGCTGGGTAGTTTGGCCAGAATCTTCAAAGGAATGCCACCCTCACCAGGATTTTTCCAATAGGTGTGCCAGCCAGCATCAACCTTCATTTGGATGACGGTTTGGATTTGGCCGCCTGTAGTTGCGTTTTTAGACGCGATCCACGTTGCCGTTGCATGCTGGACCTGAGCGAGCGCAGTGGAGGCCATGAGCAAAGAAATTAAAGCGGCAGTTTTCATGGGTATAAACATGAAGATGATAGCATCTTTGGCAAGAGCTGGATTTTTGGATATTATCCCAATAAATTTCTTGAGAGGTTTGAATGATTCCATGAGTATTTAGACATGATGAAACTCATATATTTAGCTGCATTAATCGGATTTGCCTCTTCAACACTTCATGCCGAGGTGAAAATGACCTCAGGAATTGGAACTTTGAACTTCAGTGGTGGAGTGGGGCCTGGAAAAGGTAAACACGTGGTTCTTTTGGCAGGGGATGAAGAATACCGATCCGAGGAAGTGATGCCTATACTTGCTAAAATGTTAGCGGAAAAACATGGGTTTGAGACCACAGTTCTATTTTCCGCAGATGAAGATGGCACGATCAACCCAACAGCGACCTCAAGTTTGATGGGTGCAGAGGCCTTAGATAAAGCCGATGCTTTGGTGATGTTGCTGCGTTTCCGCAACTGGAATGATGAAACCATGGGCAAATTCAAGGCAGCGATTGATCGTGGTGTTCCAGTGATTGCTCTTCGCACAAGCACACATGCTTTCAATACTGGTAAAGGCGGCAAATGGGCGGATATGTCATGGAATCATTCAACTGGTGGCTTTGGCCGCAGGGTGCTCGGTGAAACATGGATCAGCCACTGGGGCGTCCATAAAAAAGAAGCGACTAAAACGGTGATCGAACCAGGTAGTGAGAAAAGCCCAGTGCTCAAAGGTGTCGGTGAGGTTTTCGGTGATACAGACGTCTATGAAGCCGCCCCTCCGGAAGATGCGAAGATTCTTCTGCGTGGGATTGTTCTCAAAGGAATGAATCCAACGGATGAACCTGCCGATTATGAGAAAAAAACCAAAAAAGGCGAAACGCAAAAGGTCAACGAACCCACCATGCCAGTGGCTTGGACCCGTGAAGTGAAGAACGAAGCAGGCACGACCAACAAGGTTTTAACTACCACCATGGGCGCTGCGACCGAGATCGTGGACGAAGATTTGCGCCGACTTATCGTCAATGGCGTCTACTGGGGATTGGGATTGGATGTGCCTGAAAAAGCCGAAGTAACTATCTCAGCGGAGTTCAAGCCATCGAATTATGGGTTCAAAGGATTCAAGCCAAAAATGAAGGCTGCAGATTTTGTGAAGTAATCGGCGTTAAAATTGCTTTGTAAAAGGTGGGATGTATATCCCACCTTTTTTATGCCTTAATTTTCCCAGCGGATGCTAGGGTGAATTCTCAAATTCAATATAACATGCAACAAGAGCTCGAACTGGATACTCATCAAAAAGCCCTAAAGATCAATTTGGATCCACGCTGGTATGGGACGTTTGCTGAGATCGGCGCGGGTCAAGAGGTAGTGAGATGGTTTTTCCGTGTCGGAGGAGCCGCGGGAACCGTGGCTAAAAGCATGTCGGCTTACGACATGACCGTCAGCGATGCGATTTATGGAAGTAGCGATCGCTATGTTTCCAAATCGCGCTGCCAATCGATGCTAGATCGTGAATATGGTCTCAATATTGATCGCCTCGCTCCGCAGCGCGGCGATACCACCGCTTTTTTCGCCTTTGCGGACACGGTTGTGGCTCGATCTTATCAAGGTGGCAACGAATGTCATGGATGGATGGGTTTGAAATTTCAATCCCGCCCTCACGACGAGCCCAGTCAGATCATGATGCATGTGCGAATGCTCGATGCAGAAGCGTCACTGCAACAAGAGGCTTTGGGTATCGTTGGGGTGAATCTTCTCTATGGCGGATTTTTTCTTCACCATGAGCCGGAACAACTGGTTGAGAGATTGTTAGATAAACTGACTACGGGGCGGATTGAGATCGATATGATTGAATTCAGCGGTATCGAATTCCGCGCAGTAGATAATCGTTTGTTTGCTCTTAAGCTTGTGCAACTCGGCCTCAGTGGGGCTGCGATGTTCAGTAAAAGTGGTGAGGTGATCCAGCCTTCTGAAGTGCTTTATAAAAAGGCTGTACTTGTCGAAAGGGGGAGCTTCCGTCCTCCCACTCATGTGAACTTTGATATGTTAGAATGTGCCTTGCAGAAGATTAAAGAAGATCCTTCGATGGTGGATAAAGAGGTGATGCCGATTTTTGAGCTCACGATGCGTAACTTGCTTGCTGGCGGAAAAGATGTGGATCGTCGAGATTTCCTCGCGAGAGTGGATCTTTTGGCTGCGTGTGGAATGACGGTTTTGATTTCTGACTATTTTGAATATTATCGTCTAGCTGCCTATCTTTCATGGCGGACTAAAGAGAGAATCGGAATCGTCATGGGCGTGCCTTCGTTGATTGAGTTGTTTGATGAAAAATACTACACGGCCCTACCTGGTGGAATCTTGGAAAGTTTTGGACGCCTATTTAAACATAACCTAAAACTCTACATCTATCCTTTGCTTGATTCTGCATCTGGTAAAACGATCACCAAAGATACCATGAAAGTGACTCAAGAATTGAGTAAACTTTACGGTTATCTAGCAGATCGGGGCAGTTTCATTGATCTCGATAACTACAATCCTGAAGTTCTTGCTATTTTTTCAAGAGATGTACTCGCGAAAATCAGCAAAGGCGATAGTGCATGGGAAACCATGGTGCCTAAAGAAGTTGCCGATTTGATCAAGAAACGCTGCTTCTTCGATTATTGCCCAAAGTCCTGAAAATTAACCCCACCGCTCAGTGATTTTTCCGTAGGCATCAATTCTACGGTCTCTGAAAAACGGCCAGATCCGGCGGAAATTTTCTACCTGTTGGAAATCGACATCGTGATAAACGATCTCTTCTTTTTCCACCGATGCTTTCGCAACAATTTCCCCATAGGGATTGGCCACAAACGACTGCCCCCAGAACTCTGTTCCGTCGTGTGTTCCGGCACGGTTAATCGCAGCTACATAACAACCATTCGCAACCGCATGCCCGCGCTGAACGGTTTCCCATGCGCAATGCTGAGCCTTTCCTAACTCATCTTTTTCCGCAGGAAGCCAACCAATCGCGGTCGGATAAATCAATAACTCGGCACCACCCAATGCCATCAGTCGCGCAGCTTCGGGGAACCATTGATCCCAACAAATCAAAACTCCAATTTTTCCATAAGCCGTATCCCAAACCGGCCAACCGCTGTCGCCGGGGGTGAAGTAGAACTTTTCTTCAAACCCCGGATCTTGCGGGATGTGAGCTTTGCGATAACTGCCCAGCAGGCTTCCGTCTGCATCATGGACCACAGCGGTGTTGTGATACATGCCAGGTCCGCGTTGCTCAAATAGTGAGGAAATCAATACGATGCCGAGTTCCTTGCTTAACTCACCTAAGCGATCTGTCAACGCGCTCGGAATTCGATCCGCGAGTTCAAATCGTTCCGTATCTTGGACTGTACAGAAGTAAGGAGTGAGGAATAACTCTTGGGTCGCAACGATCTTCGCACCGTTTTTGGCGGCTTCACGGATCAACAGCTCATGATGATCATAAGCCGTTTGTTTGTCTGGAAATGTCTTTGACTGAAGGAGGGCGATTTTAGGCATGACGCGTCTGGTTGGTCGAAATCAATACCGTTGCTCATAAAATATCAAGGTTCTCCTTATTTCATCGCGTAATCTGGATCTGGTCATTGTTTAGGAATACTTACCACTATATTTATAGTAATTAGATGAATATGTAATGAGGCGATATTCGAGATCGGCACTAAGACCGTTTCATTACGCTTTAATTAAGTTTAAGCTCTATATTTAATGCCAAAATGAGCTTTCTCAAGGGTGGTTTATGCCCCGAAAACCCAACAATTACGGGGGATTTAAGGTTGTTAAAAAAACTTCAAAAAAGTTGGGAAAACGTATTGACGTCGGGTGATCTAGGAGTGTAGCTTTCGCCGCCGTCGCGAAATGCTTCGGCGCGAGAGACTCAGCAGTCGGTCGC
>JBILAN010000144.1:0-3087 GCA_044354135.1 Luteolibacter sp.
ATCTTTGAGACTCAACACATCCTCTGGCGTAACCAAATACATCTTCCGGCTCCCGCCAGGATGTGCTGTCACATATCCTTTGTGTTCTTCTTTAAACGGCTTAGCGCCTTCTGCCACCCGCCGCATTCCTGCTTCCTTCGCCACTTTACCATTCACAATCAAATCTGGCTCCATGATCGAAAGCTCATCACCCGGCACACCCACCAAGCGCTTGATGTAATGCGATCCTCCACCCTGTGGCCCACTGTGCTCCTGAATCCCTTTAATGCCTATAGTATCAAACACAAATACCTCTCCACGTTTTGGCTTACGGAAATGATAGGAAAATTTATCTACAAATACGAGATCACCTGTGTCGATATAGCCCTCCATCAAAACCTGGCCTTTCTTTAGAACCTTACCATTTTGTAGGGCCACTCGATACGCATCTGATAGGCCGATTTCATGAGCTTGATTTGAGGGGCACGGCAGCCTCAAGGGTTTTTCATTTTGGCTGATCAATTGTGAACGGCTGAAGAAATGCCACCATTGATAATTCGCAACATTTCCGACCGGCTTACCATCGTCAAAACCAATGATTTCCACATACCGATCTTTGTCATTCACCACCTTTTCGTAACTCCTACCACGCAAGACACCCTCCAGCATACGTTTCGGAAACGATGGCCAATCCTCTTGTTTCAGAGGAGTTCCGGTAATACCGTTCAAGGTCGGCTGCATCGATCCTGTCGGAATTCGGAATGGCTGCAAATAGTATGCCCTTAAACCCAGAGCGATCACGATCGCCACAAACATCACCTCCACATTTTCCTCAAACCAACCCTGAGGCTTTTCACGAGGGAGTGAATTTTCACAGGTCGCGCGGAGTTGCTTGGATGCTTCTTCTACCTTTTCTTTATCCTTATCCTTGATCGCCTGAAGCAGATCCTTGCGCCGGGATTCGATTTCAGCAATCCGATCTTGGGTCAGCAAATCCCTCTTGTAATTGAGAAATTTTTGCGCCCCCTTCACGAGGTGCTTCGCATTTTTTTTCCACTCAGGCGTAAACATACCCGCAAATCCTGAACCGCTGAAGACTCGCCTGCAAGCCCTATGGCGGGTTGATCGGTTGGAAATCCCATCATGGAACCACCTAAATTCTTGCCCGGACCACAAAACATCCTCAGCATGGATAGGTGAAAATGATTACCACGATCCGTCTGACTGTGATTTGCTTGGGAGCACTCGGCCTCGGCCCACTCAACGCAGAGCCTCCGAAATTGCAGCAAAGCCAGATCAAAGGGCTGTTGGTGATTCAATTGCCGAATGGTTCATTTGCTGGCGCGGCAACTCAAATGAATGCGACTGTGGTACCTATACCGAAAAACTCGCAAATCACCTTTGGCATTCGTTTTAATCAGCAAGTCGGACCCATGATGTTCGGCGCAACCCAGGAAGTTGAGAAAATGATGCGAATCCGACATCAGAAAGACTTACCGACCGGGCATGGAATCGAATTGGGATTTGCTGACAAATACACCATGAAAGACGGGCCATCCGCTGCGGTGGCTTGCGCATTGATGGCCGAATCCATCATCACAGGCGAAGCTCTCGAGCCATCCTTTGCTGTCACTGGAGACATGACCGCTACGGGTGAAGTTCGTCCCATCGGTGGAGTCGCTGGCAAAGTCCGCGGCGCAGCAAACCGCGATTGCAAGATCATGGCGGTGCCAATTGCAAATAAGGCAGCCATTCAAGACATCTATGTATTGGAAAGCATCGAACCCATTGCTGCGACTCAAATTATTTTGATCGAGACTTTCGATCAAGCTTGGGACATTGCAAAAGCCAAGAGATCGGAAAAAATCCAACAAGCACTCGATGACTACGCGATGGTTCAGACAGCCATCGCTAAATCACCAACTAGCGCCTCGCATCCCAAAGTTCGTGATAAATTAAAATCCATACTCGAAACGCTCCCGAATCATGAGTCCGCACGCCTGATTGCACTTCATGGCATGGCGAAAGGCCCAAAAAAGCTTTCACTTAACGGCTCATTGGCAGCCATCCAAACCGCCGCTACAGAACTGGGAAGCACCATCCAAAACGGAAGCTATATGGAAAAGGGCCAAGGTAACCAACTCTGGAAAAACGTTTCACGGCTCAACAGCCTCAGAGAGGACGTGGATCCCAGAACAAAAAACTACCTCGATGCTTTTTTAAACACCGCTAACATCCTAAAAAAGATCAGCACAAGTGAGAAAAAACAATTAACCGATGATCTGCAGCGTGAACTCATGTCATCGATCAATAAGATTGGGGTTGAGGAAAACAAACTCCTCAATGATACAAAGATTCAAGAAGAGATAATGAAGGAATAACTTTATCTCTTCGCCTTCGAACTTGCTAAAAAAGCTTCAATCTCCCTTACCGATCTCGTATTCAGCACATCCTCTTTTCTCAGCCAGCCTTTGCGAGCGATTCTAACACCTTGTCCGAGATAATGTAGCTGGGCCCGCGCGTGCGCATCGGGATTGATGGAGCATAGGACGCCTTTGTCGCGCGCGCGTTTCCACCAGCGCCAATCCATGTCCATCCGCATCGGGCTGCAATTGAGCTCGATCACGGTCCGCGTTGCCGCAGCACAATCAATGATTTTCGCGTGATCCACGGGATAGGGTTCGCGTTTCAACAACAACCGACCCGTCAGATGACCGAGCATGGTCACGTGTTCGTTCTCCATCGCACGGCAAATCCGTGAGGTCATGGTTGCTTCGTCCATATTCATCAGGTTGTGGATGGAGGCGACACAGAAATCGAGTTGGGCGAGGATGTTATCGGAAAAATCCAGGCTGCCGTCCTTGAGGATATCCACTTCACTACCCGCGAAAATTCGAAAACCGTTCAGTGACTTTTCCAGATTCCTGATCTCGGCAATTTGCGCGAGCAACCGCTCCTCATTCAATCCGTTCGCCCAGAAAGAGGATTTCGAGTGATCGGAAATACCGAGGTATTGCAAACCGAGATCCATTGCCTCCTCCACCATGCCCTCGAGGCTGTCTTTGCCATCGGATGCCGTGGTGTGGCTGTGAAATGTGCCGCGCAAAT
>JBILAN010000088.1:0-10217 GCA_044354135.1 Luteolibacter sp.
TATATTCCCTGTGGCCTCTGTTATCTCCGTGTTTCCGTTTTGAAAAAAGCCTGATCACCCGAGCGGGTGCTACCAAAACAAAAAACGCCTCAGGAAAACCCGAGGCGTCTTTCGAAATAACTGTGTGCGCAATTTAGTTCGCAGCGATCACGTTGACACGGCTACCTTCGCGGTCGAACTTCACTTGACCATCGGTCAGAGCAAATAGGGTGTGGTCTTTACCACAGCCAACACCCACACCCGGACGCACTTTGGTTCCGCGCTGACGCACGATGATGTTACCAGCGATAACGGCTTGTCCGCCGTATTTTTTCACACCGAGGCGATTGCTGCGTGAGTCACGTCCGTTCTTGACGGATCCTTGTCCTTTTTTATGGGCCATGAGAGTAGTTTAGTTGAAATTAATGGGTTAGCCAATGGAGGTAATCTCCAATTTGGTCATATGGCGGCGGAAACCTTTGGTTTTGTGGAAACCTTTGCGGCGCTTGAATTTGAATGCGACACCTTTAGGACCACGGAATTGATCGATCACCTTCGCTGTGACGCTACCGCCTGCAATAAATGGGGTGCCGATCGTCACGCTATCACCTTCACCACGAAGCAAAACTTCACTGAATGTGATTTCTGAATCGACAGCCGCGTCGAGTTTCTCGACGTCGAGCTTGTCACCTGTTTGGACGCGGTATTGTTTACCGCCTGTTTTGATTACTGCGTAGGCCATGGCCGTTTAGGGAAAAGTTGTTTGTCCGCTATTGGAGCGGGCGCGGAATCCACCATGAAACGACCTAGCTTGCAAGAATTTTTTGAGTGTTTTTAAAAAACATTCCAATTCAGATGAATTTGCCGCCAAAACAGAAGGGAATTACTCAATTTGTGAAAAAATTAAAAATTAAATTAGAATAGTTCTTGATCAAAATAAGAACCATTCTAATTTTCCGACGCTATGACAACCCAAGGCATACAAAATCGAGAAACAACCATCCCTGAGGAGATTAACGGTCTCCGGATGACCCGGCAGCGCCAAGAGGTCTACCGATACCTGATGGGGGAGCGTACCCATCCTACCGCAAACGAGGTGTTCATGCGGATCAAGGAAGCCCTCCCGAATGTGTCTCTGGCAACGGTATATAACTGTCTAGAGGCCTTGGTGCAGCATGAAATCATCCGCCAAGTCAACTTCGACCGCGAACCTTCCCGTTATTGCCCAAACCTCGATGAGCACGGTCATTTTCACGATGAAACCACAGGCACGATTCACGATGTGAAATTCAAGCCCGGCATCAAGCTCACCGACATCCTCGATCTTCCTCCCAATACGGTCATCAAAGATATCGAAATCACCCTCCGTGGCCAACTTGCCTAAAACCTCAAATTCCTTAAGCCCCGCTCCGCGACCCTTTGCGACCTACGCGCCTTTGACTACATTGCATTCCGTCCAAGCCAAATCACTACATTTAGATAAAATCGCTATCGCTCAATATGCTTTGCGGTGAAAAAATTTCCTACCACTTTTCCAACAGATGAGCCTCCTAATCAACAACCTCCACGCGACCCTCGAAAACGGAACTGAGATTCTCAAAGGTGTGAACCTTGAAATTCCTGCCGGTGAAATCCATGCCATCATGGGACCTAACGGATCAGGAAAATCCACACTTTCGAAAGTCATCGCTGGACACGAATCCTACGTCCCGACCGCCGGTCACGTTCTACTCGATGGAATTGATCTCTCTGAGATGTCTATCGATGAGCGTTCACGCGCCGGTATTTTCCTCGCGTTCCAATACCCGAACGAAGTCCCTGGTGTCTCCAATGCGAACTTCATCCGCGCCGCTCTTCAAGCACGTTTGCCAAAAGGCGAGGAAATCGATGCCGTCGCCTATTACAAATCGCTCTACGAGAAAATGGATTTGCTTGAGATGGATCGCAAATTCACCGGACGTGCAGTGAACGAAGGTTTCTCCGGTGGTGAGAAAAAACGAAACGAAATACTTCAGATGATGATGCTCTCGCCGAAATATTGCATCCTCGATGAAACCGATTCCGGGCTCGACATCGACGCCCTGAAAATCGTTGCCAAAGGTGTCAACGCCATGCGCTCCCCGGATCGCGGCATGTTGCTGATCACCCACTACCAACGCCTGTTAGATTACATCAAGCCCGACCACGTCCACGTCATGGCTGAGGGTCGCATCGTCAAGTCCGGTGGTCCCGAGCTCGCGCTTGAGTTGGAAGAACACGGCTACGATTTCCTCAAAGAGCCTGCCCTTGCTTGAATTCCTGACTCTTATTAAACCTTTCTACCTTCCCCATGTCATACCAAGAAACAGCCACCGCACTCCTCGATGAGGAAACGCACGATGCGATCAATATCGACCGCACCAAGGGCGACTTCACTTTCCCCGAGCGCAACAAATTCGATGCCGGTTGGGGGCTATCCTCCAAGACGGTCGATTACATCTGCGATGTGAAAAAAGATCCCGATTGGGTTCGCGAATTTCGCCACAAAGCCCTCGCGGTTTTTGAAAGCAAACCGATGCCCACTAATTGGGCGACGGAGGATTTGAACAACATTCATTTCGATAAAATCCGCTACTATCTCTCGGATGGTGAAAAACCGAAACGGACGTGGGATGAAGTACCGGCGGAAATTTTGGAGACCTTCGAGCGCTTGGGAATTCCTCAGCAAGAACGCGCCTTCCTCGCCGGCGTGGAAGCGCAATACGATTCCGAGGCAGCTTACTCTAACATGAAAGAGGAACTCACCAAACAAGGCGTGATTTTCGTGACTTCTGCAGAAGGTCTCAAAGAGCACGAGGAAATTTTCCGTCCTTGGTTTGGAAAAGTCATCCCGACTGGCGATAACAAATTCTCCGCCCTCAACAGCGCGGTGTTCTCTGGTGGTTCATTCATTTATATTCCCAAAGGCGTTAAGTTGAAACAACCACTCCAAGCCTATTTCCGCATCAACTCGGAATCTTTCGGTCAATTTGAGCGCACACTCATCATCGCCGACGAAGGTTCTGAAGTGATGTATATGGAAGGTTGTACCGCACCTAAATTTGAAACCGCAACTTTGCACTCCGCTGTGGTTGAATTGGTTGCACTTAAAGGCGCGAAAATTCAATACGTCACGGTTCAGAACTGGTCATCCAATGTTTTCAATCTCGTCACCAAACGGGGTTTGGCCATGGAAGACGCGGAAGTTCGCTGGATCGATTGCAACATCGGCTCACGCCTCACGATGAAATATCCTGGAGTGATCATGAAAGGCGAGCGTGCCCGCGGCGAAGTCATTTCCATCGCTCTGGCCAACACCGGACAACACCAGGACACCGGTGCGAAAATGATTCACGCTGCAAATAACACCACTTCTAACGTCGTTTCAAAATCAATCTCGGTAGGCAAAGGTCGCTCCACCTATCGCGGCCAAGTTCACATTCCAAAACATCTTAAAGGCTGCAAAAACAATACGGAATGTGACGCACTGCTCATAAACAGCAATTCTCGCACCGATACGTATCCAGCGATCACCGTAAAAGGTAATCGCCACGCCACTCAACACGAAGCATCGGTTTCACAAGTTTCCGAGGAAATGTTGTTTTATATGCAACAGCGCGGACTCAACGAAGGTCAGGCGATGTCACTCGCCGTCAACGGATTTATCAATGATCTCGTGCGTGAGTTTCCGATGGAATACTCAGTCGAATTGAAACGCCTCATTGATCTCGAAATGGAAGGCAGTGTTGGGTAAATGCTGAAAATCTGAAACGCTGAAATTATTCTTCATGAGTTCCACCACCACTTTCCCCACTTGGCTCCAAGCCCGCCAACAAGCTGCCCAGCAACGCTATGAATCCATACCCACTCCGAAACGGGGCGATGAAGCATGGCGTTTTGCCAACATCAAACAGCTCAATTTCGAAAACCTCTCTGGCAAAGCTTTGCCTGCCGACTCTGCGGATCTGATCTCGCGCTCTGTTGGATTGGAAGCCCCCACTGCGAAATTCGTTTTTCTCAATGACGAGCTCATTCACTCCGAAAGTTCGTTAGCAGATGCCGTGATCTGTCTTACTCTCGCCGAGGCGTTTGAAAAGCATTCCGATCTCGTTGAGCGGCATTTCATGAAGCAAGAGACTCGTCTTGGTTCTGCGAAGTATGCTGCTTTGCACGAAGCATCTGTTAGAAATGGTTTGTTTGTGCACGTGCCTGAAAATCAAATCATCGAAGGCGCGATCGAGGTGCATCATTGGATTTCGGGTAGCGTCACGATTTTCCCCCACACGCTCATCGTGACCGGAAAGTCCTCGAAAGTCAGAGTGGTCGATATTTTCCATTCCGCTGACACCGAAACCTCTGGCCTCGCCATAGCGTTCAATGATCTCTGTGCCGGCCAGAACTCCAGGCTAGATTACATTGCGATCCAAGCGCTCAACGAAGTCAGTCGCATCATTTCGATCAACGAAACTTCCACGTCTCGCGACGCACGTGCGAAAGGATTTATATTGAACACCGGCGCGGCATGGGCACGTAACGAGTCGCTCTCCCGTCTGGAAGGTCCCGGTGCGCATTCAGACATGCTCAGCGTTTCGATTCCCGATCGCGAGCAAGAATACGATCAACGCACCTTCCAACACCATGTTTCCGAGGGCGCATATTCGGATCTGCTATACAAAAACACGCTCTACGGTCATTCCAAAACGGTTTTCTCCGGTTTGATTTTCGTCGATGAAAAGGCCCATCACACCGATGCCTATCAAACTTGTCGCAACCTGTTGATGACCGATGACTGTGAGGCAAATTCGATGCCCGGCCTTGAAATTAATGCGGACCAAGTCAAATGTTCCCATGGCTCCACCTCCGCTCAGATTTCCGATGAGGAAATTTTCTACCTGCAAGCTCGCGGCATCGATCCCGTCCGCGCACGCCAACTCATCGCACGCGGTTTCTCGGTCGAAGTTGTCGAGCGTTTGGAGGACGAAGCGGTCGAATCCCTCGTCCTAAGTTACATCGACGACAAATTCAACTGCATTGCCAAATATTGAATCCGATCATTTGATAAACGAATTAAACGAACTAAGCTGAAACATGTTTCATAAAATCCTTATACCAGCCATTGTTTTGACCGCCTCCGCTTTCGCCGCAGAGATCTCGAAAATTCCGTTCATAACCGCGGATGGCAAGGAAACCAACCTTGCTACCTACTCAGGGAAAGTCGTGTTGTTAGTGAATGTGGCATCCAAATGCGGCTACACCAAACAATACGCCGGCCTTCAAAAGCTATACGAAGACAACAGAGACAAAGGTTTGATCATCCTAGCGTTTCCTTGCAACAACTTCGGCGGTCAGGAGCCCGGAACAATCGAAGAGATCGAAAAATTCTGCTCGACGACCTATAACGTAACCTTTCCAATCATGAATAAAATCGACGTAAAAGGGGATAAACAGCATCCGCTTTATGCAGCTCTAACAGGTAAAGACGGGGCGTTTCCTGGTGATGTGAAATGGAATTTCGGTAAAATTTTGATTGGTAAAGACGGCAAACCGCTGGCTCGCTTCGAATCCGGCACCAAGCCCGACAGCAAAGAACTTACCGACGCTGTCAGATCTGCCTTGGGGAGGTAATTACCCATTGTCGTTGAACGATGCTCTGTACATGTTAAGCAAATATGAAAAAATATTCAATCATCAACAAAGCCGTTCTGATGGGCTTGTGTGCTTTAACCATCATTGGAGCGTCATCGTGCATTCCGCTTGCTGCGGGTGCGGCAGCCGGTTACATCGCGCACGGCGAAGGTTATCGTGTATCCAATCCGATCAAAAAAACGGACTAAAAACCCATCCATTTACCCGTCCTGCATTTATGAGAATCCCAGCTCTTAAGTTCTTATTGATATGTCTCATCATTGCAAACGCGATGAGCTCTTGCGTGCCCTTGGCGATTGGCGCGGCAGGAGCTGCCGCAGGTTACATCGCAAGGGATCAAGGCGTCGGAACTGTTGAGCCTGTCCAGTCGAGCAACTCGATACAGACCTACGATTCTTACGATCCGGCGGTGTATTGATTTTCTCGTGCAGATAAAATCCTTTGTATCCATGCCTTAAGGTTTATGGCGGGTCACACAGCAATATCGGTTGCCAGAGGCTTGAAAATCCGCCGTAATGCCGGTGTAGGCTCTTCTCAAAGCATAAAGGGTGCCCCCACAAGTATCCTAGGCAAACTTCGTGATGCAACCGCACCCGGCGCCGGAACAAAGTTTTAGTATTTCAACAAAGTGCAAGCAAAGTCCCGAGTCATCGGGTATTTCGACTACAATATAAACTTGCTCAAGATCCATTTTCATATTGATATTTGTAATGTCGTCTTGAAAATAGATAACGTCAAATAACGAAGAAACCAAACACACCGATAGAATGAGCCCCCCCCCAGCCAACTTAGTTATGACCACGTTTTTTGGAACGCGGCTCTGGTCCATAAAAAACTTGGTCCATGTGCTAGTGATTTTAATCACATGCAGTCTGCAGCTTCATGCTGCATTGGGTCCAAAAGTTCAGTTGAGATCCAAGCTATCCCCGGAAAATCAACAGATCTCAGTCACTGTCCCAAAAGGATATTCAAACGTCAGCGTGGAGATGCGGCAAGGGGATTCGGGATGGAAAAGTATTGTAACCGCGAATGCAAAGGCCGGTGTGATGACATTCAACTTGCCGTCATCCTCCAAGAAAGATCGCTGGCGTGTGATGGGCCAAAAGTGGCTGGAGGATAAGCCATTGCTGCCTCGAAACAAGTTTCCCGCCAAATTTTACAAGGGGAAAAATACTTTTGGTGAGATCAATGTCGCACCAAGCGATGATGGTCGAATGATCAATGGCGATTTGATTGCTATGACGAAGGCTACCGACTCAGATGACAGTTCGCCCTCCGCGGATGCTGGGCAAGTGCCAGAGGAGGCCGACATTTGGAAAGTTGATGGGAATACGGTTTATTTTTTCAACCAGCTCCGTGGTTTACAGGTGCTCGATTTATCGAATCCCGCAGATCCCCGTCTCATCGCGAGTCTCAGAATGCCAGTGATCGGTCAGGATTTATATGTGATTCCTGAAAGCGATGGTAGTCGTAGGCTGGTCTTGCTGACACAAGGCTGGTCGCCAGAAGGTGGGCAATGGACTAGGATATCACAGGTGATATTTGACGGAGTCGCTGTGAAACTGACCCACGAGCAGGAGCTTCCGGGCGGACTTTCAGATAGTCGATTGGTAGGCGATAGGCTGATTTTGGTTACCTCCCAATGGAAAGCCTCGCCTATATCGGCGACAGGCGAGTGGACATCTGAGACTCGCATCAGTGAGTGGATTTTGAGAGCAGATCAGGCTCCCATGGCTTTTGGAGAGAAAGTCGTTATCGGAGCCAATCCATTGATTGCAGCTGGAGTGGGCTGGCTTGCTGTATCCACGCATCCCCGGGGCGAGTGGGGCAAATCAGAGGTGAGTTTGTTCGCAATCAAGCCTACAGGACTCAAGCTGATGGGTCCACCCATCATGACCGAGGGAGTTATCTCAAGTAAGTTCGCTATCTCTTGGAGCAACAATGTTCTCACCACGGTTTCCCACAAGGATCGTTGGAGCCCCAACTCCTCATCCGTGTTGGAAAATTTCAGGGCTTGGGATCCCGATGTGATTCGGCCGGCTGTCATCGAGGAGATCAGACTTGGCAAGCTTGAGTTGGCAAAAGGTGAAAACCTTTATGCTACCAGATTTGCTGGTGACAAGGCCTATGTGGTTACATTTCTTCAGACCGATCCTCTTTGGGTGGTGGATTTGAAGGACCCAGCAAATCCAATGGTTTCCGGACATTTAGAAGTCCCAGGCTTTTCGACATTCCTCCAGCCAGTTGGAAATTATCTTTTCTCGGTTGGTCTTGAATCTGGAACCGTCGCTGCTTCGCTGTTCGATGTCTCCGATCCCGCAAATCCCGGACTGGTGAAGAGGCTCAACCTCGGTAATTCCTATTCATACAGCGAGGCGGTTTGGGATGAAAAAGCCATCAAGATCCTGCCTGATGTAGGTCTTGTGATGATTCCTATTTCGACGAATGATCCTGCCGATGGTAAATGGAAATCGAGCATCCAACTTCTGGATTTGGACGCGGCAAACGGCATTCTTACGGCAAGGGGAGTGATTTCGCACGACTTTGAGGCGAGGCGCTCCGAAATGGTGGGCGATGCTCTTGTTTCCATTTCACAGAGAGAATTGATTGCCGCGGATATAACCGACCGTGATGCACCATCGATCTTTTCCGAGGTTTCTCTTGCTTGGCCCGTGGATCGTTGTCTCGAAGTTGGTAATCACTTGATCCAGATCGAGTCTGGAAATTGGTTTTCCGGTGATCGCGCCACCGCCCGCATTTCACCCAATGACAATACCGAATTGATTTACGCCGAGATTGATTTGGGTGAGGGACAGGTGAAGATTGCCGAGCGACGTAAAAATCATTTTTTTGTCATTCGGGATACTAGCAATAGGTCATGGTATCGTATGGCCCATGCGTCAATGGGCGGATCAAGTAACCTTATTCTCGATATCTACGACGTATCGAATCTACCTAATATGGTTCTGCTTGGGTCGGTTACCATACCGTCGGGTAATTCCGAAAGCGTCCTGCTTTCAGGACATTTTTTATGGCCGCACGAAAACCGTCCAGCGATCCTGATGCAACCCAGTTTTTCATACTGGTATGGAAGGCCTATTTTGCCCCAACTATTCGAGCCAGTTGCGGTCGATAGAGACGATGTTTCCGCGCCAGTCTCTCTGGCCAAGACATCAATGATCAATCCTTACTGGGTCTCCTATGCAAGACCCCAGTTGCTGGTTTTTGATGTGAGTGACCCAACTGCTCCTAGTGCGGGAAAATCAATCGATTTTGGTTCCGAGGGCTCGAGACTCAGCGGCGCATCTGCAGCTGCCAACGGTCGCTTGGTCGCGGGCGTTTCTAACACCTTTAATTCAGGCATCGGGCAAAAGTATCAAAACAGCCAGACTCAACAGTGGGCTCAAGTGATCGATGTGCCAGTCTCCGGAGATCCTGTGATCCTCTCGCTTATGGATCTGCCTGGCGAACTGATCGCTGTCTCGGAACTCGATGGCAATGGTTTCCTTGGTTTTACAATTCGTCAGGATATTGGTGAACTTCAGGTCTGCGCTTCAGATGGCTACGATGCCTTCCTTGTCAGTAAGCTGAATATTCCCGCTTACGCTCCTTGTGTGGTCGATGGCAGGCGGGTTTATACAGTCTCTGGCAATACCCTGCTGCGCAGTTCATTGAGCGACAAAGGAGTATTCTTCAGTGAGGAAAATGTGGATATCGGCTGGGCACCATATTCCTTAAAGGTGATCAATGGAGCCATAATCGGATCAGCCAGCCATTCATTTTTTGCGACCAAGTCAGGAACTGATCAAATCACTACTTGGCAATTTCCGACATGGAATATTTTTGCTGACTTGGTAGAAATGACAGCGGATGGAGATTTATTAATACCACTGGGTGAATATGGAGTGGAACGATTGAATCGCTGATAGAAATTATCAAGAATACCCTCACGTCCACGATGAAATAAGAATAAACTTGCTGCATGGATCGCTAAGAATGGGCAGACGCATTGAAAGAGCTATCAGATCTTTGAGAATTAAATTCAATAAATTATGGAAAAACAGCGCTTATAACGACTACATTGTCAGTTGCGTTCTTAATAGGATTGATTGCGGCGCAACTTTTTATCTGTAAAAGTTTTCAAGCTGAATTTGGAGGGTGATTTCAAGCTGCTGTTTTTTGGTGGTTTGTTGTGTTCGTAATTTGGTTTTGTGCTGTGAGAGTGAGGTAGGCTTTACCGGTTTCCCATTCCTCTGAAGTTTCCATTAAGATGGCGGTGACGAGGCGCAGAACTGATTATTCGTTCGGGAATAAACCAGCGACACGTGTGCGTCTGTCAAAAAAACTGCCGCAAATCTGCCAGGTAATTAACTGCCATAATTAACTGCCAGGCATACAATTTGAAGTGGCCCCGCAAAACGGAGCCAGAAGTTTATTAAAACTTTGACTGGTCTGAGAGGGGCAAATTACCCCGAAATCAGACATATGAAACGAAAGAGAAGACACCTCACTGCCGAGTTCAAAGCCCGCGTCGCCACTGAAGCACTCTAATTAACTGCCATAATTAACTGCCA
>JBILAN010000041.1:0-20417 GCA_044354135.1 Luteolibacter sp.
ACGGCCAAGCCCTCGGCATTGGGAGTGGGAGAACCCATTTTTGCAACTTCGGAAGGGATCATGAAACTCATGCTGCCGCTTTTTTTCGAATCATCCGCTTCGTATACGAATACCGGAGATGTCATGCTGATTTTCTGTTTCTTGTCGTTTTCCCCGCTGATGTATTTGAATAGTTGGCGGAAAGAATTGTCTCGTTTCTCCATGTCCTGCATCGGGGCGGAAACGATAGGGATGGCCGCGTATTTGCGTACCTCAAAATCACCATTTTTTTGGACGGATTCGTATGTGGGCTTTTCGATGGCGCAGGATGTGAGTGTGACGATCAATAAAGCAAAAAGGGCTTTCATATAAGCCTAGATTCCGCTGGGAAATGGTGAAAGCAACTGGGAATTTATTTTGTAGTATGGGAAGTCGCAGTCCAGTTCTTGCAAAAAAACTGAGTTTCATCGAGAGTCCTATGAATGTTTCGCCTCTTCCTCGCATTTTTAGCCTTCATTACACCTTCTGCCGGACAAAACACGCGTATTTGGCAGCCGATCGTTGATTACACGATTTCTTTCCCCGGAGACCGGCCCGATGCGGCGCCAATGATCAACCCGTTCGAAAACTTCACTCATATGGCATCCGATTTTGGTTGGATGGGTCCGGGCGGCGCACGCATCGATTCTAAAGGTGGCATCATCAACGTTAAGCCAAATGGTGAATGGACGGGCGCATGGCATTCGTTAGCCGGGCTCGCGGCGCAGAAAGACCGGCTTTTCGATCCCACGGATCTGATCGGGTTGGGCGGCGCTCCTGAAAAAAGATGTGGGATACGTGAGCTTGTGGTAAGTGCCAGCGGCAAAGGCTTGTTGCGACTCGAACTCGTCGATATCGACCGCAAGGTTGTCTGGCATGCTTCTGTCACGCTCGATAGTGAAACGACGACCACTCTAACATTTCCTCTCGATGCCAGCAAACTGGGCAACATTAAGATCATGAGTTGGATTGCTGAGCCGGGTTGCAAGATGGAGTTGTCTTCCATCGGCTTCCTCGCCGAGCGACCCGAGATGTCGTTAGAAGAATGGGCATTTCGGATTTCTTTAGGGAAACTCCGTCGTTGTCATGATTTTGCAAGCGGCATGACACGCGACCGGGGCCATATTCCAGCAGGGGAATTTGATTCCGTTGCATCGACAGGAATGCATGCGTTAGGTAGCGCTTTGGCATATTCCGAGGGCATCATTGGTAAGGATAGGGCGACACAGGAAATTTCCCAAACTCTAACAGCTCTTCAATCCCTGCCCACGGCAGCGGGATTTTTCCCACACTTCACGCATAACGGAAATGATGGCCGCATTACGATTGTTCCCGGAACGGAATTCAGCACGGTGGATACGGCACTAGCCCTGCATTCGCTTTTGCTCGCTTCCCAGATTCTTGAGCTGCCTGAATTGAACCAACAAGTTGTCGGCCTGATCACACGACTCAATTTTGATGCGGTGACAGATGCCGAGGGTTGGATCAATCACGGTTATTTAGATGACGGTAAAACCTTGTTGACTTCAAGTTGGAGAGATTGGGGTGGTGAAACCGCGTTAGTCTTGGCGCTGGAAGCGATGATTCCCAATCGTGCGCCTCGCGGGAAAATGATTCCCAGCGGTGCGCCCTATCGTGGAGTTGGTTTCGTTGCGGAGATCCAGAGCTTATACTTTCCGGATTTTGACCGTAAAGAACTCGATCTGTTGACTTCAATTTCATGGCCAGACGTCCGCAAAAAATTACTCCAAGAACAGATGGAGTATCCAATAAATCATTGGCCGGATTCTGCGGCAGCAAAGGCTGGCATTTTTGGTTTGTCCGGTGGCGAATCAGGCATGCCTGGTGCTGGCTATACTGCAAACGGAACGGAAGTCATGGGTGTCCGCTGGATTCATCCGCATTACATGATCATGAGCCTCGCGCTAAGCGATCCCGAACGTTACCCCAAAGGTTTGAGTGATCTCAGTGCGAATCGGTTTCTCTATCCCTTCGGCTTACCTGAAAATATCGATGCCGATCTTAACCTTCATAATCCCATGCAAGGCTCTCTCAACGCCGCATTTGAAACCTTTGCCGCCTATCATGGCTGGAAAAAACGCAATACGAAAATAAACGTCATCGATCGTGCCGCTAAGGCGCAACCATTGTTCAGAAAAGGTGCAATGCGGTTTTATAAACCTCATTGAAAATCTAACTTATAAAGTGATGTGCGCACCGAGTTCAACGACTCGGCCCGGAGGTAGTTGAAAATATGCGGTTGCTGCGGAAGCATTGCGCGTCATGATTGCAAAGAGAAAAAGTCTGGCGCGGTCAAATATCCCTGCGTTTTTTCCAATTCCATAAGTTTCCCGACCGAGGAAATAGGTAGCCTTGTTAGGATTGAAGTGGAGCACTTCCGGCATCAATTCTTTCATGGCTTTTGGAACGTCTGGGCTATCGGCAAATCCGAACTGAAGGGTCACGCGATGGAGGCCTTCGCCAAGATCTTGATGGGAGATACGCTCCGGACCGAAGGTGTGGGGCGCATCAGAAGTCGCAACATGAAGAAGAATCACTTGTTGGTGTAGCACTTGATTGTGTTTCAGGTTATGAAGGAGAGCTGTTGGAACTTTGGTGTCTTTTCCGCTCATGTAGACGGCGCTGCCTGATACGCGGTGAATTTTCCCTTTGGCAAGATCACTAAGCAAATCCGCCACGGGAAGCGCTGTGGCGATGATTCGGTCATAGAGCCTTTTTCTACCCCAGATCCAGATAAGCATGAGTGCCATGATTGCGCCTCCAACAACGAGAGGCAGCCACCCACCGTGAGCAATTTTTAACATGTTTGCTGCGAGAAACGCACCGTCTAACAGAAGAAAGACGGCTGTAAGCAGAATGGCTTTGGGAAGCGACCAGTTCCAGCAGGCTCGCGCGGCCGCGAAAAACAGGATGGAAGTAATCGTCATGGTGAGTGCGATCGCGATACCGTATGCGCCAGCCAGATTAGCAGAGGATTTAAAGCTGATCACCAAGAGGATACAGGAAAAGGCGAGAGTCCAGTTTACCATAGGCACATAGACTTGCCCGGCCGAGAACTCGGAAGTGTAGCGAACTTGGAAGCGCGGCAGGCACCCGAGTTGAATCGCTTGAGTTGTTAGAGAAAACGCACCGGTGATGAGGGCTTGGCTGGCGATGATTGCCGCTGCTGTTGCCAGAAGAGTGAGAGGAAATTGGAGAAACTCGGGAGCCAGAAGGAAAAACGGGCTGCGAATGGCGCTAGCGTCTGAAGTTAATAGAGCTGCCTGACCGAGGTAGTTTAAAACCAAACAAGGCAATACAACCGTGAACCAGCCGATACGGATCGGCCGCGTTCCAAAGTGGCCAAGATCGGCATAAAGAGCTTCACCGCCCGTGACGGCAAGGAATACAGCTGCAAGCAAAGGAAAGGCATGAGTCCATTCACGGATTAAAAACGTGACGCCTTCCAAGGGGCTGAGACAGAGCAATACATCTGGATGAGCGATGATTTGTCGTAAGCCAAGGATTCCTATGGTGGAAAACCAGAGTAGGACGATAGGCCCGAAAAGCACACCTACTTTACCGGTGCCAAAGCGCTGGATGGCGAACAAAGTCGCAAGAATGGTGCAAGCGACAGGAATGGCCCAGTGGGCGAGCATGGGTGCACTTACGGAGAGACCCTCAACCGCACTGAGCACAGAAATCGCCGGCGTCAGCATGCCGTCAGCGTATATAAGTGCCGCGCCCGCGAGGCCGAAGAGTAGAATTTTTTTGGCCCTTTTGCTGTCGTCTTGTTTTGATACGCTACGTATCAGCGCGGACAGGGCGAGGATGCCACCCTCCCCTTTGTTATCGAGCTTGAGGATGATGAAGAGATATTTAACCGAAACCACAAGGATGAGCGACCAAACCACCAATGACGCGGCACCAACTAGGTTACTTGGATCGATCTGCGCACCATGTGAACCAGAGAAGCATTCCCGAAATGCATAAAGCGGGCTGGTACCGATATCGCCGAAAACGATCCCGAGAGCTGCGATCGCCATTGCCGCCATTTTAGGCGACTTGGCATTTGAGTCTGATGTTGTGGGATTCATTCGAGCAAAGGCGAGCTATCGCACAGCCTTGTTAGCAGGGAAGAACTAGCCTGACAAGCAATGTAGGGTGGCTATTCGATATGAGGTTATACGCCATCGCTCTGTGAGCTATGGCGCACAAGCCCGCAATTAGGCGGGAAGCCGTCGTTTTTGGAAATTTTCATGTCTCAGTTTTTAACCCAGAGGTTGAATTCAAAGTCTAACATGAACATGCTAAAATCCCCTCAATAACTGATAACTTTTGATTAATAAGTCCTGGATTCCGCAGTTCCATTTGCGGATTTTAGGTTTATTCGGTTGATAAAATGGTTTATCCGCTCACGTTACATCCGGTTACATAAATTATAATATGCAAAAGCCCTTATCTCTCATCATTAGTATCGGGTTTATACTCGGTGGTAGTTTTGTTTCAGCCAAGCCAAACGCCGCATCCTCAGAGCCATTGACAGCAGAGGGAGAAAAGCTCAGAGCCGAATACACACAGATGCTTTCCACCCTCCAGGAGGAAATCAAAAAAGCGATTCCTGAGATTAATGATGCGAGGAAAACCGCGTTTGCCCAAGCCCGTGAAAACGCGGCGAAGGTCACCGCACAAGCAGAGGCCGCACAAGCGGAGCTCGGTAAAATTGGCGGAGCGAAAGGTATGATCGATCATGCCAAGGGCAAATGGATTGGCGGCGCGGAAAAGGGAATTGCAACGGCAACGGCTGCGCTTAAAAACGCGACCACACCGGAAGCAAAAGCAGCCGCAGAAAAAGATTTGGCTAGTTGGCAGGCAAACAAAGAAGAGGGCCTAAAAGCCTTAAAGGAGCGCACGGAAGCTTATGAAAAACTCAAAGCGAATGAACCAGCTTTGAATAAAACGGTCACGGATGCCAAAGAAGCTCTTGCTAAAGCAAAGGGCGAAGAAGCAAATATTGCCGCTGAAATTTTCAGCTCACTAAACAGTGTTCTTGGTGCCGACAAAATCGATGCAAAACTAGCCAAAGCCAACATCCTTACTCACGCAACCCCTCAAGGGCTCGCCGCGTTTGCGCAAAAAGGCGCAGCAGAGAAAGCTGTGGTGATCCAGCTTTTGGCCGACGACAAACTCATGAAGGACATGCTGGTTTCAGGCGGCGCTCGTTTCGGAAAATACGGCGAGGCGATGAAAGTTTACACCGATATCCAGAAAGCCAGCCCGAAAGCGAAATCGGATCTCTTCCAACGACTTGCCATGGCGACCAGTCTTGAGCACGCGATCCCTGTTGCTCAAAGCAATGCCAAAGCGGTGACCGATGGCCCGGCTGTGGTCGATCCTGTGAAACGATATTTGCATTACGAAAAAGCTTATCTCGATGGCGAACTCGATCCCGCTTTCAAGGATTTCACCACTTGGGAATATCGTTTTGTGATCAACTCTGATGTGCCCGATGAGATCACTACATGGGGTCGTAAAATGCTGCAGACATATCGCCCCGATCATATCTACATGCCTGACTACGGCTGGCGCTACGTCTCTGCAGTTCGCACGGAAGTTCCTTATGGTTCTCAAAATGTTCAATATGACGTCGACACTCTACACCAACATCAGAACATCGCTAAAAACGGCGGCGTCTGCGGACGCCGTGCGTTTTTCGGTCGTTTCATGCTTCGTTCCTTCGGGATTCCGACTTGGGGTGTGACCCAGAAAGCGCATGCCGCCCTCAGCCATTGGACACCGAAAGGTTGGGTGGTAAACCTCGGGGCGGGTTATGCGCACAGCTGGTGGGATAAAGACGACGTTTCCCTGAGCGGCAACCAGTTCCTCATGGAAACCCAAGCTCGCGAACACACGGACGAATACATCAAAGTCCTTCGCGCGGAATGGATAGGTCGGATTTTTGGTGAGCCCGCATACAACGACCGCAAAAACATCGCCGGCGGATTTTGGAGCAACCTCGCCCTTTTCCAATCCCGCACTCTTGCGGCCAAGTCCGCCTCGCTCGGGCCTCTCGGCCAAGAACTGGGTGAGGCAAACGAGAAAGAACAAAAAGTCGTTTCCGAAACCGTTACCGCGGATCAGCAAAAAGTCACCGTGAAGAACGGCGTGATCAATATCCCATCCGTCGCCCACGCGAAAGGCACCGGCAAAGCCGCCGCCATGAAAAGTTATTCCGGTGGCGGTATGCAGATCCACGCGCTCGGCGGTTTCAAAACCCAATATGAGTTCGAAGCCCCAGCTGCTGGCAAATACTCCCTGAGCGCACAGGTCGCGACCATCCAATCGGGCCAGATCTTCATCCTTTCTGCCAACACCGCCGCAGCTGCAGAGCTTCCAGTTCCTTACACCCTAGGCGAATGGCAGCCCACCAAACCCATCGAAGTGACCCTTGAAAAAGGCAAAAACATCCTGAACTTCGAGCTCAAAACCGGCAGTCGTGGCGTGACGATCAAGGATTTCAGCCTCACTCCAGCGAAGTGATTTAGCTGTTCACTCCCAAAACCTTGGGAGTGAACGATATTTCCTAAGAAATCTTAACTTCCTAGTCTGGAAGGTAGATGTGGTATGGGTTTTAACTTTATCATGGGAGATCCTTGTATTATCTAGGAAAGACACTTTTTTGTTCGAGTGAACATCTTTTTTCTTGCAAAGCGTGTTCAGCGCATATAGCTTCCGTGCATGGCTACAAAAACAAGCACCGAGACAACAGCAGCAACAGAAAAACTTCAAGACGCCCGCAAACGGAACCTGGATATGGCGATTTCGCAGATTCAGAAGGAATTCGGAGAAGCGGCCATTATGCGCATGGGCGATGAGCACCGGGTCGATGTCGATGTGATCCCAACCGGCAATTTATTGATCGACCGCGCACTGGGCGTGGGTGGTTTCCCACGTGGCCGTATCGTCGAAGTCTACGGACCTGAGTCCTCCGGTAAAACCACCCTGACCCTCACCGTCATCGCCCAAGCTCAAAAACGCGGCGGTCTCGCGGCGTTCATCGATGTGGAGCACGCGCTCGATCCCCAATACGCCCGCAAGCTTGGCGTGAATTTGGACGATCTTTTGGTTTCCCAACCTTCTTCCGGCGAAGAAGCACTCCAAATTTGCGAGGCCTTAGTTCGTTCCAATGCGATCGACGTCGTGGTGCTGGATTCCGTCGCCGCTTTGGTCACCAAACAGGAACTCGATGGCGAGATCGGCGACTCCACAGTTGGCGCCCAAGCCCGCTTGATGAGTGCCGCGATGCGCAAACTCACCTCCTTCATCTCGAAAGCGAAAACCGTCTGCATTTTCACCAACCAAATCCGTGAAAAAATCGGGGTGATGTTCGGCAGTCCGGAAACAACACCGGGCGGACGGGCATTGAAATTCTTCGCATCGGTGCGCATCGACATTCGCCGTATTTCACAAATCAAATCTACAGATGGCACGACCATCGGTAGCCGTACAAAAATCAAAGTCGTCAAAAACAAAGTCGCTCCGCCGTTCACGGAAGCTGAGTTCGATATCATGTATGACGAGGGGATTTCCTCCACGGGATCGTTGCTCGATCTCGCCTTGGAAATGGAAATCATCCAAAAGCGTGGATCGTGGTTCTCCTACGACGGCACACAACTCGCACAGGGTCGTGACGCCGCCAAGGATGTGTTGAAAGCCGATCCCGCCATATACGAATCCATCGAAGCGAAAGTCAAAGAAGGACTGGAAGCTGCGAAAGGGAAGAAGAAGTAGGAGTTCGCGTTCTTGCTATCCTTCTAACAACCCGGTGGCGCAAACGCGTGCCACCGGGTTGTTTTTTAAAAGGGACCTCTCGCCGAGACCACCGATGATAGATTTCAGCCCTTCGTTATCATCGTTTGCTCCTGTAAAATCATTTTTGAACAGAAGGCAACGTAGGAAACGAAGAAGCATTTGCACATCGCATCCACTTTCCTTCTCTTCCAAATCAAAAATCACATATAAATAATCATCAATAAAAACGAAATATCTAACACTTATCTCGCCTTGTCCCGCTGGTAGATTTATTGACGATTGTTGATTGTTAATTGTTAATTTTTGATCTGTAAGAAAATTACTGATCAATCAAAGGTGACAGACAAATGGCAATTCTATCAGCGTTCATCCTGTTCATCCGCGGTTTTCCCAAACGTGTTCGCCCTAGCAAATGAGACGTAATAGATAAAGTTGTTTCAGCCCTCCGTTAACTCGATTTGCTGCTGTAAGATCATATTTGAACAGAAGGCAACGTAGGAAACGAAGGAGCATCCGCGCATCACTCCACTTTCCTTCTTTTCCAAATCAAAAATTAACAATCAACAATCGTCAATAAAACCGGATGATCTAACGCTTCATTAGTTCTATTACGATCAATCAAAGGTGACAGAACCTCGCTTTGAGTCTCCGTCGCCAAACTTTCTCGTGACACCGCCTTCCGACCAACCCATCCCATGGCTCTTCGAATTTGCACCTTGAGGAACTGGACACTCCTGCGTACTAATCCTTGATGACGCAACTTTCCACCCCATCAAAAACGACCAGTCGCTTTGCGTCGCGACTAGTCGTAGAATAACTGTTCGGCAAATCAATATGAATAAAAAAGCCTACAAGAAATTAAATCCCAAGAAAGAAGCGTATTTAGACAGAGTAACAGATCAGACATCCTATCCTGTTCTCCGAGGCCTAACCTCAGTTTTGTCTTATCTAATGCTCGCAGTAGCGGGCGTCAATCTTGGTTTAGGCGTGCTGCTAGCCATTAAATATAGTAATGACAGCTTACTGATTGCTGGGGTCATATTGGTAATAACGCTTCTGTCAAGTGGTGTAATTTACATATTGGGGCGTTTGTTTTATGAAGTAGCTTCGATTTTTGCGGATATTGCAGACAGTATTCTTGATCTTAACTGCAGATACGACCAACAATGAAGAATCCGAATAAGTCATGGCGCACCAACCGGCCATAAGCTTTTCAATTTCATTTCAACATCCTTTCGTTCGCGCGGGTGGGTGCACATCAAACGTCCTCAAATAAGCCATTAAGTGAGGTCTTTAAGGAGTTGATTCCTCATATTCCAGTTGAATTCTTACGGGTCGACCAGAATGTGACCGTTGAGAGTATGACAATCACCAAAGTTTCTCTTGATAAGGTCTTTCAGTACTTGGACGACGCTGCTGGAGTTTACTTCTCCTTTTCCTAGAAAGGAATGTTGAATACAGCGAAACCCCAATAAAGAAGCGAACAATAAATGGGATGCAACCGTCGACAATATCCCTGATTGAATGGGAGATAGTTCCGCAGGTGCCTCTACTCTATCGTTCAAATCTCGCTACCTGCAGATGGAATCCGCGGATTTCGGGATAATCACCGGCGCTTGACAGGATCATGTGATCGCTTCGTATTAGTGAGCTTATGAATCTAAAAACATCTCACATCATAACGCTGGCGATTACGGCGGCGTTTTCTAGCCAACTGCATGCTGAAGTGAAACCCAATCCGTTGTTTACCGACGGCGCGGTTCTCCAACGTGGCCAAGCGGTTCCGGTCTGGGGCACAGCGCGGGATGGGGAGCAAGTGACGGTTGAAATCGGTGGGCAGAAGCTCAGCACGACCGCGGCTGGCGGGACATGGAGTGTGAGCTTGAAGCCGCTGAAAGAAGGCGAAGCTCTCACGATGAAGATTACAGGTGATAATACAGTCACCGTGAACAACCTGCTCGTTGGCGAAGTCTGGGTTTGCTCGGGGCAGTCCAACATGGAGTGGCCGTTCTCCAGAGCCCACAACGCCAAAGAAGAAGCGCCCAAGGCGACCTATCCAAAAATCCGTATGTTCACCGTGAAAAAAACCACCTCTCACAAGCCGCTTACAGAAGCTGTCGGCTCATGGGTGGAGTGCTCGCCTGAGACGGTTAACGGGTTCTCTGGGGTCGGTTATTTCTTTGCACGTGATCTTCACAACAAACTGGGAGTTCCTGTTGGGATGATTCATACATCATGGGGCGGCACTCCCGCACAGGCGTGGACGAGCTTGGAAGGATTTGGAAAGGATCCCGAACTCAAAGCTTATGCCGATGTGGCAGCTAATAGACTTGTCTCGTATGATGCCGAGGTAGCTGCCCACGGGGCGGCAATGGAGAAGTTTAAAGTCGATTCGAAAGAATGGAATGAAACCGTTGGCAAGGCTTACGAGGAAACCCTCAAAGCATGGAATGAGGCGACTGCGCAGGCGAAAGCGGCAGGTCAGCCATTGCCACCGAAACCAAACCCTTCAAGCCCGCAGCCAAAAGCACCAGGAAATCCAGGTGGTGGTTCGGGTAATCCGGCGACTCTCTACAATGGCATGATTGCTCCAATCATCCCTTACGGCATCAAGGGTGCGATTTGGTATCAGGGTGAATCGAACGCCGGCCAATCCAAACAATACCGCACGCTGTTTCCAGCGATGATTGCGGATTGGCGCTCACGTTGGAAGCAGGGCGATTTCCCGTTCTTCTTCGTTCAGATCGCTCCGTTCAAAGGACAGCCTCCTGAAATCCGTGAGGCGCAATTTCTAACACTTGCAAAGGTGAAGAACACCGCCATGGCAGTGACCACGGATGTGGGTAATGCCAATGATATTCATCCGAACCAAAAGGAACCCGTAGGTCAGCGTTTGGCACTTGCTGCCCGCGCTCTAACATACGGTGAAAAAATCGAATACTCAGGTCCGCTCTATGAAACGATGTCTGCAAAAGATGGAAAAATCACGCTCACGTTCAAACACGTTGGCGGCGGACTTGTGGCCAAGGATGGCGATCTCAAAGGCTTCACCATCGCAGGGGAAGACAAGAACTTCGTTCCTGCGAAAGCGGAAATCAAAGGCGCAACCATCGTGGTTACGGCAGATGGCGTGGCCGATCCGAAAGCCGTTCGTTATGGCTGGGCAAATGTGCCCGAAGTGAATTTGTTCAATAAGGACGGTCTTCCCGCCTCGCCGTTCCGTACCGATGTGGATTGAATCTAAAATCCGCAGTGATGACTGCGGATTTTAGATAGTTATTCGTTATTGGTTATTAGGTGGGAAGCCGCCGATTTGGAGATTTTTTACAGCTCAGTTCATCGCGCAGTGGATGAATTAAAAGCCCAACATGAACATGCTGATATCCCCCCAATAACTAATAACTTTTAACCAATAACTGCTAGAATCCGCAGTTCTATCTGCGGATTCTAGATTGATCTCACTTCATCATGAAGTTGAGCAAGTTGCCGATGCGATCACGCATTTGGTGGCGAGTGACGATGGCATCGATGAGGCCGTGCTCGAGCATGAACTCAGCGGTTTGGAAACCTGGAGGTAAATTTTGATGAGTGGTTTCTTTAACCACGCGTGGGCCGGCAAAGCCGATCATGCATTTCGGCTCGGCGATGTTGATGTCGCCGATGGTGGCGAACGAAGCTGTGACCCCGCCGGTGGTCGGATGAGTGAGGACAGAAATGTAAGGCAATCCGGCTTCGTTGAGTTTGGCGAGTGCACCACAGGTTTTCGCCATTTGCATGAGTGAGAGCATGCCTTCTTGCATGCGGGCGCCAGAGGAGGCTGAAACGATAATCACGCCGCGTCTCTCAGCGATGGCGGTTTCGATCGCACGGGTGATTTTTTCGCCAACAACAGAACCCATCGACCCAGCGAAAAATTTGAAATCCATCACCGCAATCATGGCTGGCTTGCCGTGAATGCTGAGTCGGCCAGTGACGACCGCATCATTCATTTCGGTGCGTTTGCGTAGGTCGTCGATTTTATCTTCGTAGCCTTTGAAATTGAGTGGGTTCGCGGAATACAATCCGGCATCGGTTTCCTCGAAGCTGGAGGGATCTGCGAGAAGGAAGACGCGATCCATCGAATCTAGCAGGAAATGAAATCCGCAAGGCGGGCAGACCTGGAGGTTTTGTTTGAGTTCGATGGCGTGAATCATCGCGCCACAATCGGGGCACTTGGACCAAAGGCCCTCTGGCATATCGTCGCGCTTTTGTTGGTTGCGGAGAAGAGGTTTGCTGAAAATACCCATGGGAAGATTGGATTAGAAAGTTGGTGGAAGCGAACTTCTGAGATTCTAGCCAGAGGAAATGGAAGCGACAACCCTGATTTCGAGGTCGGGAGAAATAGCTGGAGAGCATGAGATACCGCTTGAAACTTATGGGCTAGGACTCTAAACCCTGAGCCGCATGGACCTACGTCACCCTTATGAGCAACTTCCGCTCTTCACTGCTGGAATATTGCTCGCCGCTTGGTTGATTGCTTCGCACGGGTTGATGCTGGCGAAGCCGACCCAGGTGCAGGGATACTTGAAAAAATTTCCGAGGGATCTGCTCGCTGGGCAAATCCTTCTCGCTTTGGGGATGGCGTGGTTTTGGCTTTTGGTGGCGCCAGATGGTTTGGGCAAGCTTAGCGCGCTGCAGATGGACCTCGGGGAATTCAATAAATCCAAGCCTTTGCTCCGTTTGTTGGTGCCAGCCGCGGTAATCGCGGTTGCGATGAGCATTCGAGATTTCCTTGCGGTGCGTGCGTTAGGTCTACTTTGCCTGATGCTCGCGGCCCCACTTTTGGAATCGGCCTTCCTTAAAGATCCGGGAACCCGCCTGCTGATTCCGATTTTCACCTACGCCATGCTGACCGCTTCCCTGTATATGGTCGGCATGCCGTATTTGTTCCGCGACGCAGTGACATGGGTAAGCGCAAAGCGCAGCAGATGGAACGCCTTCGCTCTGGTGGGGCTGCTTTACGGAATTGCTACGCTGACCTGCGCGTTGTTGTTCTGGCGGGATTACTAAAAATTAGTAAACTGGCGCGCCAGAAGTGGATCCAGCGTTAGGAGCTGATTTTTCGGCGGTTTTTTCCAAGTTCTCACCCAACAAGCGGGTGTCGCGGCCGATTCCGACCATCGTGTTGCAGGATGCGAGAGCGAAGATGCAGGTGAAGCTGAGAAGGATAAGTTTCATAGGTGATGGATCTGAGAAGATGTGTCGTAGATTTCACGAAAAAAGTCAACGTTGCTTTAAAGAGCGACGGATTTCGAGAATTCCGTCTCTAATACTGAAAATATCCGCGCGCAGCTGTTCGAGTGCGGCGATTTGATCGAGATTTTTTTCATCTTCGATGAGTTGTTGGCAAGCGCCGACGGAATCGTTGATCCAGTTCAGGCAACGTTTCAAGACAGCGAGAATGAAGCCGGCTTCGGGTTCATAGCCACTGGAGCGATCATTGAGCACGCCGGCGAGTTTGGTGCTGATGCGCATCAAATTCGAGGTGAGCTCATAGCCTGGACCTTCGCTGTTTTCACAATCCGCACCGAGGATTTCAAAAGCGCGCAATGAAATCTGTTGGGCATGAACTTGCAGCGGATGATCGTGCTCCAACTCGTCATCGTCACGCAAACGTCCGTCATGATAGAATTCATCATCACCGGTTACGGAGTTCCAATCGCCGTCTTGATCGAAATCAACTTCATCGAAATCATCGCTTTCTTCCCGATCCGCCATCGCACCGAGCAAACCATCCCAGCCCATGACGAAAGCTTCTTTGCGTTCGGCATCCGGATCGTCGATGTATTTTTCTAACACTTCTTGGTATGCATCTGTTAGGCGGTCCGATTCTTTGAGTCGTTCTTCCCATTCGAACTCATTGAGTTCAGAATGTTGGGTTTTTGATTTCACGGTATCAGGCGTATTATCGGTCTCGCTGCGTTGGATCATTTGCGCGAGGAAATCCCGCATGCTGTTCATGTTCGCGAGTTTCTGAGCCTCTTCGAGATCCTGATCCATTTCCCAAACATGTTCGGAAACCCGCATGCGATAATCTGGGGCTTCGATCAGCACGCGACCGTTGATTTCACTGAACCATTCCAGATAGAGGATGTTTTTCCACTCGCACGGAATCTCGCGATTCTGGCTGTAGTAAACGGAAATTTGATCTTCAGGGATTTGCGGCACACGGGCTTTTTGCGAAGCTGTGATATCGCCGACGATGCCGGTTTGCTCGGTATCAAGTGTGATTGCTTCGCTACAAACTTTGGGTTTGGGATTTTCAAATTCGAGAATGGTTCCAGCCAAGTCTCTCCAGCAATCACCGTTTAATGATAGAATCAATGGCTCATCACGACCCGCTAGCCAAATTTTTCCCGTGGTCGTTCCTTCGACGGTGTTGTCGATCATTCCGTGTTCGACCGCTTCATCCAAACGCCATGCCATGTGGAGAATCTTCCGACTGATAAGGTGGCACGTCAAGTCATCGATTTGGGCTGCACGGATCTAAGAAGGCTGTCTTAAAAATCAGGAAAATGAATTCAACCGCAGAGACACAGAGAGCACAGAGCCGTTCTTTGGATATCTGGGTTTGAAACCAGCGCCTCTGAATTTAGAAGACACGGAGAAATGAACTGGCAAGATAAACCGGCAAACCGTTTTTTTGAATTTACAGGAACCTTCAAACCTCGCTATTGATGCGGTGATATATATTATGAAATGTCCAATATTGGCGGTGATGGTCGCGATTTTTTCAATAGCCGTTGTAACTGCTGAAAAGCCATCTGGGCTAAATGGTGCGATCGGAAACATTTTAAAAGTGGATATCAAAGCTCAGAGCTTTGAGTTGCTCAAAGAAACCGAGTATGATCCGAAAACCGATATTGGAAAATCTCGGTTCACCATTCATTGGAATGATAAAACCCAGTTTTCTCATGTGACGCGGAATGCGAAATCGAGAATTATTAAGGAAGAGGCGGCACAAGCGGAGGATCTGACAAAAGGATTTTGGAAAGCAACTTTGCAAGGCAAGCAAGATGGAGAGCGATTTGTGGCGGAAAGCATCCAAATTTCATCACTGGAAGATCCTCGCGCATCGGATGATCCAAATTTGCCGCGGGTGTTGGTCATCGGCGACTCGATCAGCATGAATTATCACGAGGCTGCGAAAACGGCTCTGAAAGGGATCGCAAATTATCACCGCAACGAGGGAAATTCGTTTTCCAGTGTGCACGGCGTAAGCAATGCTGAGCTTTGGTTAGGCGATTACCAACAGAAGGGCCTGCACTGGGATGTTATACAGTTCAATCACGGCCTGCATGACCTCAAGCAAGCTTACGATAAAAACACCGATTCCTTTGGGGATTACGCCGTGCCGCTCGAGCTTTACAAGCAAAGCTTGGAAAAAGAGATTGCGATTTTGAAGAAAACGGGCGCGACCCTGATCTGGTGCACCACCACCCCGGTCCCCCAAGACAATAAAAGTCAATACGCACGTCGCAAAGGCGCTGATGTTTTATTCAACCAAGCCGCTGCGGAAGTCATGCTGAGGCACCCAGAAATTTTGATCAACGACCTGCATGGGATCATCACTAGTTCGCCAGTATATGACAATTGGAGAAAGGGCATGGACGTGCATTTTTATCAAAAATCCGAGCAAGATGGGCTTGGGTTGGCGGTGGCGGAAGTTGTTAAGAAAGCTCTTAGCGGAATAAAAAAATAATTTTTGTAAAAAAACTATCATCCTCAGGCCTGCCGCCTTTAAAATCGATTACCTAGCCTTATGAAAGTCCAACTATTATTATGTGCCGCATCTTTTGTATTGGGATCGGTCTTTGCAGAAGAAGCCAAGAAAACCACCAAGGGCATCATTGATATCAAGGATTTCAAGCGACCGAATGACGCTGTGCAGCTACTTGGGGAGACTGAGAATCATTTCGTTCCCTTAAAGACAACAAATAGCCTATGGGTTTTCAAAGACGGGGTGCTGACTGCCTCGCCAAAATGGGATAGCGTGGTAACCAAGACGCCTTATCAGGATTTCCAAATGCATGTGGAGTTCAATGTGAACGAGGTGACCAATCCCAAAAATCCTGAACAGAACGGCAATTCTGGAATCTACATCCAAGAACGCTACGAGGTGCAGATTCTCAATTCATTTGGGATTTCAGAAAAATTCTACAAGGCCAGTTATGCCGGCAGCATTTATAAAATAAAAAAACCGGACCAGCTCGTCAGTAAAAAAGCGGGTGAGTGGCAGACCTACGACATCGTTTTCCGCGGGGCTCGTTTCAATGGAGAAACCAAAACCGAGGAGGCTAGAATTACCGTCTACCATAATGGAGTGCTCATTCACGATGACTTTGCCATTCCTCACAAAACCGGTGCGGGACAAAAAGAGGGCCCGGAACCTGGCGTAATCAAGCTACAAGGCCATGATAATCCCGTCCGCTACCGCAATATTTGGATCAAAACATTAAATATAGAATAATCGGCCTAAGAATTTTGCTGGGCTGGCGTTATTATTTTGGCGGGTTCTATAAATATCTATCCAATTGGTTTGTTTAATACGTAACGTTTTATCACTTCACTTTTGTAATGTCTGCTTCTTCAATCGAACCTGTGACTGACCCCGAGCACATTGCGCACTCATCATTTCAGGCTCCAGACCTCGATGAAGTTGCAGGGCTCTTTCCCAGTTACGATATTTATAGCCTCATCGCTTGCGGTGGCATGGGCGCGGTTTATCATGCAAAACAGCGATCGCTTGATCGGGATGTCGCCATCAAAATTTTACCTAGAGAATTTTCTCAGGATCAAGAATTCCGCGTGAGCTTCGAAGCCGAAGCCAAAGCGATGGCCAAACTCAACCATCCGAATTTGATCGGGGTCTATGATTCCGGTGAAGCAGGAGGACTCCTATTCATCATCATGGAATATGTGTCGGGCAGTTCGTTATACACAGTCAGCCATAGATGCGTTGTCCACCAGGATGATGCACTGAAAATGGTGATCAGTGTGTGTCGTGGTCTCGCACACGCACACGAGGCTGGCATTCTTCATCGAGACATCAAACCCAGCAACATCTTGATGGATGCGAATGCCAATCCAAAAATCGGCGATTTTGGTCTAGCAAGCGCGTCTGGGAAACAAGTGCAAGAGGGAGAGCAAATTTTTGGAACCCCTGGCTATACCGCACCTGAGGTGATTGAGCCTCCGCATAAGTTTGACCATCGTGCGGACATCTTTTCAGTCGGAGTGATGTTGCATGAAATGCTCACCGGTATATGTCCGAACGGGGTTGATTCGATAGCTCCTTTGCCATCAACGACGAATGCAAAACTACGTGGGATCATCCAGCGTGCGATGAACCGAAATCCCGACGCTCGTCATGCATCAGCGGATGAGTTGGCAGCGGATTTGGAAAAAATCACCGCAGCTTCAAACAGTCAGCTGATCATTGGCAGCGCTCGTCAGGTAGCGCTACAACGAAGAGCAGCAGGATTTGGAGTGGCTCGTTCTATGCCTCGTCACCGAATGGTTAAACAAAGCTCATCCTCGGGGGTCTCAATATTTCTCATTCTCTTAGTCGTTGCTGCGGCAGCAGCCGTTTATTTTTTCGTCATCAAGCCCAGCAATGAAGCCTCGGACGCCACAGAGGGCTCAGTGAAGGCTCCGGTAATACAAACTAACTCTAATGCCCCTACTTCCTCATCTCCTCAAAAACTCACACGGAGAAAGACGGTTGCTCAAGAAGGGGTCAAACCCATGGATGACGTCGATGCATTTTTTGCGCGCGTTGAGGGCGTCATGAAAGAACGCTTCGCTGAGGATATAAATAATTATCGTGAGGGGCTCAAAACCAACGCTCAGAACTTTGAAACGCAAGCCAAGCTAGCTATCAACAGTGCTGGCGCATCCGCGGGGACAGCCCCATTGGGAGAATTGGCTTCCAGCATGCAGGCTTGGAAAAATCAAAATTACTTAATGACCAACACCTTACCTCCTTCGCTAAATAAGATGCCCGCAGTCAAGGAGAGCTTCGTAAAGGCACATGCTGCGCAAGTGAAAATACGCTCCAGATTTTATCAACGTGTTAGAAGCGAGCAGTCGGCGTATATCAGAGGGTTAAATAAACAAATTGAGCGTTATCGTGAATCGAAAGATACGGTTGCGATCTCCCTGCTGGAAAAAGAAATCGTGCGATTGGGAGCCGAGCCAGGATACTATGAGTTTTTGATGGGCTTGTGAGCTTCAGGCTAGGATTTCAAAACTTTGAAATTAAGCCGTAGCGGCTTGGCTTCAGGCATTTTGACAAGTGCCAGCGATTGCTTCGCCGTGACCAACAATTCATTGTCAGACTCGCGGCGCATTTCAAATTCACACCAAAAACGGGCCGTGCTCACCTCTCCTAGCCAGCCGCGGATTGAGATCCAATCACCCAGTTTCGCAGGCCTGCGATAGTCAACCTCTGTGCGGGTTAAAACTGGGAAAATCTGAGTTTCTGACATTTCGCGAAGTTCCATGCCCAGTTTTGCCGCTAGCCTGGTCCGGCAGGTTTCGATCATCCGCAGATAGGCGAGATTGTGCACCACGCCGCCGCAATCTGTATCGAAAAACATCACTTCTTCCCGCGTCACCACTTCCGTATTAGATTCAGCCATGCGTGTAGGCTTTCAAAAAATGACCTGAAGCTGCAATGTTCTCTTGTGATTTTATCAAAAAAAGTTCATACATATAGTAATTGTATGCATTCAAAATCCAGAAAATCGTCCCTTAGGAGCCTCAGTGCTTGTTGCTTCTTACTGATGATTGCGGCAGCACATGCCGAAACTTTTGTTCCTCCGACTGGCAAAATTTCTCCGTTTCGTCGTGACCAGCTGCCCATCAGTGACCGAGCCATTGGTAATTTATCGCATCAATTGACAACGATCACTAGCGCCAGTCCTTACGAAACGGCGGAGCACCGCCGGGCTGTCGCAAAAGCCCTCGCACTAGCGCTTGCGCTGAATCCCAAAAACGAATCTGCGTTGAACATACTCGATAGGCTTATCGAAGGCGAAAAGCCGAGTTTAGTAGATAAGGGGAAAATGGAATATGACAAGAGACAGGCTTGGAACAGTCTTGGATGGCTCTCGTCTCCGGAAGCTGGACAGGATGGAAATGTTCTTGCTGCCATGTTAGGGGAAACATTGGCTAACATTTTTCCAACAGATTCGCTAGCCAGTAGTTACTTGGCAAAGCCTGAACATCCAGGATGGAATGGCTGGGTGGCAGAACTCGCCATCTTTAAAAAGGTGCCTACAAAAGTTGAGGAGCCGAAGATTGAAGAAAAAGAAGAAGAGAAAAAGGAAGAGATCGTCGTAACTCCGCCAAAAGAATCGCCAAAATATGATCCGGCAAAAGGCGTGGTCATGGATCAAGCTAAACTATCAACTGTTCTTCGAATGTATAATCAGGACAAAGCCCTTTGGCTACACAAAGTGGTTCCTTTGCAAATGAGAGGCACCAATCATCCAACAAATGAAGAAGGAGAAGAGCGGCATGGATTCCGTGTCCAGGTTTCAGCAAACTCGAACGATTACTGGCAAATGGAAGAGGAGCTCTCTAGCCCCTTAAAAAATAGGCTCACTAAGCACTTAGGTAGATTGCCAGAACGTGCCGAAATTAATGTTTCAATAGATTCCGAAAAGTCCGCGTATCCATTTAGCAGAAATCGTGGAGCAATCAGTGGCCCTGCCTTTGTTCTCGCTAACGCCGCGCTCACAGGCGCAGCACCTGACGGAATCGTAGTCGGGGAGATCGATCGTTCTTCGGGCAATCTGAAATTACCCGCATACTTCTGGCGTGCGCTCATGGTATTGGCGGAGGGCTCCGGAGGCAGACTGATTATTCCAGCTTCCGCAGAACCCATGTTCATCAACCTGCTTGCTCTCGAAAAGCCCGATTTTTTCTTCAAATACGAAGTGCTCATCGCCTCATCTTTGGAAGAGTTCGTCACACTTGCTAGCAAGGAATCTTCAGCACAACACGAGGAGGTTTATAACAAGTTCAAACTCATCAAAGAGAAATCCGCAGGCAGTGCGCTGGGGGCATATCTAACAAATAAATTTGTTCGTGAGCGCTTGCAGGAGATTGTGGCTCAAGCGCCCTATCACGTATCCGCGAAAACCCTGTTGATCTACGGCTCTGCTTCACGGCCGCGCTACCTCACTCGTGAAGCTTTAGCTGCAGAAATCTGGCGCAAGATCGATGTCATCACTGAGCTCGCAAAAATCGGAGATTATTATGACATTAACTCCAATCAACTCGCCAGAATGAATGATCTATACGAACAAATGCGCGATGATATCAAAGATTTGGATCGCTACACTGACACCCGAAATGACGACCTTTTGAAAGATGCCAAAGATGTCGTCGCTTCAGTCCGCGGTTTCGGCAGAGAATTCGAAGGCAGCAAAGAGATGTGGGAGAAATACAATAAAATTGAATCTGCTCATAGTGATATGAAAAGAGCCAACAGGGCACTGGTGCAGAAACTTTCTGAGATAACAGGAGATCCGCAGCCT
>JBILAN010000083.1:0-10993 GCA_044354135.1 Luteolibacter sp.
GTGACAATACCGTCACAATAATCCCCTTCAAGATACAACATCATTTCATGCATGTTGCCGGCGTGCCGAAACTAAACACTCAATCAACAACAACACACATCAGATGAAATTAATTCAAAGCACCCTTCTTGCAACCACCTTGCTCGGGATCACATCCGCAAACGCCGAGGATGGCGGCTTCCTCTTTAAAGGATTCACTGGCGATACCGCGCTGGATCGCACATGGTCCATGTTCGAGCTCTATAAAAACGACGATAACCCAATCCTCCAAGAGTTCAAACTCCAAGGCCGTCTCCAACTTCAGTCGATTTACGGTGAAAGCAATGGAAACAGCTTCAACACCTCCGACTACAAAGATTCTGGTAAAGATGAAAACGTCTGGGGAGATGACATCGAAGCTCGCCGTGCACGCTTCGGCTTCAAATCCAAGTGGTTCCGAGTATTCAAATTCGATGCTCTAATCAACGTTGATACGGACGGCATGGATGACTCCGGCTCCGATACCCTCTACAAAGATCTCTACGAGATGTTCGTGACTTACTCACCGTCAGACGCTTTCAACCTCTCTGTTGGTAAAACCAAAGTGAGATTAGGCCGTGAACAAGAGACTTCATCCAATAACATCCTCACCCTTGAGCGCAGCTTAGTTTCCAACTTGCTTCACCCAGGTGAATTAACAGGTATTTGGGTCAGCGGAAAAGGCATCAAAGGTGGCTGGCTCTATGAGCTCGGCTTCTACGGCAATGATCGCTCTCGCGAATTTTCTAGCGGAGACGGCGGTCACATCGTTATGGCTAAAGTCGGTTATGATTATGCTGAGCGATTTGGATTAGACTCGGCCGTTGCATCGGTTCATGTCATGACCAACAGCGAACCAAACTATGATGAACCATCTGACTCACAGTATAATCCTTCGGCATCTCCTAAATTCAGCACATCGATTGCTTTTACTAACGAGATCACCCAAGGCCGTTTTGGACTTCTTACAGATGTTTATATGGCTTCCGGAGAAAATACAACCGCTATCGGTCAATCCGATGTTATGGGCATCACTATCGTCCCGTCCTTTTTCTTTGCGGAAGGTCTTCAACTTGTAGGTCGCTTACAAATTGCAACTTCTGACGATTTTAACGACCTCACTGTGCCTGGACGTTATGAGACACTGCAGCCAGGTGATGACAAAGGAGACACATACGTGTCTGCATACATGGGTGTGAATTACTACATGTATGGTCACAAGCTTAAACTCATGAACGGCATTGAATTCTCGCAAATGGGTGATAGCGACTACAGCGGCTTCACCTACATGAGCGGACTTCGCTTCTCGTTCTAATATCGCTACGCAAGTAAAATTAAAATTGATAAAAATATGAAAGTTATTTCCACACTATTAGCCACCGCCGCGCTCATTTCGATGAGCAGCGCGCAAACCCTCAGCCTCAAAGGTAGTGATACCCTCGGAGCAAAACTCATTCCCCAGCTTGCAGAGTCCTTCAAGGCCGCTGGCAACAAGGGTGTGAAATTTGAAATCGCCGCTGAAGGCTCCACCACCGCCTTCCCAGCACTTGCAAACGGCACCGCTCAAATCGGTATGTCTTCACGCAAAGTGAAAGATGACGAGCGCACCTTCTGCAAAACCAAAGGGGTTTACATCAAAGAGCACGCCATCTGCCGCGACATGCTTGTCGTTATCGTCAACAAGAACAGCCCAGTAAGCAGCCTCACCAAGGCCCAAGTTGCCAAGGTCTTCACCGGTCAAATCAAAGATTGGTCAGAACTCGGTGGCGCTCCTGGTCCAATCTCCATCTACACCCGTAACACTTCTTCCGGTACTTATAAAGACTGGCAGAAACTTGCTATGGCTGGACGTGATTATGCTCCTACCTCTCTCAAAATGGCAGGTAACGAGCAAATCGCCCAAGAGGTTGCAAAAAACAAGAACGGCATCGGCTACGTAGGTCTTGCCTATGCCAAGACTCCAGGCACCAAGCCAATCACCATTGACGGTGTTGAGCCAACCGAGTCTAACGCAGCAAAATACGTTTATTCACGCGTTTGCTACCTCTATGCTCCTGACAAACCAACCGCAGAAGCGCAATCCTTCCTCGATTACATTAAGTCATCAGCAGGTCAGGAAATCGTGAAAAAAGTCGGATTCGTGCAATATTGACTTTAAAATATTCTACATAGTATGTTGTTTACGAGCATCGTTGACAGGTTCGGCGATGCTCGTTTTTATTCTCATTCATCTCTTTTATATCTGACGCGTCATTAGGACTATGGCATCTGAAAAATCATCCAACGCGAAGACAGGCCACAAGTTCCAACGCAGCGGGTTCTCCTATGAGCAGCTCATCCGGTTTTTCTTTGCCTCCAATGCGGGATTAACCATCGTCATTTTAGCCCTAATCATCGCATTCCTTCTTAAAGAGGGACTTGGATTTTTTCCCGGATACCGACGTGATCTGGAAACCTATCGTATCGCCGGCTTGGAATTTGTTGATATTTCCAGAAACAATCTGACCGCTCACGAACAACTCACCAGCCTGCTCAATCGCGCCTATTATGCCGAAGTGAACGGCAAAAGCGCTCGTGAACTGAAGCGGACCGAGGAAGCTAGCGCGCTTTACAACGCTTTTACCGATCAAGTTGGTCCAACAAGGGATCTGATCATCAATAATCCTCAAGCTGAAACAGATGCTAACGCGGGCATGAAGGCTGCGCTACTTAGCAATTATGAGAAACAGCGGGAGAAGGCTTTGCAAAAGCCCCTTAGCACTCCGCACCTGACAAAGGAAGAGCGTCAGCAGTTGATAGAATCCTTACGCACTCGTCCCCCAGAAGCCACGGACGATCCTCCCTTGGTCGCCGCACTCGCGCAGGAATTTGTGGCCGCTCAACAAAAACACGCAGCTCCACTTCAGGAATTCCGCACAGTCATCGATGATTTTGAATCCGCAGGTTTTGATCTCGGCTCGATCGTCATGGAAATGACCGAGTCGGTGACGGTGACCAAAGAACAGCTGCAAACGGCTGACATTCTTGAAAAAGATCGGAAGACTCTTTTGGCCGCAGCTTCTGGTGAAAAAGATCCCGTCGAACGCGAAAGGCTGCTTGCCGATGCGCATGCCGCGCTTGCTGACAAGCCAGATGTCGAGACTCCGATGCAGGCGCTGTTAGAACGCAAACCCGAGTGCGTTCGCCTTCACGAAGAACTCAAAACCGCATCATCAGCTGCGTTTGATAAAATCCCGAAAAGCCTCACTGAGTCAGATGCCAAGCGTATGCTGAGCGCGGCTCGTGCAGCATGGCCGGTTTTTATCACGGATCTCGATATGGCACCCGGAAAAATCAACGCATGGAAGCACACCGATCCCGTGCCAATCTCCGATGCGTTCATGTCGTTCCTGACCGGTAAAAAATGGGTCACGGGTGGAGAATGGCAGGATTTTTATGGGATTCTTCCGCTGGCTGTCGGCTCACTTATGATTGCAATAATAGCTTTGAGTATCGCTATTCCTGTTAGTATCAGTGCCGCAATTTATGTGAATCATTTCGCGAAGCCTCATGAACAGGCCTTGGTGAAACCCATCATCGAATTCATCCAAGCCATTCCATCGGTGGTCCTTGGATTTGTGGGTATTTTGGTGTTTGGCACCATCCTGCGGGAAATTTCCGTGATGGATGCGTTCCAATGGGTGCCTGGATTTCCGATTGAAGAACGACTCAATATTTTCACCGCAGGATGTCTTCTCGCGCTCATGAGCATCCCAACCATTTTCTCACTTGCGGAAGACGCGCTAAACAACGTGCCATCCGCTTACGCCGAGGCTTCTGAGGCTCTGGGCGCATCCCATGTGCAGACGGCTTTCCGAGTCATGATTCCGGCTTCGTTCTCCGGCATTCTCGCTGCTATTTTGTTAGGTTTTGGCCGCGTCATCGGAGAGACCATGGTGGTGCTTCTCGTCGCAGGAAATCGGATCAAAATTCCGGATTTCAGCGAGGGCCTTGGCGCATTTTTCCAACCCAGCCACACGCTTACAGGCATCATCGCTCAAGAACTTGGCGAAGTTCCACTCGGCAGTGTGCATTACCGCGCGCTTTTCGTCGTAGGCATTGTTTTGTTCGCTGTCGTTCTTGGCATCAATGCCACCGCCCATCACTTCGTCAATCGCGCCAAAAAGTAGATTTCATATCATGATCGATCCAGAGATACTTATCCGCAAAGGAATGCCGAGAGGCTACTTCAAAGATATTTTCGTGCGCTTGGCTCTCGGTAGCGTGACTTATCTGATTCTGATTATCGCGATATTATTATTCGCCCGAATCATCATCGACGGTGCGCCGGCAATCTTCTCTACAAAATTTCCTTTTGTGGACACTGAGTTCCTCACTGCGAAAAATGAAACCCTGCACGTTTTCGATGATGCAGAAGGAACGCGGCATCAGCTCCCCGCTTCAAAATACAACGAATACCTCGACTCACATCCTGGATCGACCATTTATAATGAGAAAACCTTTTCTTATTCCGGTGGAGGCATCGCGGGGCCGATTGCAGGTACCGCACTCCTGACATTAGGCGCGATTATCTTGGCCTTGTTCTTCGGAGTCAGCGCGGCGATTTATCTCGCCGAATATGCTAAGCAAAGCCCTTTCATTCATGCTGTTCGCTTAGCCATTTTGAATCTAGCAGGAATTCCCTCCATCGTTTTCGGATTGTTCGGGTTTTCCGTCTTTGTGCTTGCCGTTCCGGTCATCACGAATACTCCATCGGATCGCTCTTTGCTCGTTATCCCTTTGTTGATAAATGATTTCGCTCTGAGTTTCCAAGGTTGGAATTCATCGCTAATGGCAGGTTGCGCGACACTTGCTTGCATGATCTTGCCAGTCATCATTACGGCATCTGAAGAGTCATTGCGTGCCGTGCCTCAAGGCTTTCGCGATGCTTCACTTGCAATGGGCGCCACGCGTTGGCAGACGATTCGAAAATGTGTTTTACCCTATTCAATGCCAGGCATCCTGACCTCGTCGCTCCTTGCGATCACTCGTGTCGCGGGTGAAACCGCACCGATCATGTTTACAGCAGCTGTTGCGGCTAAGGATGATTTTCCATGGGAAGGACTGAGCAACCCGTTCGATATCCTCTCGTCTCAGGTGCAGGCGTTACCATATCACATTTACACACTTGCGGCACGGATCCCTAATTCCGAATTCACGCAACGTGCGCAATACGGATCCGTTCTCGTGTTCCTCATCTTAGTCGCCGTGCTTTCCTTTGGATCCATGATTCTTCGTGCCAAACTTCGTGCCAAACTCAAATGGTAAATTCTCCCACAGAAACATCCACCGCCGTGGATACCGCAGTTCAGATCCAAAACGTAAACTTTGCTTACGGATCGAAACAAGTGCTGCATGATGTGACCTTGGACATTCCAGCCAATCAGGTTACCGCATTCATTGGTCCGTCGGGTTGCGGAAAATCCACTTTGATTCGTTGTATCAATCGCATCAATGACCGCATTCCTAATGCTCGCGTTACCTCCGGATCCATTCGGGTTCACGGTATCGATATTCATCGTCCAGATATTAACATGAATGAACTCCGTCGTCGTGTTGGGATGGTCTTCCAAAAATACAATCCGTTTGCAAAATCCATCTACGATAACGTCGTCTATGGACTTCGCATTGCAGGAGTGAAAAAGCGTTCGGAATTAGATGATGCTGCGGAAAAGGCACTTACCAATGCGGCCCTATGGAATGAAGTGAAAGATCGGTTGAATACCAGTGCGTTTGGGCTTTCTGGGGGTCAGCAGCAACGCCTTTGTATCGCTCGAGTCATTGCCACAGAGCCGGATATTGTTCTCATGGATGAGCCATGCGCCGCATTAGATCCACTTGCTACTTTAAAAATCGAAGAGCTTATTCATGAACTCAAGCAGAACTACACGATCGTGATCGTTACTCACAACATGTCACAGGCCACCCGATGCTCCGACCGCACAGCCTTTATGTATCTTGGTAATCTGATTGAGTATGGCGATACCATGCAGATTTTCGAGAACCCCAGCAATCCACAAACCGAAGCCTATATCTCTGGCAGGTTTGGCTGATATATCATTTTGTATTATGAACGATTCTCAGGAGATACCGACCGCATCAAAAAAATCCACAACTTCAGTGGATATTCGAAACGTGTCGTTCAACTACGGAAATACTCAGGCGCTCAAGGATATCACTCTCGATGTTAGGCGAAACGAGGTTACTGCTTTCATAGGTCCCTCTGGCTGCGGTAAATCAACTCTGCTGCGTTGCATCAATCGCATGAATGATGAAATTGTGGGGACTCGCATTACACACGGCGAAATTGTTGTGGATGGCATCAACATTCATGATCCATCTGTCGATGTTGTGAAACTGCGGCGCGATGTTGGGATGGTTTTCCAAAAATCAAATCCATTTCCCTCCAGTATTTACGAAAACGTAGCCTACGGTTTACGCATGCGCGGAGAGCGTGACAAGGCAGTGCTTGATCAATCTGTGCACGAAAGCCTGCAAGCAGCAGCATTATGGGATGAAGTAAAAGATCGTCTTAATGAATCTGCGCTCGGGCTTTCCGGCGGTCAACAGCAGCGCTTGTGTATTGCGAGAACGATCGCAGTGAAACCTACCGTGGTGTTAATGGATGAACCATGTAGTGCGCTCGATCCTATCGCCACTGCAAAAGTTGAGGACTTAATTTGGACACTCAAGAACGACTATACCTTCATCATTGTCACACACAACATGCAACAAGCTGCGAGGGTTTCTGACAAAACAGCATTTTTTTATATGGGTGGACTGATCGAGTTCGGAGAAACAAAGCGCATATTCTCAAGTCCCAGCGTGAAGAAAACTGAGGAATACATCACCGGGCGTTTCGGTTGATTTTTAAGCAACGAATCTAACATCATGAGTAATCAACACATATTCCAAGAAATGGACCATGCTATGGGCACCCTTAAAGAAAAGGTGCAACTCATGGCTACTCTAACATCTCAAAATATAAGACACGCGATCCAATCATTGCTGGCTCAGGATCTCGATTTGGCACGCATGGTGATTGGTGATGACACGGAGGTGGATGAACTTGAAGTCAAAATTGACCAGATGGGTTTGGATATCTTGATACGGTTTCATCCAGTGGCTACCGATTTGAGAGCAGTTATCACTGCAATGAAAACTGCGCACAATCTAGAGCGCATATCAGATCACGCTGTGAATATCGCCAAGCGAGCGAAGAAGATTTGCAAATCCCAATCGCCTATCGAAGTAAGATTTATTGAGCCGCTATTCATTATGGCAGAAAAGATTTTCAACGACGCGATATTTGCCTATAACCAAGGAAATTCCGAGTTAGGTCAGGACTTGCATTTGAGCGACAAAGAACTCGATGCCGCTTACAAAGAAGTTTCTTCGTCACTTAGTGGCCAGTTGGAAAACGCAGGAAGCAATGCGGAAAATATTTTGCACCTGATTTTAGTCGCTCGCTCGATTGAACGAATTGGTGATCTTGCGGTGAATATCGGAGAGGATTCCTTTTTCTTGAGTAAAGCTCGTGATATCCGTCACGAACAACGAAGAAACCAAGGTTAATACCTAGTTCGATCGTCCTGGATTGGACGCAGTCATCAAAAGGATGCTTGAATAGCTTTAGATAATGGGCTTAATTGATGGTCAATCTTTATGCCCAAACGCGTTCCAAAAACTGCCAAACCTGATAAGGCAATAGGCAAAGGCAAAGCCGAGCCAGGGGAGTTAATTAAGCTTTTAAAGACGGATATCAAGGATCTTGAAATCGGCGATACACTGAAGCGTCTGTGTAATATTCAAGTAAATGATTGGGAGATTAGACGCCCCAAGCGCGCTTTTGAAGTTGTTGAGAGAAAGCGGACCACAAAGGCAAAATTATCAGCAAAAAAATCAAAAGCCCGACCTCATGAGGCACTTGCGGAGCAACTGAAAAATTTTCTCCTGTATGTCGCGACAAATTTGATTGAAGACCCCTCACGTGCAGAGATCTACGCCGATGAGATTTCTCCAGGAGTCCTACGTTTGAAGCTTATTTTAGCACAACGTGATCTCTCGATGTTAGTCGGCAGAGGGGGTGATACGGCGGAGGTTATTCGCAGCATACTCAAAGCCAGGGGCAGAGAATATGGAGTGGATGCGCTGCTCCAAGTCATTTCGCATGAAGAGAATTTGGCTCTCAAAAAAAATTATCGCAAAAAATGATTTCTTATTATCGGCTCAACTTCGTGGAATGACATTTGCGTGCTCTTGACACAAAGAAGATCATGATTAATTTTATTAAGTCTGAAATAATGTTCTTACGATGATAAAATACGTCCCTTCTATTCATCTCGATTCTGGATTTGAAATTGGTTACAACAGCCCACTTGCTTGTTTTAGCGATGAGCTGAATTTAACCTCTGGCACACACTTTTTATTGGCACGTAATGGACGGGGCAAAACCACTCTACTACGTACTCTTGCTGGAACGATTAAGCCAGTGTCGGGGAAATTCCGGGTCGAGGGGTTTTTACAATATCTTCCGGAAGATTTACGCTTCGATGCCCATGTAACGCCGGCGACTATTTTCCGCATGCTGATTCCTAAAGTAAGCCTAGCCGCCGCGCTGGACCTCGCCGCTCGTATTGAGCTCGATGTGAAAAAACCTTATGGACGCCTCTCTACCGGGAATCGCCGCAAGACGAGCCTGATCATGGGTGAGTTTTCTGTGAAGCCTAATGTGGGGAATATTCTTTTGCTCGACGAACCTTTTAGCGGTCTTGACGCTTTTGCCCGCCAGGCATTTGAGGAAATTTGGAAACAATCATCTTCAAACGTATTGAGGCTGGTGAGTTGCCATCCAGATTACGATACGATGTATATGCCCAGTGCGGTAATCATCGAAGGGAAAGCCGGACGTCATCTCGCAAGCGGTGACCAAACATGGAGCCAACTCAAAAACTTACTCAGCTGAACGATGAGACTTTATCGCCTTACATTCGCAACGATTTTACACCGCAGGGCATGGGTAATTTGTGGGTTTGCCTTGATTATCCTGCCCTTTGTTTTGCCCTTGATTTCAAGTGCCACTGAGAAGTCGGTGCTTGTTCAACCAGCACGAGTCCTGGCTGTATGGAATATACTTTGGATATCTGCTCTAACATGGGGCTTATTCACCGCTGCTCACGAAGGAGAAAACAATGCTAAATCCGGTATTGGTGAATATTTTCTAACAACGGGGATCTCAACCACCCGCCAACTATTTCAGATCTGGCTTGCGATCATTTGTTTCATTATCCCGCTTACTATCGTTGCGGCACTGGTGTGCCAATTTGCAGCTATGCCAAAAGATCCCGTTGAGCGCTCGATGTGGTGGGTAATCAATGCTCAGTATGCGGCGCTTTTCATCATGGTGATCGCACCTTTGTTGGCACTTGCTATTGCAATCGCATCACGCTTTGGCGGGATTACGGGGTTCGCTTTTACTTTATTTCTGGCCCTATATGGCCTCTACGGTGTCGGTTACCTCGATAACTTGCTTAAACAGGAGGAAAATTCGATCTTACATGGCCTCTGGCTATATTCCCCTCAATATCGATTCGCGGATCTGACGCAACGCCTCATGTTTAAAGATGGAGCGCTCCCATCCGCCGCATTTTGGACGATGATGGGCTACTATGCTGGAATCTCTGCCGTATTCGCCAGTTTGGCTCGTCTCAGTTTCCGCACCAAGATCATCACTTAATTTTTAAAGCCGTCATGCGCAGCTCTTCAAATATCATCTCTATCTGTCTCATCGGATTTGGTGTGCTCACATGGGCTCTAACGACCCGTTCGTTGGTCGAAAATCCTGATCTCGATACGCCGCCCAATCCATTTGGGATTAAACGCAGCCCCTATGGCGAAGTTTTTGCCATGGCCATGCAAACCCCTATTGATAACTATTTTCACGTTGCGATGGGAGAAGAGGGTCATAACCATGGTCCCGGAGAAAAATGCTCGGATGCCTGTACGGCTCCTAAGGAAAAACATGTGCACGATGAGAACTGTAAGCACGATCATTCCAGTGATTCTGAGGATAAGCATGCAGAGGATGAAAACAGCAAGCATGACCATGTTGCGACGACTAAAGAGAGCATGGATGCAGAGAGCCAAGAAGCCACGTCATTGAATGCCAGATTATTAAGTATGATTGGATCTATGGATGAAGCGAGGCACCTTCGAACCAATCCGAAACCTGCGAATGAAGGAATGAAGTTTCACCACCGCCGTGAAACTGAAAATAAACTCCGCTTCGCCTATGAGATGGATCCATCTCATTATGGGAACTATAACTCGCTCCATTTTTTCCTTACAGAACCTCAATTTGGCACTCGCCCACAACTCACCCCTACGGCCGCGAAACTCGCCAATGAAACCGTTAGTTATTGCCTTAGCCAGAAAAATGATCCCCGCCCCGCCCTCACTGCCGCTGCCGCGTGCGCCAATGTTTTACATCTGTTGTTCATGGATCATAACTATAACAAATCATCGACAGTTACAGCCGCCCAAATGCGTGAAATCCTCAATCTTTATGATTATTGCCTCATTCGGTATGATACGATTGCCAAGCAATGGGACGAATCGAAGAACTGGGAATTACTATCTCCCATGCGTATTGCCGAGTGTGAGGCCCGCCATAGCTTCGTAAGTAAAATACGCGAGGCCGCAGCTAAAACGGTTCTCCGCATAGAAAACGAAGGACGCACGTCCAAGTAACCAGAGGCTTATTCTCGGGTAGATTTGCCCAATGCCTCAAGAAATTAGCCTAAAGAGGAAAATGAACCACTGATTAACACTGATTAACACGGATGCTAAGAGGATTAGAAAGAATTCTTCATTCACCTAAAAGGTGAGACTGAAAAAATTCATAACTCTTTGATTATCCGTGTCTATCTGTGTCCAT
>JBILAN010000089.1:0-10054 GCA_044354135.1 Luteolibacter sp.
CCTCTCCACCTCTCCACCTCTCCCCACTCTCCGCCCTCTGCTCTCCGCTCAAGACTCAGGTTTACAAGACCCAAGAGACAGGGTAGCTTATCCACCATGAAACGGATTCACCTCTCTTTTAGCTTCTGGCTTATGCTGGCGACCTACGCCATTTCTCAGGTGGCTCCAGTGGAACAACCACAAACACCACCGACTGATGACGGGGTTCGCGTCGCCGTGCTGGGTTACCATGAATTTTCCGAAACCGAACCGGAAACCGCGATGCGTATTCGCACCTCCAAATTCCGAGAACAACTCGAAACCATCCGTGAACTTGGCTTAGCCGTCATTTCTATGTCAGATTTCATCGCATGGAAAAAAGGCGAAAAGACCATACCAGCCAAGGCTGTTGTCATCACCATCGATGATGGCTGGAAATCCGTTTACACCGATGCCTATCCCATCCTTAAAGAGTTCGGTTATCCTTACACCATCTATCTTTATAAAGACTACGTCGATGGTGGCAGCAAGGCGCTGACCACAGCCATGATCAAAGAAATGATCAAAAATGGCGCGACGGTGGGTTGCCACTCGACCTCTCATCCTTACCCTCAGACCGTGAAAAAATATATTAGCCGCGGCCAAAAGGAGTATGATCAATTTATCGATGTCGAAATGAGCGATTCCAAGCGCTTTCTCGAACAGAAATTCAAAAAGAATGTCTCCACCTACGCGTATCCGGGCGGATTTTTCACAGATGAAATGCTGCGTAAGGCAGACCTAGTAGGCTACTCACATCTCTTCACCGTCCAACCTGGAAAAGTGAAAATCGACTCGCCGAATAACATTCTTCCCCGTTACATCATTCTAGGCAATTATGATAAGATATTCGAATTCGCCATCAACTTCCGTGACGCAGCAGCTGACTCTTCAGCAGGCATGATCGAAGGAGCCGCGAAACCCCTTGAGTTTCCAGTCAATCCACAACCTGGCGCGATCGTTAATACACGCACTCCAAACATTGAAGTAGATCTAAACACCGCCACCAATATTGACCCAAAAACCTTGAAAATGCATGTCGGGGGCTTTGGTGAAGTTCCCGCCAACTACGCCAGTGCTGGGAAATTGTTCTCATGGCAGGTCAATCGCAACCTACGCAACAAAACCTGTAACGTTATCGTCACTTGGAGGAATCTCGACGGAAATCCCGCCAGTAAACCGCTTGAGTGGACCTTCCAAATCGATCGTGACGCCGCCTACCTCCCGAATGAGTGATTCTCAGCCAAAATTTCAAGTTTGAAGTTTTGGCGTTATCATGCAGGTTTCCCCCGTGATTCCACCAACCACCGCCCCAACCATCAAACCCTCCAAATCCAAATCCTCCAAAGGTTGGTCAGCCGAGAAATCCGCCGAACTCTACGGAGTGGAAGCTTGGGGGCATAAATTTTTCGGTGTCAACAAAGACGGTCACGTCACGGTGAAACTCGAAGACGGCGAGCACAGCGCCAAAGTTTCCTTGCACAACGTGATCGAAGGACTCCGTGATCGCGGAACTCATCTTCCGGTGCTTTTGCGTTTCCGCGACCTCCTGCATTCCCGCATTACCGAGATCAACGAGGCATTTCGTGAGGCGATCAAGGAAACCAAATACCAAGGCAACTACCGCGGCGTTTACCCAATCAAAGTAAACCAACAGCGCCAAGTCATCGAGGAAATCGCCGAGTTCGGAAAAAAATATCATTACGGCCTTGAGGCAGGTTCGAAGCCGGAGCTCATCGCGGCTCTCGCACACATGCACGATCCCGAGGCCTACATCATTTGTAACGGCTACAAGGACGAAGAGTTCATCGACCTCGCCCTTCATTCACAAAAAATGGGAATGAAAATCATGCTGGTGTTGGAAATGCCAAGCGAGCTCGATCTTATTCTCGAGCGCTCTCGTAAAATCGGCGTTCTCCCCAACCTCGGTATCCGCATCCGACTTTCCACCAAAGGCTCAGGTCACTGGCAAGAATCCGCAGGCGACAAATCCGTGTTCGGACTCAACGCGGCACAAGTCATTGGTGTGGTCGATTCGCTAAAAGCCAGCGGTCACCTGCCTTGTTTGAAAATGCTTCACTACCATCAAGGCAGCCAAATTCCAAACATCGCTGCCATTCGTGAAGGTGCTACCGAAGCGGTACGCATTTACTGCGATCTCGTCAAAGAAGGCGCGCCGATGGGCGTGCTCGACATTGGCGGAGGCATGGCCGTGGATTACGATGGATCGCACACCAACTTCGCCTCATCTTGCAACTACTCCATACAGGAATACTGCACAGACATCATCGAAGTCGTCTCTCAACAATGCGATCGAGTCGGTGTTCCTCATCCTAATCTCATTTCAGAATCCGGCCGCGCTGTCGTTTCCTACTATTCCGTACTCGTGTTCAATATCCTCGATGTGACCTCCGCCCAGACCACAGACAAGGAACCCGAGATGCCAAAAAACGCTCCGCAAAATTTAGCTAACCTTTTCCATGTCAATAAAACCCTATCCAAAAAGAATCTTCAAGAAGCAATGAATGATGCGGTCTATTACCGCGATCAAGTCCGAGCGATGTTCCTATATGGTTCAGCAACGCTTCGCGAACGCGGACTGGCCGAGGCTTGGTATTGGCATATCCTCACCCGAATTTCTAACATGATCTCCGACATGGACGATGTCCCCGAAGATCTTCTCGAACTCTCAAACGGCCTTGCCGATTTCTATTATGGAAATTTCTCACTATTCCAATCTCTCCCCGACTCTTGGGCAATCGAGCAACTTTTTCCCGTCCTCCCCATCCATCGCCTCAACGAAAAACCTAAACACCGCGCCGTTCTCGCAGACATCACCTGCGACTGCGATGGCAAGATCGATCGCTTCATCGATAAAGAAGACGTCGCGAAAATCCTGCCACTACATGAACTCAATGCGGATGAGCCTTACTACATCGGAGTTTTCTTGGTCGGCGCCTATCAGGAAACTCTCGGCGACCTTCACAACCTCCTCGGCGACACCAACGTGGTTGGCGTTCATCTCGAAAACGGAAAGCCTGTCTATACTCACGAGGTCGAGGGCGACACCGTCGCCGACGTGCTCTCTTATGTGGAGTTCGACCCGAAAGAATTAGTCTCAAAATTCCGGAATTTCGCCGAAAAAGCCGTGAACGATGGACGCATTTCCCCAAAAGAGCGCAAAGAAATCATGGATCTCTACCGAGATGGCCTCGGGGGCTATACCTATTTTGAGAGTTAGAAAAAACTCGAAGATAACCCGTAGCGCTCGGAAGAAATAATGCTATAATAAAGAATGTCCTCTAAAATGTTCTTCCAATCCATCCCTTTCCTGCTGCTCGCTCTGCTTGCTATTGCGATACTTATTCCTGCGTGCACACCCAATTTCAATAGTGCTGAGAGGGTTAAAGAGTATAAAACCATACTCTCCAAAACCCGAGACACCGCACCGGGAAATCAAGAATCGCTCAAGGCCTTCACCGAGTTTCTGCAAAAAATCGACGACAAAGCCTACGTAGAATCGAACACAGCGAAAGTTTACGCCGCAGATGCCTATCTGAACGACACGCTCGTCACACACCACGGCCCCGATGAAATCAAAACCTATTTCCTCGCAACTGCCGACACCATGACAAAATACCAAGTGACCGTGGATGATATGGTTTCCTCAGGAAACGATCACTATGTCCGCTGGACCATGATCTTCACAGCACCGAAATTGAACGCTGGAAAACCCGTCGAATCCGTAGGCATGAGCCACGTTCGCTTCAACTCCGCTGGCCAAGTTGTCATGCATCAGGATTTCTGGGATTCGGGCACCAACATCTATGGCCAACTTCCTGTGATGGGCGGAGTGATCGAATCGATACGTCGTCGCTTTGAACATTAATTTCTGAGAAAACATGTCTGATCGTCTCAAAGCATTCACAGCCATGGTCGGCCATTGGTGGGATTCCGACTACCGGGCTCCTGGCGATCCCGATCCATCCACTCTTCCCGACAAGATCGATTGGCAACGCACCATCCCGTTCATTTTTTTGCATCTGGGTTGCTTCGCTGTGATCTGGGTTGGCATCAGTCCTGTTCCAGTCATCGCAGCAATCACGCTCTACTTCATCCGTATGTTCGCGATCACAGGTTTCTATCACCGCTACTTCGCGCATCGTTCCTACAAAACCTCGCGTGCATTCCAATTCATCCTTGCCATTATCGGAAACACCTCCATGCAACGCGGCTCACTGTGGTGGGCGGCCACCCATCGCCACCATCACAAACACTCCGACGAAGAAGAAGACATTCACTCCCCGCGCATCAGCGGATTTCTATGGTCTCATATCGGTTGGCTCACTTCTAAACGAAATTTCCCCACCAACTACAAAGCCATTCCCGACCTCGTGAAATTCCCCGAACTCGTCTGGCTCAATCGCTTCGATCAGGTCGTACCCATCGCCTTCGGTATCGTCATGCTCGCCATCGGTTGGATATTAGAAACTTTCTTTCCAGCCCTCGGCACTACGATGTGGCAATTCTTCATCTGGACCTTTTTCATCTCTACAACCATTCTACTTCACGGCACTTTATTCATTAATTCCCTCGCTCATGTCTGGGGAAAACGCCGCTTTGATACCGAGGACGACTCACGCAACAACTTCTTCCTTGCCCTCGTAACCCTCGGAGAAGGCTGGCACAACAACCACCACCGCTTCCCCCACTCCACTCGCCAAGGTTTCCTCCCTCACGAGATCGATCCCACCTACTACATACTCAAACTCCTCTCGATGCTAGGCCTGGTCTGGGACCTACGCCCCGTCCCCCAAGCCGTCATCGAAGAGGCAAAATCTTTAAAAAACTCTTAACCACAGAGACGCAGAGAACACAGAGATAAATATTTTTCCAAAACCAACTCCGTGAACTCCGTGTCCTCCGTGGTTAAATAATTTCCAAATTTCAAAGAAGAATCCATCTCTACTTTATCTTTTCATAGCCCCAGCTCTGCGTCCCTCAGCGATCTTAGCGGCTTCCTGCCCCTCGTAGCCTTGGCGAAGTGGGGTGCGTTGGAACATCTTCCCTAATAAATTCTAACAAATAACTAATAACCATTTTGCAACGCAAAATTGCCATCATCGGAACAGGCATCTCCGGTCTTGCCTGCGCGCATTTCCTGCACAGACATTTCAACGTCACCCTCTTCGAAAAAGACCGCCGCATCGGTGGCCATTCCAACACGGTAACGGTTGAGGAAAACGGCAAGTATCTCCCCCTCGATACCGGCTTCATGGTTTACAACGAAGTCACCTATCCGCACCTCACCCAGCTTTTCAAAGATCTCAAGGTCGTAACCAAACCCACGGAAATGTCGTTTTCCGTGCAACATATCCCCGCTGATGTGGAATTCAACGGCGGCTCACTAAATCTCCTCTTCGCACAACGCAAAAATTTGTTCCGTGCGCGCTTCTGGAAAATGCTGCTCCAGATCAATCGCTTCAACAAAGAAACGGTCGAAGAACTCGCAAATCCGAAATATGGCGATCTCTCACTAGCCGATTACGTGAAAGCCCGTGGCTATGGTGAGGACTTCTTAAATTGGTATCTCTCACCCATGGCCGCTGCGGTTTGGTCTTCTCCGCCCGAACGCATCAACGATTTTCCCGCCAGAACCCTCATGCGTTTCTGGCACAACCACGGCTTCCTCGGGCTCGATACCCAACACCCTTGGCGCACGGTCGTCGATGGCTCACGCCAATACGTCGAAAAAATCATCGTTCCTTTTAAAAACCAAATCGTTAGCGGTAATCCTGTGCGCAAAGTGACCACCGACAACCAAATCATCCTCGATGATGGTAGTGTCCACTCCTTTGATATCATCATCTTCGCCTCCCATGGCGATCAATCGCTTAAACTGTTAGAAAAACCCACTTCACTCGAAACCGATATCCTCCGGCATTTCAATTATCAATCCAACCGTGCCGTCGTCCACATAGACCCCCATTTTATGCCCCGCACCAGACGCGCATGGGCCTCATGGAACTATCGCGTCGAACCCTCTGGAAAGCACTCCACGCATTACTGGATGAACAGCCTCCAAGGCGTTTCCGAAAGCGAAAACTATTTCGTCTCCATTAACCCGCCGGGTGAAATCGCTCCGGAAAAAATCCATCACGAACTCGAATACGAGCATCCTATTTTCACCAGCGCCGCCATTAAGGCCCAAGATCGAATCCTCGAGCTCCACCAAGCCGGCCAAGAAACCAACCGCTTCTACTGCGGCGCATGGCAACGCTACGGCTTCCACGAAGACGGCATCTGGTCCGCCCACCGCCTCTGTGAAAAACTTATCGGTAGCTGGGACTTGCAGTCCCAGTCCGTCTAGGAGACTTGCGGTCTCCTTCTCCATTACTAATCAATCAATCCTTGGACCCAACCCAACACACACCAGATTTCCAAAACTCCGCGCCCCTCTGCGGCCTCTGCGCCTCTGCGGTGAAGAACTCCCTGTATGAATGCGACGTAACCCACACCCGCATCTCCCCAAAAAAGCACGCCTTCCAATACCGCGTGTTCATGCTCACCATTGATCTCGATTATTTTCCAAAAGTCCCCTTCCTTTCCCAAAATCGCTTCAACCTCTTCTCCATCGACAAACGCGATCACATCAATACAGATCCAACGCTATCGATCCGCCAAAACCTCACCTCATGGCTAGCTGAAAAAGGCACCGTTATCCCCGCCGATGCAAAAATTTTCCTGATCACTTTCCCCCGCGTGCTTGGTTACGCATTCAATCCAGTTTCTTTCTACTACATATACCGTAGTAACGGCGAACCCCTCACTGCCGTCGCCGAAGTCACCAACACCTATCGCGAGATGAAGCTGTTTCCTCTCGGTAAACCAATCGCAGAGGGAAAATTTGACCATACAATTCCAAAAAACTTCTACGTCTCCCCCTTCTCCGACCCTAACGACACCTTTCATTTCCGCATCGGCCAGCCTTCCGAAACATGGACCGTGCACATTGACAATCTGAGCGCCGCCAAACCCAACCTCCTATCCGCCATCCGAGGCGAGCAACGCGAACTCACCGCTTCCCGTCTCGCATGGTTTGCCCTTAAATACCCACTCATCTCCCTCTCCATCATCTTCCGAATCCATCTCCACGCCCTCTTCCTCTTCCTGAAAAAAATCCCCCACTTCCCAAAATCCACACCGATAAAAACTTTAAATTCTAAACTCTAAATCTCAAACCTCTGTGCTCTCCCTGCCTCAGTGGTCAAATGATTCATAACCAGAGCCTATCCACTCCAACAGCCAATTCTCATGGAACAAACCTCAGAACCAAAACTCTGCGACCTCTGCGCCTTTGACTCCATTTCATTCCGTCCAAGCAATCAGAGCTTCACTACTAAATATAATTCGTTACCACTCATTCTGCTTTGCGGTGAAAAAATTCTGACATGACTACACTACCCGAAAAAATCGTCCTCTCCCTCTTCCGAAAATTCACCTCCGGCGGACTCGCCCTCACTTACCCCGACGGCCACAGCCTCCACTTCGGGGAAGCCGACGCACCCATAACCGCCCGCATCACTCTCAACGATCCCGAGGAATTTTTCAAACGCTGCATGTTCTACGGCAACATCGGCATGGGCGAGGCCTACACCGATGGCATCTGGGACACTCCCGACATCGCCGCCGTTATTTCATGGTTCGCTATCAACATGACTGCCTTGCAAGGCGACGACACCGATTCCTCAACTCTTCCCGGTGTTAACTTTCTCAAAATCATCAACTGGTTCCGCCACCTCAAACGCTCCAATACCATCGAAACCTCGCGCCGCAACATCGCCGAGCATTACGATCTCGGCAACGAATTCTATTCGCTCTGGCTCGATGAAACCATGACCTACTCCTCCGCGAAGTTTACCTCGGAAACCCAAACCCTCGCCCAAGCCCAAACCGAAAAATACGATGCTCTCTGCCGCAAGCTCCAGCTCAAGCCAACTGATCATGTTCTCGAAATCGGTTGTGGCTGGGGTGGATTCTCCCATCACGCTGCGGAAAAGTATGGCTGCAAAGTCACCGCCGTCACGATCTCCGAAGCCCAGGCAGCCTACGCCCGCGCCCGCATCGAAAAAGCCGGACTTTCTCACCTCGTCGAAATCCGCATCCAAGATTACCGACTCATCACCGGCAATTTCGATAAAATCGCCTCGATCGAAATGTTAGAAGCCGTCGGTCACAAATTCCACGAATCCTTCTTCGCGAAATGCCACGAAGTCCTAGCACCTCACGGCTTGCTCGCCGTGCAATACATCACCGTTCCCGATTGCCGTTATAAATCTCTAACAAAAGGGGTCGATTGGATCCAAAAAGTTATCTTCCCCGGATCGCTCCTGCTATCTGTCGGACGCGTCAACGAGGTCATCAATAAAACCAGCAACCTCTTCCTGCATCATCTGGAAGACCTCGGGCTGGACTACGCCCGCACCCTCTCCACCTGGCACGAAACGTTTAACGCCAAGCTCGATCAAATCTACCCCCTCGGTTTCGACACACCCTTCATCCGCACCTGGAACTACTACCTCAAATACTGCGAAGCCGGCTTCGCTACCCGCAACATCTCAGTCGTCCAAGCCGTTTATACCCGACCGAATAATTTGAAACTCTAAATTATAAACTTCAATCAAGAATACGGGCTGCGCAAAAATATCTCCAAGCTCTGGTTTCTGTTCTCTGGTCTCTGGTCTCTGGTTACTATAATCATCAATTCATGCCTCTCAACCCAGATAGCCGCTTTTACCGCTGGGTCATTCGTCCCATCGTCAATCAACTCAAACAAGGCACCTCTCCAGAGAAACTTTCATGGAGCATTTCTCTGGGCGTGACTCTCGGTATTTTTCCCATCATGGGCAGCACCACGATTGTGTGCCTGATCTTTGGACACTTATTAAAACTCAACCAACCCATCCTCCACCTTTTCAAAACTTTTACTTATCCACTCCAACTTGCTCTGATTCTCATTTATATCCGGCTGGGCCAAATGCTCAACGGCGTCCCACTCATCAAATTCTCCATTCCCCAACTCCTCACCCGCTTCAGAGACGACCCCGCCCAATTCGCAAGCGACTTCGGCCTAGCCGCCCTCCACGGCATTGAAGCATGGGCAATCAGCGCGATCTTTCTCATACCCACTCTGTATTTCATTTCTTTAGCTATTATGAAGAACTTGTTAGAAAAGATTACAAATAAGCTAAACCGGTAGGTCGAAATTTTGTAATCCCTTTAAATTCCCAGACCATCCGATCAATTTAATTTCCCCCTTTGACTTTCACCATTTCGAACTAACTTCTTCTCCATGTCCGTAGCTCTATCCCACGCCGTCAGCCTTCATCCGTATTTCAAAATCCGCGAGGGAAATATCGAAGCTTTCACTGCGCTGATGCCGGCCTTCATCGAGAAAACTGCCACTGAGCCTGGCTGCTTGTATTACGATTTCACCCGCAACGGTGATATGGCTTTCTGCCGTGAGGCCTACATCGGCGCGGAAGGTGTTCTCACCCACCTTGGCAATGTAGGCGAACTCCTAGGAAAATTTCTCGAACTAGCTGATCTAGCAAGACTCGAGGTCCACGGACCCGCTGAAGAAATCGAAAAACTCCGCACCCCTCTCGCCGATCTCAATCCAGACTTTTTCATCCGTGATAGCGGACTGGTGAATCTGCTCAGGTAACCCATTTTCCTTGCCGTGGTGTTACAATTCCTTAGCTTCGCACTGATGAAAATCATCAACAGAAAAAGTTACAGTATCTTGATAGGCCTTGCCGGAGTCGCAGCGCTGATCAGCAGTGGATGCTCGGAAGCGGAGAAGAAAAAAGAACCGGCAGAAAAAGAGGTAGCGATCATCAAAAAAGATGAGCCGATCAAAGTTCTCATCGTCACCGGTGGCTGTTGCCACGATTACGAATTCCAGTCTGCTGCGATGATAGCGGGGATTCCCAAACACGCGAAGGTCGATATCACTTTAGTCAACGAAGGCAAA
>JBILAN010000145.1:0-2969 GCA_044354135.1 Luteolibacter sp.
GGTAGCACCAGCCACAAAGAGCTTAATTAGATCTCCTTGTTTGTAGGCTGATAATCGACTTTTTCTTTGATACATGGACTGGGCTAGTTTAGTGATTTTAGATCACTTAGCTAGTACAGCCCCTAGTGTTATTAATGGTCATAGCGGTTGTTTATGGCGACGGTCATACCGAGTAGATGCCGATTCGCGAGACGCTTAAATATTAAGAGTTTAAACCACCTCCCTAAATTCATGAAAAAACCTAAACTCTTCCTCAAGCTCGCAGCAATCGCTTTAGCTATCTGCATCTATCCGCTGTGCGTATTGATCTACACTTGGACATTTGTTTTCCAATCCGACCTTGAAGGAGGCAGAGGCGGTCCCCTCGATGCCTATCGACACACTCTCGCAAGTGCCGTGGTATCCTACACGGTCGGCGAATGGGGAGTCAAAGTTACAACCTTTCTCATGGAATCGAGTGGCAAGGATTCTAACAAGATGGATTACCACAACAATCAGATCGGAGCAAAGATTGGCTCTGATGCAAAATCATTCAAAGAGATCGAATCCAAAGTGTACAAGCGAGTGCTAGCAGGAACCGCCTATTCCAAGAACACAAACCAAATCACATGGCTGGAAAAAGAGAGATGGCATGATGGGAAAATTTGGTAAAATGTGGCGGCGGATGCAATCCGCCACCACACCTCACTCCCCGATCACACACGGCACTAGAATCCCATCGCTCATACCGTGAATTTTTTTCTTATCTGCTGGGACTAAAGTTGCCAAGCATCCGCCAAAGGTGGTTTCGCCCTGCTTATCGGTGAAGAAATAAGGACACAACCTCGCTCTGACCTCTAATATTTTTACTTCACCGTCCTCTGTATATACAGGATGCATGAAGCGTCTGCCTTCGTGAAATTCCTGCATCAGCCAGGGTTGCTCACCGGATTGTGAAAGCGCGTATCGAATTTTTTCCTGCCATTCCGCGGCTGGTAAATCATGCCCGATAAAAACTCCACGCGATCCCCAGGCGGTTTCGTGAAAGCCGCTGATTTTCAAAACCAACTGACGATCTTTTTGAGAAAACTCTCCGACCTCATCCCATGAATGCGCATTGAGCCGTGGCAGCGCAGCATGTGGCGGCAGTGGTTCTGGATCCATGACCCAGCCGAACGGAATCCATTCCCGCAATCTGCGCAGATGGTTTCCACGCAAGGCTTGTTCCCAGATTTTCTTTAGAGCTGGCGACCAGAACAAGGCCAGCCAGAGTTTGTCCTCCAGATGAGCTTTGAACGGCGGCGTGATACTCGCCTCGCCTCTGGCCGATTTTTCCGCGAGATGTCGCGCGTAAGGTATCGACTCCCAGTCGAACAATTCAAAAAACCGATACATCTCTTTTCCGCATTCTTCGTATTCCTCGGCGTTTTCAACTTTCCAAGCAGCACCTAACAGCTCTGCTATCCAAGCCATCTCAGCTCGGTAATCCATCGCTTCGTCCGAAACCAAAATATCCCCACCATCAGGCATCAGCTTTCGAAATCCATCGATCATCCCATTTGCACCACCCAACACCTCGTAACCTGCCTCTGCATATGTTTTTGAAAGCCATGCAGTAATCCCCATACCGCCCGGCACGCTGTCGAGCTCGGAGACGGCGAAATGTCCCTTAGCCAAAATCAGATCGGGACGGATCACTCGGGGAAATTGCTCTGCCATTCCAGGAGAACGTTGCAACGCGGCCAGCCAATCGGGCTTACCTTCATCTAACAACTCAGCCAACCATGGCTCGAGCTTACCTGTCGCAGAACGGCGATAAAGGATATCGCAAGCTTGTTGGAATTTCGCAAGTGGATGACCCATAGCCATCATTTCTTTGGCTTCAGCTGCACTCAGCTTCAGCGGTTCAGGCGACCATTGCCAGTTTCCACCACCAAACAACCCACCTTCCGGCAGGCTTTTCCTCAAATCTTTCAATGCAATTGCCACACCGAAGTTTCAACCCAGGAAAGGCTTTTTGCAAGTCGGCTCTGAAAATCGTAGGGTTAAATGTTTGCTTTCACCGCTGAGGAGCAGAGGTCACGGAGGGTCGCAGAGTTTTTAAATTAAAGTATAAATTTTATATTATCATTCATTATACGGGTAAGGGCTTCACCAGTCTGGCTCTGCGTCCCTCTGCGGTAAAAAGAAACCCCAAATGCCCGAATTAAACCCAAATGCTCACCATTGACCTCCGGCCCGTTTTCGTCTCATTCTCCCACCTGTGAGTCTGAATCTTGTCGAGCCATCTCTGGAAGCCTTTGAATCGTTTTCTAAACAAGGAAACGTGGTTCCAGTTTATACTCAGCTTGCGGCGGATTTCGAGACTCCTCTTTCTGCTTATCTTAAAATCCGCGATGCTAAGTATTCTTTTCTCTTAGAGTCGGCAGAAGCGACGGATAAGGGTGGGCGCTGGTCGATCATTGGATCTGGGCCAAAACGGATTTTCACGGCTTACGGCAAAGAAATCACCATTACTGAAGGCAGCAAGTCACATAAGATCACCGCACCTGATGATGTGCTTGCCGCACTTGAGCGCGAGATGAAGCCCTTCCAGCCCGTTTCCAATCCAGCTCTCCCTCCGTTTTCCGGCGGTATGGTCGGCTACCTCGCCTATGATGCAGTGCGTCAATTCGAACCCACTCTCGGCGATTCACCACCGGATTCTCTCGGCGTGCCCGATGCCTTGTTCATGCTCGCTGATACTCTTCTAGTTTTCGATCACCGCCTGCGCCGTTTGCAGATAATTGCAAACGCATTTCTCGATGAACATCCGTCTCCCGCCGATGCATATGCAGAAGCATCGGGACGCATCGCTGCAATCATCGAAATACTCGATCGGCCACTTCATGTCCCTGCCCTGAATGGCTTGGCAAAAATCATCGACGAACCCGCTGTTTCTAACACCACCCAATTCGAATACGAACAAATGGTGCGCGATGGCAAGGAGT
>JBILAN010000138.1:0-3695 GCA_044354135.1 Luteolibacter sp.
GGTCCCCTAGGTTCGCCCTCCGTTTTTCTTTTGTCTGGCGAGCGGTCGGAGCCCCGGTGCCCGCCAGATGCATCTTTTCCGGGGCAATTGTCGGAAGGAAAACGTAAACAAACTAACCAAACCACTAACCAAATATGAGTACTGCATTAGCAGAACCAACCAATAAGGAACTGAGCGATTTGATCGACTCCAAGTTCAAGGAATTCCGCGAGGGTTCTATCGTCAAAGGCACCATCCTTGAAATCCGCCCACAGATCGTCCTCGTGGACGTTGGCTACAAATCCGAGGGTGCGATTCCATCCAACGAGTTCGAGGATGATGAAATCGAAATCGGCGACGAAATCGAAGTGCTTCTCGAGCGCCTCGAAAACGAAGAAGGCATGGTCGTTCTCTCCAAAGAGAAGGCAGCCTACAAACAAAACTGGGACAAGATCGTCAAAGTCTACCAAGACGGCGGCCTCGTTCGCGGCAAAGTCAAAGCCGTTGTCAAAGGTGGTCTCACCGTCAACGTCGGCGTCGAAGCCTTCCTTCCTGGTTCGCAAGTGGACATCATTCCACCGAAAGATCTCTCCGAATACGTGGGCAATGTCTACGAATTCAAAATCGTTAAAGTTAACGACGAGCGCAAGAACATCGTTCTTTCCCGCCGCGAAGTCATCGAAGCCGAGCGCTCCGAGCAACGTCAAACTTTCCTTCAATCCGTCAAAATCGGCGACAAAGTCGTCGGCGCGATCAAGAACATCACCGACTTCGGTGCATTTGTCGATCTCGCAGGTATGGACGGTCTGCTTCACATCACCGACATGTCATGGGGACGCATCAACCATCCTTCCGAACTGCTCCATATCGGTCAGTCCGTGGATGTTGTTATCCTCGACGTCGATCGTGAGAAAGAGCGTGTATCGCTTGGCCTCAAGCAAATGTCGGACAATCCATGGGAAGACATCGAGCGCAAATACCCAATCGGTCAACAAGTCAAAGGACAAGTTACCAAGCTTCTTCCATACGGCGCGTTCATCGAAATCGAGCGCGGTGTCGAAGGTCTCGTGCACGTTTCCGAGCTTAGTTGGGTCAAACGCATCACCCGTCCATCCGACGTTCTCGAGATCGGTCAGGAAATCACCGCAGTGGTTCTTGGCATCAGCATCGAGGAACAGAAGATATCGCTCGGTGTTCGCCAGCTCGAAGGCAACCCATGGGACGAAATCGAACTCCGTTACCCAGTGGGTGCAACGATCACCGGTCCTGTCCGCAACCTCACCGCTTATGGCGCGTTCGTGGAGCTGGAAGAAGGTATCGACGGCATGATCCACGTTTCCGACATGTCTTGGACACGTAAAATCAATCACCCATCCGAAGTTCTCAAGAAGAACGATGAGATCGAGGCAGTGGTCCTTGCGATCGACAAGGCAAACCAGCGCGTTTCCCTCGGTATCAAACAAACCGAAGGTGATCCATGGTCCGCGATCGATGACCGCTTCAAAGTCGGTGATCTCGTCAAAGGCACGGTTGCCAAAATCGCATCGTTCGGCGCGTTCGTTTCCCTCGAAGGTGACATCGATGGTCTGATCCACATTTCGCAACTCAGCGAAGATCATGTGGAGAAAGTCAAAGACGTCATCAAAGTTGGCGACGAGATCGAAGCTCGCGTTATCAAGGTCGACAAAGTCGAGCGCCGCATCGGTCTCTCGATCAAAGCCGTTGGCTACACCGAAGATCAACTCAAGAAAGAAAGCGCAAGCTTCGAATCTCTCCGCCCATCCAGCGAGATGGTCGGCCTCGAGCAAGCTTTCAACCTTGCGACTGCCGCTTCCGAAGAGTGGAGCCCAGGCGACGAGAAATAAATTCTATCCGAGCCGTAGCCCCGACATATCGGGGTGAATAATACGGCTCGAGATTTTCAAAAAAGCCGGACAGGTTCGCCTGTCCGGCTTTTTCGTTAGGCAGGGACGCGTATCCTTACGCGTCCATATCTCAGGGCCCGTAATCCTAAAGAGGAAAATGAACCACTGATTAACACTGATGCTAAGAGGATTAGAAAGAATTCTTCATTCACCTAAAAGGTGAGACTGAAAAAATTCATAACTCTTAGATTATCAGTGTGTATCTGTGTCCATTTGACGAAGAGATTTAATTTTTGTGTTCGTCTATGTCCGCTTCGCTCCCATTGTGGTTCCATTTCTGTTTATAGGGTAATACCCCATCGGATCCATTCCGTAATAACAGCCGCAAGATATGGACGCGTAAGGATACGCGTCCCTGCCTAGCTAAATCCTTTCGTAAACGATTTCATGGGCTTGAATGGTTTGATGAAACGCAGGCAATTTTTCAAAGGTGGGGTGGTGACTGGGGCGTTGGCCGGGGTCACCGGAGTATCGGCGGAGGAGTTACCAAAGACACCGAAGCAGGTTGAGGGACCGTTTTATCCTAAAGTCGCTCAGAAGGATAAGGATTTTGATCTAACAAAAATCGAAGGGCAGGAAGGCACGGCCGCAGGTAAAGTGGTTTTCATTTCGGGCGCTGTGTTGAATACCGATGGCACTCCAGTCGAAGATGCGACGGTTGATTTATGGCAGGCGAATGCAGCGGGACGATACAATCATCCAAGCGATAAGAATGAGGCGCCGCTGGATCCGAATTTCCAAGGATGGGCGATCGTGCCGAGCGGGAAGAATGGAGAGTTCAAATTCAAAACCGTGGTTCCGGGATCCTATCCGGCAGCGAAGGATTGGTCGCGTCCGCCGCATATCCATTTCAAAGTTTCCAAACTCGGTTACGTGGAATTGATCACACAGATGTATTTTCCCGGAGAGAAATTGAATGATACCGACAAGCTCTTGCAACGTGTTCCTGAAGCGGATCGAACTGCTTTGATTGCGAAGCTGATTCCGAGTGAGATTGATACTTACGAATTTAAAATCGTTCTGGAGAAGGCGTGAGCAGCGCAACGTGGCGGCGGATTGCATCCGCCATGCCCAAATTCTGCTGATTCGTTTGTATGATTGGCATGGCGGATAAAATCCGCCGCCACTATCACTCGCTCGGTGGCTTACGCAGGGATTTCTTTTGAGAAAGGATGCGTTTGTCGGTCACGGATTGCTGTTTCGAACGACGCGAGCGGCGGCGCTTTTGACGGCGCATTTTTTCAATCGCCTGGGTTTTTGCGGAGGCTTTGCCGTTGGCGATGGCGTCGAATTGATCGCAGAGCTCGCGGCGGGCGAGGAAGCGGTTTATTTCACGGGATCGATCCATCTGGCACTTGATCGCAATGCCGCTGGGGAGGTGCTTGAGGAAGACGCAATTTGAGGTTTTGTTGATTTTTTGCCCCCCCGCACCCGAGCCTCGGACGAATTTCTCCAAAAGATCATCTGGCACGATCCCAAGCGCCAGCATCCGCTGTTCGAGAGCGGCGATTTTGTCTGGGGATGGGAGGTTCATGATGGGACTGAGTTTTTCTTAAAATGAGAATCTGATTGAAAGCTGGACTATACCTTGTTGAGTATCCCTCACCGATGAAAAAAATCATAATCTTCCCACTTGCCGCTGCGGCATTGTTTCATGGAGCGATCAATGCTCAAGTCACCGACAAAACAGCCGAATTCAAAGTCGCTGCTGGATTCAAACTGGAGCAGATCTATGAGGTAAAAAAAGAGGAGGGGAGTTGGGTTGCTTTAACGGAGGACGGGCAAGGTCGA
>JBILAN010000114.1:0-6124 GCA_044354135.1 Luteolibacter sp.
GATAGCGGCGAGTTGTTCGCCTACGATGCGGATATGGAATGGGATTTCGGTATGCCTTGGTATCGTCCCACACGGGTTTCTCACATTGTTCCTGGCACCGAACTTGGTTGGCGCAATGGCACCGGAAAATGGCCAGCTTATTATGAAGATAGCATGACTTCGGTTCTTAATATCGGTCCGGGATCGCCGACTGGGATGCTCGCGGGTCGCGGTTTCAAAGCGCCTGCGAAATATCAACAAGCCCTATACGCCTTCGATTGGACGTTCGCGACCATTTACGCCGTGCACCTCACTCCCGATGGATCTTCGTTCAAAGCGGAAAAACAAGAATTTGTCGCCGGTGCTGGGTTGCCTCTAACAGATGCAGTCATTGGAAAAGATGGCTCGATGTATTTCGCGACCGGTGGTCGCCGTGGAAAATCTCATCTCTGGAGAGTGGTATACACAGGCAAAGAATCCACAGCTCCACAACTTGCAAAATCCACACCGAATCCAACCCGCGATAAACTCGCGGAAATGATTCGCGATCCGAAAAAGTTCGATGCCGATCTTGCACTCAAGCAATTGAGTTCCGAAGAACGTACGCTGCGTTTCATGGCGCGCACCGCGTTGGAGCGTTCACCGGATGCCGGATGGATTGCGAAAATTTCAACACAGAAAGACGCATGGACACAGATTCATGGAGCTATGGCATTGGCTCGTTTGGATGGTAAAAAACATCGCACCGCAGCTCTGGAAACCTTGTTGAAGGTCGAATGGAAGTCGCTTTCCCAACCGCAACAGATCAACTGGTTGAGGGCGGCAGGCCTGGTATTCATCCGCAGTGGTGAGCCAACGGCGGAGGAGAAAGCCGCTGTGCTTGCCAAGATCAACGCGTCTTATCCCGCGACGGATCGCTCGATGAATTTTGAACTCGCCCGCATGCTTTGCTATCTTCAGGCGCCGAACGTTGTTTCCCGAACCCTGAAATTGATGGATGAGGCTCCTGCGGCCGATGCGGAGGATTGGAAAGTGCTGGTGGAGCGGAATTCGAAATATGGTAACGATATCAATCAGGTGATCAAGAATCACCCGCCTACCGCTCAGATTCATTACATCTATTGCTTGAGAGCTGTCAAAGGACCCTGGAAAGGTGATGAGAGAAGACGTGTTTTCACCTGGTTCCGTGAAATCGAAAGCCGCAGCGGTGGCAACAGCTACGCCAAATTCATCGCCATGATCCGCAAACAGATCTATGAAAACGGCACTCCTGAAGAACAAAAACTCTTTGCCGCCGAAGCGCAAGCCCCTACGCAAAAACCGAAAGCACTGCCTCCAGTCAAAGGTCCGGGTCGTGACTGGACAGTGGAAGAAATCAAAAAAGTCACCAGCGATGGCCTGACCAACCGAAATCTGGAGAATGGCAAAGCCATGTTTGAGGCGTCGCTGTGCGCGACCTGCCACAAATTCGGAGCAGAAGGTGGCGCCCAAGGTCCCGATCTCACCAATCTTTCGGGTCGCTTCAAAGTCGAGGACCTCGCGCACTCGATTGTCGATCCTAGCCAAGTGATTTCCGATCAATACGAATTCACCGAAATTGTGAAGAACGATGGATCGACCATCACGGGTCGCGTTCTCAATGAGAAGGACGGGATTCTGTTTTTGGGGGTCAATCCGTTTGATTTCAACAATCAACTGGAAATCAGCCGTAGCGATATCAAGAGCATGGCGCCATCCAAAGTGTCACCGATGCCTCCGGCCATGATCAACCGCCTGAACCCGGATGAGCTCAAAGATCTGTTCGCTTATCTGTTAGGAGTGAAGTAATCACCCCTTCAACAAATACCGCGAAGACCAAAGGTAGTTCCATCCTGATATCACCGTGAGTCCCACGGCGAGGCCGAGAGTGATCGGCATCAGCCATGCGTTCTCACCCCAAGGTGTTGTTAGAATGTGGAGGAATTTCAGGAAAGAGGGGACGGTGGACATCGTTTCAAAGGTCAGCCAGATTAGGCCGGCGATGAGGTAGATGAGCTGTATAGTGGTTTTCCATTTTCCTAAATTGTCGGCGGCTAGAACTTGTCCGGCTTCGATGGCGATTTGGCGGAGGCCGGTGACGAGGAATTCGCGGCCGATAATGAGGGCGGTGATCCATACAGGGCAGATGCCCTCGGCGGTCAAGAAAACGAAGGCAGCGCAAACGAGGATCTTGTCGGCGAGGGGATCGAGCAGTTTGCCGAGGGGGGTGACAAGGTTCATTTTCCGCGCCAGCCAGCCATCGACGAAATCGCTGATGGCCGCGATGATAAAGAGAATCAGGGCGGTGATGTGGCCCCAAGTTGCATCCAAAGCGACAAATAAAACGAACGCCGCTGTAAGCACGAGGCGTGATAGGGTGATCGCATTTGGTAGGTTCACGCAGCAAATGTGCAAAATTGATGGAGAAAAGGCAACAAGGTGTTGCACTGAATCGCAGAGTCTCCTATTTCCCCGCGAGCGGAACCCCCGCTATCATTATGAGCAACAGTGACTTTGGACTAATCGGACTGGCCGTCATGGGTCAGAATCTTGTGTTGAATGTAGAATCAAGAGGCTTTCAGGTCTCCGTTTACAACCGCACGACCAGCGCGATGCAGGAGTTTGTCTCTAAACATCCTGATAAAAAAATCGTTGGTGAAGAAACTCTCGAAGGTTTTGTGAAGTCCTTGGCATCGCCACGCAAGGTCATGATCATGGTGAAAGCCGGTGGTCCGGTGGATGCAGTGATTGAATCGCTCATTCCGCTTCTCGACAAAGGTGACATCATCATCGACGGTGGAAATTCTCTCTACACCGATACCGAGCGCCGTGACAAATGGCTTGGTGATCTGGGTTTCCGTTTCATCGGTGCCGGTGTTTCCGGTGGTGAAGAAGGTGCACGCAAAGGCCCATCCATCATGCCCGGCGGCCCGACATCGACCTGGGATGTGATGAAACCAATCTTTGAAAGCATTTCCGCCAAAGTCGACGGCGAGCCATGCGTCACCCACATCGGAACCGGTGGTGCGGGTCATTACGTGAAAATGATCCATAACGGTATCGAATACGGCGACATGCAGTTGATCTGCGAAGCTTACAATATTTTTAAAGCCGCTGGTTTCACTCCTGCGGAACTTGCGAAAGTCTTCACCGATTGGAACAACGGCGATCTTGAAAGCTATCTGATCCAGATCACCGCGAAAATTTTTGAACAAAACGATCCTGAAACCGGTAAGGCGCTTGTCGACGTCATCCTCGACACCGCCGGTCAAAAGGGCACAGGCAAATGGACGCTCATCAACGCCGTTGAAAACGCCGTCGTGATCTCCACCATCAACGCCGCTGTCGAAGCCCGCATCCTTTCCTCGATGAAAGACAAGCGCGTCGCTGCCAGCGCTTTCCTCAAAGGTCCGGAAGTGAAAATTTCCACCGAGAAGTCCGAGCTCGTTAAAAAAGTTCATGATGCCTTGTTCGCATCGAAAATCATTTCCTACGCACAAGGTCTCGATCTCATCGCTGCGATGGGTGAGGAAAAAGGCTGGGGACTTGACCTCGGCAAGATCGCTGCGATCTGGCGTGGAGGTTGCATCATCCGTGCGCGCTTCCTGAACGACATCACCGATGCCTATCGCAAAGATCCTAAGCTCACCAACCTGATGCTCGCACCGTTCTTCACGAAACTCCTCAACGAGTTCCAGCAAAACTGGCGCGAAGTCGTTTCCCTCGCAACGCTCGCGGGTATTCCGGTTCCTGCGTTCAGCGCATCGTTGGGTTACTACGACAGCTATCGTAGCGCCGTGCTTCCTGCAAACCTGCTACAAGCCCAGCGCGACTTCTTCGGTGCGCACACCTACGAGCGCACCGACAAGCCACGCGGCGAAATGTTCCATACCGATTGGCCTGAGGTGATTGGGTGAATTTAGTCATAAGTTATTAGGGAAGACTATTCTAAATAATCCCTTTTAACTAATAACGATTAACCGATAACGATAAAAAATCCGCAGTTCGCTGCGGATTTTTTATTATACCTCCCGCACCTCGTAAGTCTCCTCGGGCTGTTCTTGGATAATTCCGAGATCAACCAAGAACCGATCTGCGGCGTTGATGGTCAGTTCGAAATTCGAGTGGCTTACATTGAAGTTGAAGAAGCTGTGTTCGGAGCCATTGAAGTCGAAAAATTTACAGCGATTGCCACGCCATCTCATGCGGCGGCAGAAGGTGACAATTTCAGAAAACGGGGTGACCCGATCGGATGTGCCATGGAAGAAAATCATCGGTGGAAGTTTTCTGCGGACGAGTTGAGTGGGGCTCAGCCTGGTGCTGATTTTTTTCGATGGAAAACGCTCAGAGTGTTGACCTTTAGGCGTGGTGTTAACCAAGGCGCTAAATAAAATCAGAGCTTTCGGGCGGAATGGTGGAGATAGGTCTTTATCTTTCCTCATCCCTAACAACAAAGCGAGATAGGCACCGCCAGCGGCTCCGCTGAAAACCATTTTCGTGAGATCGATACCGAGTTCTCCAGCGCGTGAGTTTAACCAGTTTAGGGCAAAAATCGAATCGTCAATGGCATCGGTCGGGGTCGATTGATGTTTGGAACTGACCCTATACTCAAAAGAAATCGCGACCATGCCACGCGAGGTGAAGTGATGAGCGTGAGGTACGAACTGAGGAAGCATGGAGACGTCCCAGAAACCACCGTGGAAAAACACAATAGCCGGACGGGATGTGGATGCCTGTGTCTCTGGAAAAAACACATGAGCAATCAAATCAAAGCCGTTGTGGTTCACGTAAACGTAAGTGGTCGCGGATTTGAGGAGTTCTTTATCTCGTTCTTCACCGATCGGAGCGATCTTCTGTATTGGCTGACTCATGATGCTTAAAGGCGTCTCCGAGAGGCTCTCAAAACGCATGGATTTGTTTGTTGTGATTTCACACGATTTGTCCAATCGTTTTGTCTATGAAAGGTTTAATTCTCAGTTTTCTTCTGTTTTTGCCCAATATTTCGATAGCGGATGAAACACTGCGGACCAATTTAGAGAAAACCTATACCGTCTGGCGCGATTCGATGGTCAAAAAAGATGCTAGAATCTGGCAGCAAATAACAGCAGAACATCGCCAAGTAGAGGTGAAGAATCGGATTATCTCAGAGAAGCTTCCGTTTCCCGTATCTATCTTTAACTTGCCCGCCCCACCTCCGCTTTTAAGTGGGTTGAAATTTCTATCAGCTGATCAAAAAGGACGCACGGCCAAAGCGGCATACTTCGGTAAGATTGATTTCGGTGTGGGTGGTGAACCTACGGAAAACCTTCTCGTGCTTTCGTTCATTCAGAGCGGAGATCGTTTTCTTTACGATAAAGCCGATTTCGTAAATCTAACAGCTTTACCAGATGTGCGTGAAGAATTAGTTAAGGGAGATATTGCATATTTGAAAGGTATCCCAGAAGCCCAGCCATCAGGTGTTATTCCACCCACACCCGCAGCCGTTCAACCTGCGACGACGATTGCAAAAGTCTACGTGTTTTGCCCAGGGCGGGAAGTCGAGGTGTTGGTGAATAAGGTAAGTAAGCATAAATTCATCAACGCCAAAGAGGCTGAGACTGTGATCGGTGGTGCGCGTGCTGGGTTGAATGAAGTTCAGTATGCAATCCGTAAACTTGATGAAGGCACCGGTAAAGAAGCACTCACGATACGCGTTTATCTGCTCTCGGAAGTCGCTGGGGTGAAACCCATCAAAGCCCTTGAATATCAAATCGAGGAAAAAGGGACACCTGCAGCCTTCGGCACAATCAATTTCGATTTTAATCAGGAGCTTTTTACGAAGCTGAAAGGTAAATAAGCTAGCTTTATGGATCTATCGAGATGGCAGAATATGGATCCGCACCTGCTGGTCGGATTGGTCAATACCGAGCTAAGAAACAACTCGGAATCTCTCGAAGATTTGGTCAAGACCCATGATATATCCGAAGAAGATCTGATCGAGAAACTGTGGCTGGCGGGGTATGAGTTCCGCGTTGAACAGAAGCAGTTTCGGTGAGTTCGGGCATTTTTTACCACAGAGTAACGGAGGAAGATGGAGGACACGGAGGGGAGGGATTAGGAAATGGAGGATAGGAGTGAAAAAATTTAA
>JBILAN010000090.1:0-9874 GCA_044354135.1 Luteolibacter sp.
ACCGCCATCTTTCCGGATCCTGATTCTTCAGGATATATTAGAAAAGATTTTTGCGAATCCGCATGGGCCGATCGATCTCCTGAAGACGATCCTCCCTTTTCCTATTGGCGCACCAAATTTCAGGCGAAACAAACCAACGAATCCCAACCGGTCGTCACCAAACAAAGCGCGGAGGAACTCCTCAAGCAATTGGTCGAGGACGATCAAGAACATACCGAAAACACCCGCTACATTCTAGCAGTTATGTTAGAGCGTCAGAAAATCCTGCGCGAAACCGACACCCAACCCACACCAACCGGTATACTGCGCATTTACGAGCACCGCAAAACCGGCGAGATATTCATTGTCAAAGACCCAAACATCCCTCTCGACGAAGTGGAAAAATTCCAACTCGAGGTCATGGAGCTACTCTCACCACAAAAATCCATCGCCCAAGAGGAAACCCCTGAACCCATCGCAGCAGAGGAATCCAATCCCAAACCCGCTGAAGGCGATTTACTCTAAAGTTTTTCCTGCCCGCAACGGGGTTGACCTTGTTCAATTCCTGAATACACATACGCCCTATGCAGCAAGACGACTCGAAACCAACGCAAGACATTCCTGATTCCGAGGAGCCAGCCCAAGATTCCGCCGATTCCTCTACAGAAACGCAAGCCACTCCCGATCTCGATCCATGGGAGCAACTGGAGGCTGATGTAGCCAAATGGAAAGAACTCTCCCTGCGCACCGCCGCAGAAATGGACAACCTCCGCAAACGCACCGCTCGCGAGCGGGAAGACGCTGTCCGCTATGCCAACCAACGCCTTCTCGAAGACCTCCTACCAGTCATCGATAACTTCGAAATGGGAATGCAAGCGGCCGCTCAAGATACCACATCCATGATATATATCGGCATGGACATGGTACGCAAACAACTCAACGAGTTTCTTAGCAGCCAAGGCGTTACTGAAATTTCCACCGATGGCCAGTTTGACCCCAATCTCCACGATGCCGTATCCCAAGAAGCCTCGGAACAACCCGAAGGCACCATCATCCGCACCTCACGGCGTGGCTTCAAACTCCGCGACCGACTCCTGCGCCCCGCCAGTGTTGTCGTCTCCGCACCAGATTCCAACTAACAGCATTCTAAAGTTTCAGATTTAGAATTTAAAATTTTAAAATTTCATTCTCCATGGCCGCTCAACGTGACTATTACGAAATTCTAGGTGTCTCCCGTAATGCAGATGCCGCTGAAATCAAAAAAGCTTACCGCAAACTTGCTGTAAAATTTCATCCGGATAAAAATCCTGGCGACCCGACCGCTGAAGATAAATTCAAAGAACTCGGGCAAGCCTACGAAGCGCTCTCAGATCCAGACAAACGCGCTGCCTATGATCGTTATGGCCATGATGCCTTCTCTGGTGGCATGGGCGGCGGTCGCAGCGGCTTCCACGATCCAGCTGATATCTTTTCTCAAGTCTTCGGTGGCGCATTCGGCGGCGGCTTCGAAGAATTTTTTGGCGGCGCAAGCTCACGTAAAAAATCCGGAAAACAACGTGGCTCGGATCTACGTTATGATCTCAAAATCACTTTGGAAGAGGCTGCACGCGGCGTTGAAAAAGATCTCGAAATCGAACGCAACATACCCTGTGCAACATGCAATTCTTCCGGATCAAAAGGTTCTGGCGGAGTAAAAACTTGCAGCACTTGCCGCGGCCGTGGAGTCATCGACAGACAATCAGGCATCTTCATTCAACAATCGACCTGTCCAGAATGTCGCGGTGCTGGCGAAATCATTTCAGATCCCTGCGTTGATTGCCGAGGACAAGGTCGTGTCGAACGCGTCACCCGCATCAAGCTCCGTATCCCCGCAGGCGTTGATACCGGTGTTAGATTACGCTCCACAGGCAATGGTGATGCCGGCGTCCGCGGCGGAACTGCTGGCGATCTCTATGCTTTCATCCACGTCGAAGACCACGATGTCTTCGAACGCGAGGGCAACACTCTGTTCTGCGAGGTTCCTCTACCATTCAGCACCGCAGCCCTCGGTGGTGAACTCAAAGTCCCCACGCTCGATGGTCAATCATCCATCAAAATTCCCGCAGGAACCCAGGGCGGCACCACTTTCCGCGTCCGCGATAAAGGCATGCCCGCTCTTTCTGGCGGCGCAAAAGGCGACTTGAACGTCACTGTCCAAGTTGAAGTTCCAACCAAACTTAACAAAGACCAACAAGACAAGCTCCGCGTGTTTTCTGAATCTATCGGCGAACAAAACTCGCCCGTTCATCAAAGTTTCACAGCCAAGGCCAAACGCTTCTTCGATCTGTAACATGGCTTTCAACCTGGAACACACCGACGGCTCAGCCCGCGCCGGAACTCTCACCCTTCCCCATGGTGAAGTCAGCACGCCCATCTTCATGCCCGTCGGAACCCAGGGTTCAGTGAAAACCCTCCACCCTGCCGAACTCGACGAACTCGGCGCCCAGATCATTCTCGGAAACACCTATCATCTCTGGCTGCGCCCAGGCGACGAACTCATCCAGAAAATGGGCGGCCTACACGATTTCACCACTTGGCAAAAACCCATCCTTACCGATTCCGGAGGCTTCCAAGTTTGGTCGCTCGCCAAAATGCGCAAAATCACCGAAGAAGGCGTCCGCTTCCAATCCCACCTCGACGGCACGAAAATGATGCTCAGTCCCGAAAAATCCATGGCGATCCAAGCCGCCCTCGGCTCCGACATCGCCATGCTTTTCGACGAATGCCCGCCCTACCCCTGCGATCAGAAATACGCCGCCACCTCACTCGCTTTGACCACCCGCTGGGCAAAACGCTGCAAAGATTGGCACACAGAAAATGCCCATAAACACCTACCATGGCGTCTGGACTCTGGTTTCTTAAGTCTCGAATCTGAGCCGCGGCAGCGGCTCTTCGGAATCGTCCAAGGCTCCATCTACGCCGACCTCCGCGAGCAGTCCGCCCGCGAACTCGTTGAGCTCGATTTTGATGGCTACGCGGTCGGTGGGGTCTCGGTCGGCGAACCAGAAGAAGAAATGTTCCGTGCCATCGATAACGCCGTCCCATTTCTCCCTGCCAACAAGCCCCGCTACGCCATGGGCCTGGGCACCCCACCCCAGATTTTGGAAATGATTTCCCGCGGCGTGGACATGTTCGACTGCGTCATGCCTACCCGCATGGCGCGCCACGGGGTCGCTTTTACCCTAGACGGACCCATCCATATCAGGAACCTCGTCCACGCCACAGACCCCCGCCCGATCTGCCAATCCAGCCATCCCCACGTCTCACGCTTCTCCCGTTCCTACATCCGCCACCTCTTCCGAGCTGGCGAAATGCTCGCTTTACGATTGCTTTCCTTCCATAATCTGCATTTCTACCTGTCCCTCACACGGCACGCGCGAGAAGCCATTGCCAACGGAACTTTCGAAATCTACAAAAATACATTCATCCAACGCTATAACACCAACCATACCGAACCATGATCTCACTCCTCAACACCCTCGCCGAAGCACCCGCAAAACAAGGTCCACAATCTATCATAGGCAACCCGATCTTCATGATGGTGATCATGATCGTGCTGTTCTACTTCCTACTCATCCGCCCTCAACAACGTCAGCGCAAAGAACAAGCCGCGCGCATCGCCGCCCTCAAAAACGGTGATAAAGTCATCACCACCGCCGGCCTCCACGGCATCGTTCACAGCGTCAAAGACAGCACGGTCGTCATCAAAGTTGCAGAAGGCACCAATCTCGAATTCGACAAAGCCGCTGTCGCCAGCGTGGCGAAAAAAGACTAACAAATCTCGATTACTCTCCCCCGTCGTTTCCGTATCATCTCAATATCTCAACGAAATCCCATGCTTGCCGTCACTTTTTTAAACGATCCCCTAATTATATTCCTCATCGGACTGAGTCTCTTAGGGTTGTTCTTTTGGTATTTCGCCACGGAGATCGAAACACGGAAAAGAAATATCGGAACCATTCTTCTCGTCGGCATCGTCGCCCTGTGCTCTTTGGCCATTTATCCTCCAGATAAAAACCTGAAAATGGGTATCGATATCGGTGGCGGCTCTGCTTTCACCGTCCGAATCCAACAGAAACTCAATGGCAACGGAGACCCGATGCCGATCACAAAAGATCAAGTCAATGAAGCCATTCGCGTGATCGAAAGCCGTCTCGATCCGGATGGTAAAAAAGATCTCCTCGCCGTCCAACAAGGCGAAGACAGCATCATCGTCCAAATGCCAGGGATCAAACCCGAGGAATCCGCGGAGATTCGTGATATTCTGGAAACTGTTGCAAAACTCGAACTGAAAGAAGTTTCGCCGCGCAACAACGAAATCGGAGCCAATGGAAAAAGCCTCGCTCAACGGGTCTTTGACGGTGAAGAAGTCGATCCAGGTTACAAAGCCTATATGCTAACTAGCAAAGACTCAGAGGGCAACGAATTCACCAACCCTATCTTGCTGAAGCGTATTTCTGCACTAGGTGGATCCGATGTGGAATTCGCAAGTCCGTCCATGAGTCAAAACAATGCGGTTGATGTCACATTGAACGGAAAAGGTGCCGATAAAATGTTTAATCTAACCAAGGACATGCGCTTGGGACAAGACCGCATCGCAATCCTTCTCGATGACGTCGTGATTTGCGCACCGACAGTCAACGCCATCCTCAGTAAGAATTTCGAAATCAGCGGACTAGACGATGTTGGCGAACCTAAAAAAGTCACCAACGCTCTGATGAATCCGTTAGAAAACCCACTAATTGTTGATGAAGAGCGCACCGTTTCACCCACTCTCGGCGCAGCGATTGTCACACAAGGTATCTGGTCCGCCCTGCTTGGCCTCGCAATCACGGCCATCTTCGTTCTCATTTATTACCGCACCGCAGGTATCGTCGCCCTCATCGGCTTGGCAGTTAACGGCATCATGCTCTTCGGTGCCATGGCGATGTTCGGCTTTGCTTTCTCACTCCCCGGAATCGCAGGTATCATTCTCACCATCGGTCTTGCCGTTGACGCCAACGTACTCATCTACGAGCGCCTTCGCGAAGAACTACAAAACGGAAAATCTCTCAAATCGGCGCTCGCTGCATCTTACGACAAAGCCTTCTCTGCAATCTTCGATGCAAACATTACATCACTTATCTCCGCCGTTATCCTCTTCGCGATGTCCAGCGGCAGCATTAAAGGTTTCGCAGTAACACTCACCATCGGCATCGTCGCCTCCATGTTCTCAGCAATTCTTGTCACCCGCATCCTTTTCCGCTGGGGAACCGATTTGAATCTACTCAATAAGCTCACCTTCCTCGACCTGATCAAAGCAACGAATTTCGACTTCATCTCAGCAGCCAAAAAAACCGCAATCGTCTCTATCATCGTGATCATCGTCTCACTTTCTGGATTTGGCATTCGTGGGGATAAAGCACTTGGCATCGACTTCACAGGCGGCACCCGCATCCAATTCCAACTTGGTGATAAAGATATTAAACTTAACGATGTCGACAGTGTATTAAGCACACTCACTTTGACACGTGCTGCGTTCCCGCAAATTGAAAGCAACCCAGCCACTGGAAGCCTACTCACCCTACGCACAGACAAACAAGACGCTGAAAAAATCGTTTCAGCCCTTCGTTCCGGAATTCCTGCACTTGGAGAAATGGAAGATGGATCATACATCGTCTCGGAATCCAGAGAGGATGTCTCCGCAACCCTTGGTAAAGGCTTCCTCGTCGAATCGCTCATCGCCCTCGCTCTTGGTCTTGTCGGTATTGGTATCTATATCACCATACGTTTCGAGTTTTCCTTCGCAGTCGGAGCATTCACCGCTTTAGTCCACGATGTCATCATCGCCGTCGGCGTGGTTGTCCTTCTCGGACGTGAACTTTCTCTTATCCATGTAGGAGCCATCCTCACGATTGCTGGATACTCGATCAACGACACCATCGTTATCTTCGACCGTATCCGTGAAACCATCCTGCTCCGCTCAGGTGCGATCAAAGACGTCATCAACGAGGCGATCAATGCAACGCTCTCACGGACCATCCTAACCTCAGCAACCACGATCGTAACCGTGGCGATCCTTTCGCTCTTCGGTGGATCTTCTCTCCGAGATTTCTCTATCATGATCCTCATCGGACTTGTGGTTGGAACTTATTCCTCGGTCTTTATCGCCTCACCGATCGTTCTCTGGTGGTCACAACGCAAAGGTGGAAACCTCCGCAAAGACGTGCTCGCAACCACCCTCGCTGCTCAATCTGCTGACGCAGCAAAAGCAGAATAAGCTCGCATTTCCTGATTAAAAAAAGCGCGAGGCAATTTTAATTGCATCGCGCTTTTTTAGGTAGGGACTTTTAGACTATTCAAACGCACTCGGAGCTTGATCGGAAGTAGGCTTTCTTTCGGATCTTCCTTCGGGCTTTCCTTCGGGCTTTCCTTCGGGTCTTCTTTCGGGCCTTCCTTCGGGATGTGGACGTGGACCCTTGGGCTTATCTTCAGGCGTAATTTGTCCATCACTATTCGTGTCCATACGCTTGAAAATTTGCATACGCTTCTCTTCTGGCAACTGGCTGAAAAACTTCCCGTTACTCATCTCTTCGTAACTCAAACCACCGCTCTTATCCGTATCCAGTTCACGCATTTGACGCTTGTGCATCTCCTGAGATTCCTGACGCATTTTCCGAACCTCCTCGGGAGTAATGCTCCCATTTCCATCAGAATCAATCCGAGAGAATAACTTATCGCGCTGCTCCTGCGGCAAGTTGGCCATGCGTGGCCCGGCAAAAAACTCTTCCTGAGTAATCACTCCATCTCTGTCCTTATCCAACATCCCGAACATATCCCCCATACCCTCAGAATGAGGCCGCATTTTATCGTTCCTTTCCCCCTTATTCTCGCTATTTTCACCACGTTTCTCTGAAAATGGTCTGACAAATCTTTCACGATTTCCCTCTTCCGCCTGAACATGAAAAGGCAATGCACACGCATAAACAACGATTAGAACCTGAAGCTTCATTGAAAAATAACGTTTAAAGTTTATAAATTTACCGCGAGGATTCGCCTGACAGCACTACAACCCTGGTTTTCTGAAAAAGTTTCGCCCCAATTTCCATTTTTTCACATGCACATTTTAGACATTCTGAGCTCCCCAAAACCGTCACTTTCCTTCGAGTTTTTCCCTCCACGCGCCGCTGCCGCTTGGGATGAACTCTATGAAACCATACAAAACTTGGAAACTCTCTCTCCCTCCTTCGTCTCTGTCACCTATGGGGCAGGCGGTAGCACTCGTGAACTCACTCACGATCTCGTCCTACGCATCAAAGAATCAACCCATATCCCTCCCGTCCCTCACCTCACCTGTGTAGGGCACTCAAAAGCAGAAATTGACAACATCCTCACTCGCTATGCTGAGGCTGGCGTTTCAAATATCCTCGCCTTACGCGGAGACCCGCCAAAAGACCAACCCAACTACGATTGGTCCCAAGGCGATTTCCGCTTCGCTGCTGACCTTGTCGCTCACATCAAAAATTTCAACGCATCCGGCCGCCACCCGGACACTCGTGGATTTGGAATCGGCGTCGCAGGTTTTCCTGAAGGACATCCGGCCACGCCAAATCGGGTTGATGAACTCGAGCACATGAAGGTCAAAGTCGATGCCGGAGCGGATTACATCTGTACCCAACTGTTTTTCGATAACCATGATTTCTTCGACTATCGCGAGCGATGCCAACTCGCAGGCATACACATTCCAATCATCGCCGGAATCATGCCTGTCACTTCACTCTCCAGCATGAAACGCATGGCGGAACTTGCTGCAGGCGCACGCTATCCCGCAAAACTCATTAAGGCCCTCGATCGAGCAAACGCCATACCAGAAGCCGTCGAACGCGCAGGTATCGATTACGCCGCTCAACAATGCGCCGAACTACTCGATAACTCCATCGCTGGTATTCACTTCTACACCCTCAACAAATCCTACGCTACACGACAAATATACGCGTCACTAGGACTATAGGTATGGATGCCTTATTGGCCTTTATACACCCGACCATCTCCTGTCTGCCACGCGGTTTTCACGCTTTGATACAAAGCGGTCAACTGGGCCTCACTCATCACACGATACTCGATGGTTTTGGAATGCGTGGTTAAGGGATATTTTTTTTGAACCATATCTTGCGCACTACTGCCTTTATCGGTCGCAGACTTGTTAGCAATCTCCAGAGCCCGCTCAGCAAGCTTAGCCGTACCGGATTCAGGACCTGCAGTGGTCACAGGTGTAATGAAATAAAACCGCGCGAGAGACTGACCCTCTGTATCAACCGTAACCTCATCCACAATTACCGCTGCATCCAACACATATCGATGACGGCTCACCGAAGTAATGCGTGACAATGCCACAACGAAATTTCCACCCGCCAAATTCGCCTCCCAAAAACCTCTTCTTCCTCTCTGCTCAGCCTGTTCACCCTGTTGATTCTGATTAGGAGCATTTGGATCCGGAGTTTGTGAAAACCCCATCTCAGAAAAGGCGATCAACGAGCAAATAACTGAAATTTGAAGTTTCATCATGGTCCAATGCTATATCTCGAAGTCGTTTTTGACCAGCCTGTAAAATACTTAGGAAAAGTTAATGATTGATCACATGCATATTTTTTCTCATTTTATGCGCATGGTTCGATACCGACCCAATGTCGCAGCTCTCATCATCAACGAGCATGGAAATCTCCTCATTTGTGAGCGATATACCATTCCCGGCGCCTGGCAATTCCCTCAAGGCGGCGTCGACCTAGGCGAGGAAATCGAGGATGCTCTATACCGCGAGATCCGTGAAGAAATAGGACTCAGCAAAGAACATTACGAAATTCTCAAACGCAAAGATGGATACCGCTATCTCTACCCAGCCGATGTCCGTTCCAAGAAAATCCAAAAACACGGCAACCATGGTCAGGAACAGACTTATTTCCTATGCAAAGTCAGAAATGACGCACCAGAAATCAATGTAAACCAAACACCTCGCGAATTCCGATCCTACCGCTGGATTCACCCCACAGAATTCGATCTCGATTGGTTACCCAATTTCAAACACGAGGTCTATCGCGCCGTGATGAAGGATTTCTTCAATATCGATCTGGTATAAAAATCCAAGAACTTAGCCTAACTGAGCTTTTGCGGATAATCACCTTTGGAGATGAGTTCTGCGATCGATTGCACAACATACGGCTTGTCTTCGGGAAAAGTAACTCCAAACCAAGATGCACTGGTCTCAATTACCTCACATTGTGTCTTCCCTTTGTGAATCAGAGCATCCACCACCGTAGGAATATAAAATTCACTGGTTTCCTTATCTCCGTGCTGAACGAGAAAATCGAAAAATTCCGTTTCAATATCCGCCATAAACTGTCTCGGAAATGCCCAAAAATTCATCGATGCCGGTGCTTTTGCCGCAATAACACGGCGCTCACCATTCAGACCTATCCCGCATATTTGACCAGATGGATCACGGGATATCTTCACCACTTCCTCAACAGACAACAACATCCGCTCCTCACTCACTTCACATATCCCCCGATTCACACTGCCGTGCTCGGAAAGCGTGTTTTCCAAAGGATACGCAATCAAGCCACAGCGCGCTTCATCAGTGGTCTTAAGAAATCGGCTCGCCTGAAAATAAGCATCCGCCCCGTAAAAATCATCTGCATTGATCACCGCAAATGGTCCATCTACCAGAGCGCGCGCAGCACGAATCGCATGCGTTGTTCCCCAGGGTTTAGTCCGACCCTCTGGCGGGGAAAACGGCGCCGGCAAATCATCCAAGCGCTGATAGGCATAGTCCACTTGGATAAGCTTCGAGAAACGCTCACCGATACCCGACTTGAATGCC
>JBILAN010000146.1:0-2956 GCA_044354135.1 Luteolibacter sp.
AAGTCGTCGGGCTGGAAGGATACGGTTTGGAAATCACCGAGCAAATTCCTCTCTCCCTACCCGCGAATATCCACAACCAAAAGTATCTGGATACGAAAAGGGTAAGAATGGGACATACGCTTTGAGCGTTTAGCTTCCTAATCAGCTAAATTTTTACCGTAACAAATGAAGACCGCTTTGAATATCGCTACTGTTCTTGTGGCATCCTTAGCCAACATATTTTCGGGCTTTATTTTGGTTGCTGTTGGCAGATCTCATGCCCGCTTATTTTCCGAACAACTGAATTCAGAGTTACCAGTCATTACTCAATTATCAGTTGCTTATACTGCGTCGATCGCTCCAATAGTCTTAGGCATACTACTTGGCTTAGTAACATTAGTCGGGCTGACTTTGATTCTTAGATCCGAGAAAATGCGTTGGTCATTCCCGCATTTACTCTCACTTTCGTTTCTGGCGGTGATACTCAATCTGATGTTTGTAGCATTTGCTGTTTCTGTTCCACTTTTCCGGATCACTTACAGCATGTCGGAATAGCACCCCACCCATTTCAAGCTCCCGCTTCTCCTCCCTCCTGTTAAGAAAAAGCCGGACTAAACTAACAACGCGATTTGCTCACCCGGGCCGTGGACGCCCTCAATAAGAATCCCTTCGACATCAGCCGTCTTTGAAGGTCCTGTGCACCAGATAATATTCGGTGCATCTCCAAAAGCCGCGATGGCATCCGGAATCGTGCGATGGATTTCTGATTTTTTCAAAACCCCGACATGCACCCAAGGCGATAGTGCGGCAAGACGATGGGTGGTTTTGAAATCATCAATGATAAGCGATCCTGATTCAGCAATCGCACCCGTCGCGCGGGTGATACCGAATTGATAGTCATCGTAGCGATCCCGGTTGTAGGTCGTTTCCACTTTTAAACCCGCCGCCTCGAGAGCTTTTCCAATGGTTTCATAAAGCGCAGGATCGCAGTAACCGACCTTTTGGTTGTTTCCATCAAGAAACTCCGCCAACTGCTGCACGGAGTTCATAGGCCGGCCGTTGACTGCTTTGAAATTTTCAGAAAACGCATCCCAGAGATCGGCTTGTGTGAGCTTCACATTTGAATGCATCACTGAAGTTTCATAACTCGGATAAGCCGCCTTATCAGAGATGTGGTCAGTGGTTTCGCGGATTTTGGAGAAGATTTGTGAGCGGGACATGGATTTGAGATGGTTCGGGCTTTTCTAAAAATGAGGCACGGAGGAAGAGGAGGACACTGAGTTTTGATTAGTTATTTTGGCGGATGACACGGCGTTTACCTAGTGGCCAAGATTTGAAATTAAGTAACAAACCGACGTCAAGGCCGGTGATGTTGAGATAGCCGAGAATTTGTGAAGAATGAACATCGGTAAACATAGTCACACATTTTGTATCCACAATAACCATATCTTCAACGACGAGATCCGGTATAAGCTGACCCAGATGTTGACCTTTATAGCAAACGTCGTAACGAGGCTGTTGTGAGCAGCGGATCCCCATTTCCTCAAGCTCGATGCGGAGAGCCCGCTCATATATCTTCTCATCCAATCCGGGGCGCAACGTTTCATGCACGGCTATAGCAGCCGCAATGATCTTCCCTGTTAATTCTTCATGTAACATTTTTAATCTACTCCGTGTCCTCCTCTTCCTCCGTGCCTCATTTCCAAAAAAGCCCCTAACTACTCGATCACTTCTTACGCGCCTTCAACCATTTTCTAAAATCCCCACCATGGGACTCAGGCAATGTCCGCTGGCCCAGCCAGTCTTGCAGGGGCTTGATCGGCGCGACTTCGATGGGCAGATGATTCATCGCTTTGGACATGGTCATCGCCGTGCGCCAGAGTGAGGGTGAAGTAGCGAGGGTTGCGAAGGGCGACATAGGGATGGCTCCTTCAGATGGGATTTCCTCGCGTTTCGCTTTGTCCCGCAGGCGCAGTAATAGATCGGGAATCGGAATATCCACGGGGCAAACTTCGTTACACGCTCCGCACAGCGACGATGCTTTTGGCAGGTCTGCGAGTTCGGGAAAACGTTTTCCGAAAAGGATGGGCGAAAGCACCGCTCCGATCGGACCGCCATACACGGAGCGGTAGGCATGACCCGATGCCTGACGATAAACCGGACAAACATTCTGACATGCGGAACAACGGATGCAGCGCAGAATTTCCCGGCAGTTCGATGCCAACACATCGGTCCGACCGTTATCCATGAACACGACGTGCATGTGCTCAGGTCCGTCCGGTTGGTTTTCGGATTTCGGTCCGTTGATGAACTCAGTGTAAACCGTGAGCTGCTGACCGGTCGCGGATCGACCTAACAAGTTGAGGAACACCGAGAGATCGCGTTCCTGTGGAATGATTTTTTCAATTCCGACCAATGCGATGTGCAAATTCACCGGTGCCATGCCGAAACGTGAGTTGCCCTCGTTGGTCACCAAGACCAAACGTCCGGTATCCGCACAGACGAAATTCGCGCCGGTGATCCCGGCTTCCGCCAGCATATATTTTTCCCGCAAATGCACCCGCGCGCGGCGAGTGATCGTTTCCGGATCGTCATTGTAATCAGGTGCGATTCCCTCACGCAAAAACGTGTTCGCAATCCCGCGGCGGTTTTTATGAATGATAGGCTTAACGATGTGAGACGGCTCATCGCCATCGAGCTGGATGATGAACTCCCCGAGATCGGATTCCAAACACTCGACCCCGTTTTCGATCAAAAACGGATTCAAATGAATTTCCTCCGCGGCCATTGATTTGGATTTTGTCAGTTGCTTGACGCCGTGATCCTTAAGAATTTTTAGAATCGCTTGGCGCGCGTCTTCATCCGTCGATGCGAAATGCACATGCACTCCCCTATCGGTTAGCGCTTTTTCCGCCTTTTCCAAATACTCATCCAAATGATGCAAGGTGTGATCCTTGATCGCTCCTGCAAGTTTCCT
>JBILAN010000031.1:0-30357 GCA_044354135.1 Luteolibacter sp.
TTTTTTCTCGTTCGAGCTATGCCGGGAAGTCCTTACACTTCTGAGAAAGTTATTTCAAAGCACTCATTAGAACGCAGGATGGAATATACTGGCTTCAATAAGCCCATCCTAGTTCAGTATACTCGGTATTTGGAAAATTTGATTATTCATCGAGATCTTGGTGATATGTTACTTAAAGACGGTGTGAAAGTTTCTGAAATCATTCGGGACTCCTTTCCTGTATCGCTAAAACTTGGTTTGATGTCCATGGCCATCGCCTTAATGGTGGGGGTTCCCGCTGGTGTGATCGCGGCGGTGAAAAAAAACACACCCACGGATTTTGCCTGTCTCTCGTTTGCAATGCTTGGTATCTGTCTTCCAAGTTTTGTGATCGGGCCGTTGTTGGCGGTTTTAGTAGGACTAAATCTTCAGTCTATCAATGTCGCTGGTTTGAGCTCGCCAACCGATTGGATTTTTCCTGCCGTTACGCTCGGGATGATTAACGCCGCTTATCTTGCGCGTCTTTCTCGAGGCGGCATGATGGATGTGTTAAGCCAGGATTACATTCGCACTGCGAAAGCTAAAGGAGTCCCAGGGCATAAAATCGTGATACGGCATGCCTTGCGAGGAGGACTGATTCCCGCCATCGCTTTCATCGGTCCAGCATTTGCAGGGATGATCTCCGGCTCGTTTGTGATCGAAACGATTTTCCAAGTTCCCGGCATGGGTCAGCATTTTGTTAACGCGGTTACAGATAAAGAATACTTCCTCATCCAAGGACTCGTCTTGTTCTACGGCTTTCTCATCGTAGGCGCTAACCTTCTCGCCGATCTTGCACAAATCGCTCTCAATCCGAGGTTGCGCTGAAAGGAACCACGATTTGTTGTAATCAGGCCTGCAACGGTTTTGTTAGCCTGAGATGTTTCGCTTATGAGGTCGCGATTTGGAAATCGCGATTCCTTTCAGATCTCAATCCTTTGCTGCACTGAGATAGGTTTTATTCAGAATCTGCATCGTTTTCGCAAGTTCCGCATCCTCTAAAGGCCGCTCCCAAATCAGGAAGCGAGCGATTTCACCATCAAAGGATTCCTTGCCAGGATGCTCAATGGCGTCCCGTTCCTGGCCTATCGCCAGGAGCGAGGGATTCGCTGTTGGATCGACAGGGAAATCTTTGCTGGCGACGGCTTTTTCTGAACCAATGTGCAAACTAAGCGTCGCGGTATCAATTCCCGCCGTCATCCGTCCAGCGATGATGTAGAATTTACCTTGCTCTAACAAAGGACCAAGTACTTGAGGATTGTTTTGATCGAAACGACCAAAAGTTTTCCCGTTTCTAGTTCCCCACCACACCGTATTGTCATCGTTTACACATCCCCATACGCCTTCGTATTTTCCGCCATTGCGCAAATTTCCAAAGAATGAATTCACATCTTTAACTCCAACCCGTTGAGGGTAGACTGCAATCACGACGATCCATGTATGACCTTTGCCCTTAGTCAAACCGTCGAAGAAATCCTCGTCTTTGCAGACCAGTTCTTGTTGGCGAAAAACCAGCGAAGGCAGCTCTTTGATTTCCGCAGCGGATTTCCTAAGGGACGGCCTGCCGCTTCCGGCCTCTTTGCGACCTTTGTCTTGCGGCACGAAAACCAATTCAGCTTTGATGGGTGCCTGACTGCGCCACGCCACCACATGTTCACCATCCGCGAGTTCAACTCCCTTGGCTGCATCCAAATCGAGAACCAGATTTTTCTGAGGCAAAGCCATTTGCTCGGCACCAAAAGCGAACGTAGTCAAGAGCCACGTCACAAGTGAACCGCTGATGAGTTTTGGAATACGCATGGCTTACATGAGTTGCGCGCCAGCCTCAGCGAGTTCTGAGCGCTCGCCGCGGTTGAGCGCGACGTGTGCGGTGAACGGCTGCCCTTTGAGGCGGTTGCGGGTATAGACAAGGCCGTTGCTACGGCTGTCTACGTATGGATTGTCGATCTGCGCCGGATCTCCCACCAATACCAACTTCGAATCCCGCGACATCCGCGTGACGATGGTTTTTGCCTCCTGCGGGGTAAGTTGCTGAGCTTCGTCCAAGATGAAGAACCGGTTAGGAATCGAGCGACCGCGAATGTAGCAGAGCGCTTCGATTTCCAAGATGCCTTGTTCCATCAAAATTTCGTATGGCTTCTTCGCAGCAAGACCATTTGTAGCAGGCTTCTGCTGTTTGCGTTTCGGACCAAGCGGAACGTTGGGACGCATCAATAAATCCAACGCATCATGAATCGGCTGTAACCATGGACGCATTTTCTCATCGAGCGATCCCGGCAAGAAACCTAACTGATCTCCCATCGAAACCACCGGACGGCTAACGGTGATGCCATTGTATCTACGATTGAACATTTCATGTAAACCTGCGGCAACAGCAACCAAGGTTTTACCTGTTCCTGCATGACCGTAACATGTTACCAAAGAAATATCCGGATTGAGTAACGCATCGATCAAACAACGCTGACCGAGATTTAATGGCTTCAAAGTCTGACCATCAGGTATTTTCAAAACCTCCGGAATGTTTAATCGCACGAAATTCCCATCAAACTGCAAGCGTGCTGGGATCGTTTGTTTTTCGCCGCTGCAAAGCAACACGTATTCATTGATTGAAACACCTTCGTATCTTTCTTCCTGCAATGCAAGTTCACCACTGCTGGCGAAACGATGCAGCTCGGATGCATCCACTTCTACGCGACGCACCTCGTAGTTAGAAACCTCACGTGCATCGACTTTATCATTGAGATAATCTTGGCACTCGATGTTAACCGCACGAGCTTTTAGCTGTAGGTTAATATCTTTGGTGACCAAAGCAACTTGCCCATCAGGGTTATACTGCTGTAATAGAAAACAGGCTGCGAGGATGCGGTGATCAACACGTTCGCGATCCGGGAAAATTCTATAGAACTGTTTGAGCTGCTCGGAGTTATCTGGGCAGCTGATCGGATCATAAATCACCAAACGGATCGTGCCTCCGCCCTGAGTAGCGACTCCACGGGTTACTATGGCTGCCGTAGCAAAAATTTCTGTCAAACGTCTGTGAACTCGGCGGGCATTTGCACCACGCTCAGATTGCTCGCTTTTGAATTTATCGAGCTCTGCAAGAACATCGACGAGAATACAAATATGATTTTCTTTAAAGCGCTCCAAACAACCCGGATCATGAAGTAATACGTTGGTATCGAGCACATAATTTTTCCCCATTTGAGAAGGAGCTTTAAGCCCGAATTCTTCTACGGCTTTGTTAGTGTTGCGGCGGGGCTTGCGTGTGCTTTTTGCAGGAGCTGCGGCATTAGTTTGATCAAACAGGGCGGGTTGCATGGCCTTGGTAGAAGGGTTCATGGGGTTTCAGATCATGGGTGGAGTTGTTAACGACAGGAAAAACTTCAAAGTCATTGCGCGTGTTGTCGGCTTCAAACGAGGAAGAACCATTGGAATCAGAAAAGATCCCGGCTGCGCCATCAAAAGGCGGCCTGTGACTACGCTTTTTAATCAAGATAAATTAACTATCGATAAACTCATCAGGATGACAATCGTTAAATGAATAAGGCCCGAATTTTCCAATCCTAGCCTCATTTTAAAATAAATTGGATTCACTTGCCACTGATTGATTTTACGGCTTCGAGCCAATCTGAGTCGTGATCACCTGGCAGTCCTAGATCCATGCGACGGCGATAGTTCAAATAAGCAGCATGGGCAGTAGTCTCGTAATTTTCAGGAGATACCTTGGCTGCTGGCTTTTTTGAAGCCGTCTTTTTAACCGCAGCCTTCTTGAAAGCCTTCTTGGCAGCCTTTTTTGCGGCTTTCTTGGCTGGGGCTTTTTTCGCAGGAGTGGCGGCTGAAGCTCTAGTAGTAACTATCTTGGGGGTCGATTTCTTTGCAGGCATATTAATTCTGAGGTTGGGGAGAGATAAGCACTTTTAATGCTGCGGAGAAAATAAGTAGATATTTCCGTCATTGCCAGCACGTTCTAATGGGGTAAAATGACGATTATGGAACAAGAGTTTCGTTGGAGCGATGCGCGCGACGCCGAAAGTTACCGACAGCCCGGCCCCGATCATCTTGGGCGCTGGGCGGCCGTAGCTATGGTCGTTTCCGTGCTGCTCCATGTGGTGCTGTTTTTCTCCCTCGATAGGGTGAAAATCGCCTTTGGCCTTATGAAATCAGAGGATTTGACCACGGCGCCCATCGATATCCGCCGCGTTGAGGTCAAGCCATTCGAAGAATCCCCGCCACCCACGGAAAATGTGATCACGCCCCCGAATGATTCGGCGGCCTTGTTGGATGAGGTCGATTTATTGGAATTACTACCCAAGGACGTGGAGATCGATATTGCGACCACGGTGATTGATCCGGAATACGCGCTGAAAATGTCCAACCCGCTCGCTAGCGGCGAAGTTGCTGAAACGGTCAATGAGATTTCATCCAAATTTGATCTCGAGGCAAATCTTCCGGAACTAGGCAGAATGACCACAGAGCTTAAGCCTGCCGCAGTTGGACAAATCATCGTCGATCCAGGTTCGGTTAAAGTGGATGATGGCGAAATGGCAAATTTTACCGATGAACTGATCAAAAAAGGCAACAATGGATTGGTTGACCGAGGGAAACTCGATGGTGTTGAATCGCTTGATAATTTGTTAGATCTTCCTTCGAATTTGCTGCTATCCAAAAAAACGCTTTTGCCAAGTGATTTGTTGTTCGAGTTCAATCGCGCGGAGCTGCGTGAAAGTGCAAAAGTTGGGTTGATGAAGCTTGGATTGCTCATCGATAAGAATCCGACCTTGTATTGTTGGATTGAGGGGCACACCGATTTGATCGGATCGGATGAAATGAATTTCAAATTATCCGAGCGTCGTGCGGAGGCGGTAAAAGACTATTTGGTAAAATCGATGCGCATGGATCCTGAGCGGATTTTTACGCGTGGTTTTGGGAAAACCCAGCCGCTCATCACTTCGGGAAATGCAGATATCCAAGCGCCGAACCGTCGCGTCGAAATCCGCATGCGCAAAACACCGCCGCCAAAAGGTGAAATCAAAACACCCAAAGCGGAGCCTGTCATCATCGAACCTGAGCCGCCAAAGGCTGTTTTGGTGAAGCCAAATTTGAAAGTGATTCCTGTTCAGGAGCCTGAGCCTCCACGTGCAGAGCCAGTGCCTCCAGTTGCGGAACCTGTTCCGCCAAAGGCAGAGCCGGTCCCGCCAAAGGCAGAGCCGGTCCCGCCTCGTGCGGAACCCATTGAAGAAAAAATCCCCTCAGAGGCTCCAAGAGCTGTTCCAATTGAGCCGTGATATCTAATCCGCAATCTCTACTTGGTCTAACATTTTCTGAGCTCGAAACTGTGCTCTTTGATGCTGGAGTATTAAAATATCATACGAAAGCACTCTGGCGCGCTGTGCATCGTGATCATGCATTAAATCTAACAGAAATTGATTTCTTGCCGCCTTTGAAAAAATGGGTGGATGCGCATGTTGGAGAGGGCAAGCCGTATTTCATCGATTCACTCAAACAGGATGAGGAAATTCACAGTGGTGACGGACTGACGCGAAAGTATCTTCTTCGTCTCAATGACGGCCAAGTGATCGAGACGGTGCTTATGGGTTACGATGGACGGTTTACTGCCTGCTTGAGCTCGCAAGCTGGTTGCGCAATGGGTTGTGTGTTTTGTGCTACTGGTCAAATGGGTTTCGTCAGGAATCTAACAGTTGGAGAAATTGTCGCCCAGGTTCGGCACGTCCGCAGGATGCTTTCGCAAAGCCATCCGCATCGGCGCCTCCGCAACATTGTCCTTATGGGCATGGGTGAGCCTCTGCATAATTACGACGCCGTGATGAAAGCGATGGATATCGTTTCCGATGTTCGCGGCGCATCCATCGGTCCTTCAAGAATTGCGATAAGCACGGTTGGCTTGGTTCCTAACATTTTAAGAATGGCTGCGGAGAACCGACCTTATCGCCTAGCTGTCAGTTTGCATGGATCGACCGAAGAAGAGCGCTCCGCTCTTGTTCCAACCAGTAAGAAGTGGAATCTGGAAATCTTGATAGCCGCCTGCAGAAGCTATTGTGAAACCACTGGGAAAAGAATCTTTTTTGAATGGACCTTGATCGCGGGGAAAAATGATTCGCCAGAAACCGCTGAGAGATTGGTAGCGCTTTTGCAAAGCATCGACAGCCATGTGAATATCATTCCACTCAATCCAACTAACGGCTTCGCGGGTACAGCCAGCGAAACGGGATCTGAGTTTCAAAAGATTATTCGTAAATCCGGTATTCCCTGTACATTCCGTCAGCGCCGAGGGATTGATGTCGCAGCTGGGTGCGGCATGTTGAAAGCGGACAAGCTGCACCGCGGATAAATAATACGCTTTCGTTGTTTGGCGAGTAAATCCAGATCATCCTTATTCAGCGATACTCTATACCGAGCCAGCTTTTGCGAGTTCTTCACGACGAAAATTCGTGGGCGAGTTTCCGGTAAAACGTGCAAAACTGCGGTTGAATTGGGAGAGTGATTGGTAACCGATGTGGAAGGCAATTTCAGAAACACGTGCTTCGGGTTTCAGCAGTTCTTTTTTAGCCCATTCGATGCGACGGCGATTAACATAGTCGGTTAGAGTCAAGCCGGTGGCTTCTTTGAAAACGCGGCAGAAGTAAGATTCGCTCAGGCCTGCTTGTCTTGCAACTAGGGCAAGAGGCAGTGGATCCGCCAAGGTTTCATCGATGAACTTACGCGCCCGTGCTACGGCTGCGGGTTCACTGTGATCGCTGATGAGCGCAATTTTTTCCGCGTATCGTCCGAGCTGGGAAGCGAAGGTCGAAAGCAGCGTGACCATGCTCTGGTAGCGCTCTGGATTGACGACTTGAGTTTGGAAATAAGCTTCTTTTAACGCATCGACGTCTTTTTTCGTCAGGCCTTGGCGGCGCAGGGTTTTGGAAACTTGTGCGAAATTGCTGGAACTTGGAATTTTGTGAAAAATCTGACCCGTGCGGAGGATACCTATGGGAGAACCGTTGCATGTCACTGGCACTGCAGTGGTGGACATGCCAGAAAAACAATGGCAGCTGGTTGGTCCGTTGATCTTCGCTTCCGCATTGAGGCGTTGATTCACATCGATGCATGCCTTACACGCGCTTTTGCAGAGATTGAGTTTTTTGCAGAAAGCACTTCCGTTTGAGTCGTTTCCACAGGCGGGATCCATTTCAGCATCTATTCTCAGAAAACGAAGTGGTAGACCGGTGGCACTGCGAAATGCGTGCTGATAGGTCGTGAATAATTCACAATGAAGCACTTTGTCGTGTAGAGCTTGATTGAAATGGTCTGGGTCGCTGGTCATTTTTCGCTGCCGCCTGAATGCAAAGTAGTGGATGATAGATGAGCCTAGCCGCGAGTGCAACTTTTTGATTGGATCGCGGATTTTTCGGCTATTTCTGGCGAAATTTCGGCGATTTCGTCTCATGATTTTACCCTCAATACTAGGGCGGTGGTGATCTGGGAGAAAGTCTGGGATGAAGTGAGGTTTTGCTCCGATAAGTAACTGAGAAATTTTAACCGCTAAAACTACGAAATTATCAGGTTACTGGGATAATTAAATCCTCTTATTTTTGTGGATTTGGTGTTTTTAGTGGTTAGTAGTGGTTAGACTTCATTCTCTTGGAGAATCCCGTAAAAATCTTCCGTTGCGGGATTTTATTTTACTTCTATTCTACAACATGAATTTTCAATGCGATGGTGGCAAGTGCAGCTCCAAAAACTGGATGCGTATGGTGCTCGTTACCATCGGCCTGTATCATCTGGTCTTTGCGCTTTGGGCGATTTTGTGTCCGTCGCAGGCCCTGGTTTGGTTCGATTGCAGGGCTCCCGGCCAATCTTTGCTCTGGCAGATGTTCGGTGTGATCTCGGCGATTCTAGGGCTTGGTCTGATTATCGCTTCAAAAAATCCCATCCAACATTGGCCGATAGTGCTCCTGAGTTTTATCGAATCCATCGTCGTGATGATTGCGATCGGCACTGCGGTTTTCAATGCCGAGCTTCCCATCATATCGTTGCTTGTTCTCGCGGTGAACGACATCGTTTGGCTGCCGTTTTTCGGGTGGATTCTTTGGGCTGCGCTGCTCGCGCATACTGGGATACCTGCTTCTCGTAACCAACCCTACTCCATCGAGGAGGCCGCAACGATTTATCAACTTTCCGATGGCAGGAAATTAGCTGAAGCATCAATGGATACGCCAGTGGTGCTGGTTTTCCTTCGGCATTTTGGCTGCACGTTCACTCGTCAGATCTTGCGCGGTTTGCAGGATTTGCAACTGCAAGCCAAACAACACAACGCGACGTTAGTGTTGGTTCACATGTTGCAGTCGGGTCAGGAAATCGACTACCTCGGGCAGAATTCGGATGTTGTCAGGATCGCCGATCCTCGCTGCGAGCTCTACCGAGCCTTCGGTTTGGGCAAAGGTGGTTTCATCGAACTCTTTGGACCTCATGTTTGGTGGCGGGGTGCGATCGCAATTTTCAAAGGTTGTGGCGTGGGTCACCTCGCGGGCGATGGCTTGCAGATGCCGGGTGCATTTGTGTTCCATCAGGGAAAAATCATCACCTCTCAACCCGCGCACAGCGCTGCAGATTTGCCGAATCTCGAAGCTTTGTTTGCAGGTGATGTGGATTTAACGAACATCACCGCAGGGAGCTGAGTCGCTCCCAAACTTTCATGATTCGACTTCTCATCGCCTGCCTCGTCGCTTTGCTCGTTTCCTCTTGTCTGGATTCCCATGAGGAAGTCTGGATCAACTCAGATGCCTCCGGTAAAGCGCGGATACAACTTTCGCTACCCATGAGCGCGGTTGTCGCCAATGGCGGTGAGAAACAAATCCAGACGATGATCATCGATTATTTTGAGGCGACTCCCGCATTCACCAGTTACGCGCTTGAAACATCTTTTCTGCAAGATCAGCTGAAAATCGATCTCACGATGACCTTCGATAACGCGTTCGGTTTGAAAGATTCGATCTCTAGTCCGGCATTTCAAAAGCTCCCCGATGCCGCGAATGATTTGTTAGGTTCATTCAAAGCGGAAATTCAAAAAAGGAACCTTACTTTCCATCGGCAGATTGATCTCACAAAAACCATTCCCGGCTCCGTTTTCATTCCGAATGAACAACTCAAAGATCACAAGTTGGTCACGATCATCCATCTCCCCAAAGCAGCTTCGTCCCATAATGCCGATTCTATAGAAAACGCCGGTAAAACCCTCATCTGGAGCACACCCATAGCCACCGCCTTTCGCGATCCCCTGAGCCAATCATTCATCATGCCTCTCCCTATTCCATGGCTAAAGATAAGTCTGATCGCCTTGGCTGTGATTGTGCTTATCGGTGGTGGGGGCTACTGCATCTATAAGCGCAAAAAGATGTCTGCTGTGTAAGCTGTTATCCCAAGCTTTTAGCTTGTGCATGAACGATGGGAATCACATGATTCAATGATGAAAATCCTTCTTCAGTGCTTGGTGTTTCTGAGCTACAATGCTTTGGCGTTCTCAGCTGAAATACTTGCATGGAAGACTCCGCTTTCACGGATCGACACTGGTGGCAAAGCTTCGCCTACTTTGGTGCGTTTGGAAAAGCCACCTGAAGCATCGCCGTTTTTCGGGAAAGACGATGAGCTCTGGAATGTTTCTTCCATCATGCCTAACAACGAAGAGATCGCCGAAAAACTGGAATGAGCGGTGTGGAATGCAACTTCGGGTCGATTGGTTACCAAAGGCTCATGGGTAGCGCTGTTCGAATTGCAACACCATTATGATTTGGATAGTCAACCAGTTCAGTGTCGGGTGAAACTTGATGCTTATCAGGTTCCGGCAGATGGCTCGCCGCCGGACGCATCAAAGCAACCAAGTTTCAGCCTCAGTTATATCGCGCGCAGCGGTCAAAAAGTTGCCGCCTCGAATACCGAGGGCGATTCTTCCATGAACATAGAAAGTGAGATGTTTATTGCCGAGAATCATTCACTGATAGATACTAGAATATTAACCGACATATCCTTGCCTGAATGTCCTACATTACGAGTCGAAAGTTCCGTCACTATTTCGAATCACTCACCTATTTGGTTTGCGAGAAATTTTGATGGTAAAGTGGGAATCGATCTGATGGTTACGTTGACTGTCATCCTAGCCGACGGCACTCCGTTTGATGAATTAATCATGAGGCAAGAGGGAGAGAAAATTAAGTCATTTTCGAAATCAGAGATACATGGTGCATCGGGTAACATCGCGATAGGTGAAAAACATAGATTGGTTAAGTTACCTGCACCTCCCGATGTGTTGGGACTGCTGGGTAATCAACAACATACAGATCCAGATAAAGATCCGTTTGCTGTTCAAAATCCTAACACAAACAACCGCATCAATTTTAAAGAAGTTAAAACGCCAGAAATTCTAAAACCGCATTTTTATGGGATGGTTTTGGACATCCGTGATGCGTTAAAGCAAAACGGAATTAAAATTTCTGATGAGGATTTCGCGGGTTACGATCCAAAAACGCATCGCGTTTTTATGTATTCATCAGATGTTGCAGAGCTCGATAAATTTGAGTCATTATTTATGCTCTATGATTGCGGTCGCCCTGCCGATTTAGCTATCACTGCGCGTGGCGATGGGGAACTTAGGCTACTGGCGCATAGCGGTATCAAAGCCTCTTTAAGCGGCATGGATCATAAATCAAAACAGACACGCAGTTTTGAAGTTGAACCGAATATTTCTGATGACGATGGGATGATCGATCTTCGTAGTCACTACAGTAAGAAAATCGGTGAGAAATCCATCTATGTTTTAGACACATCAGTCACGTTGGAGGCCGGAAAATTCCTAAAGATTTTTGAAAAAGGCAAAGCGGATGGATCGAAGGAGGCGATGGAGGTTAAAGCTGAACGAATAGGTCATCAGCATTGAGGGAGGTCGTAGCTTAGATCCTTAAAAATAGTCATATCAATCAGTTGACAACTTCCCTTGATGTTGTCAAATTGACAACAAGTATCCCCCATGCGTATCATCACCCGACGCCGCTTAAATGAATATGCCAAGCTACATTCAAACGCTGCAGTTTCTATTTCTGCTTGGCATGCCGTTGCCAAAAGAAGCGTTTGGAGAAGCCTTCACGAAGTTCGAAGAGTTTTTCCCAATGCTGATCCCGCAACGGTAGCTAGCGGGAAAATCGTCACGATATTTAACATCGCTGGAAACCATCATCGCCTTATCACCGCAATTCACTACGACACTGAAAAAATCTTTATTTTGGAAATCCTGACTCACGCTGAATACAGCAAAAACCGTTGGAAGAAATCATTATGAAACGCGCCGCTCAAATCTCCATGCCCGCCAAGTTTTCTGCATTGCCGAAGAGCTACGCAGCCCTTTGTTCCATGCTTATGCCGCGGGCGATCCATGATGAAATTGAACTAGAGAACGTCACGGAAATGATGGATCTGATGGCGGGGCATAAGCTCAGCAAGGATCAAAGTGATTATCTTGATACTCTTGCTGCGCTTGCGGCGGATTACGAAGATCAGCACGTGGCATCATTACCAACGCTCAAGCCTCACAAATTTCTCGCTGCGCATCTTGAAAATATCGGGATGAGCGCGAGCAAGTGGGGAGAGCTAATTGGTATCGATCGCTCAACTGCCTCTCGCCTCATTCGTGGTGAGCGCAGCTTGAACGCGAATCACATTCGCAACACGGCGAAAGCTCTCGGGATTGCGCCGGAGCTGTTGATCTGAAGTGATTTGCCCGTAAAAGAAAAATGAACCACGGATGGACGCGGATGACCACGGATTAAAGAAGAGTTATGAAACATTCAAACTGTTATCCAATGCGTGATAGGCCGAGTATTCATGAATATTTAATATCCGTGTGTATCTGCGTTCATCCGCGGTTCTATTTTTTTAATCTCACCCCAACCACTTCCTCACCGTCGCGAGGTCGTTTTTCGTCGCCTCGACCATTTTGGTGACGATGTCATCACCATTCACGTATTCGATATGTATTGAGATTGGAATATGGTTAGGGAGTTTTGAAACGAGTTTTCCTGAGAGCGGATTCACGACGCCTTCGCCGATGGGGCAGGGTTCCCATTTTTTCCCGACGAATTTGTAGTCTTTGAAAAACACCGCGCCGATGTGGGGTTGTGCGTGGTGGAAATTCATTTCCCATGCGTTCGCGCCTTCGACGCTGGCGTGGGCGAAATCGAACGCCATGCCGAGATGCTTGACGTCGATTTCCTCTAACATTCCGACCATGTCCCAGATCGGCCCGCCGACGTAATTGTTGCCCCGGTGATTTTGATAGAGTCCTTGGATGCCGATGGCTTTGTTGAGCTCGGCAAGGTCTTTGAGCTGGGCTTTGAAATTTGCGATCTGGGGTTTGAGAGGTTTGGAGAGATCGTATTTGAGGTGTTGGAGACGGTATTTCTTGATGCCCGCTTTGGCGGCTGCGCGTAACTGCTTTTCAGCCAGGCCTTCTTTATCAACCTGATTAATGCTGGATGCCATGATCAGCACGCTGAGATTCTTTTTCGTGAGGGCTTCGACAAATGCGGGAAGTCGATCGACCATCTGCGCAGGCTCAATGTGACCGCCCTTGCGTAAGGGCGCTTCCAAGCCCGCGACACCAAGCGGAGTAATCGCGGCTGCGAGTTCATCGAACGACAGTTTTTCGAGAGACTTGGTAAACATTGCGATCTCGCGCGTGGATGCGGTTTCAGCTGCCATGGCTTTACCGCCAGCCATCATACCCATTCCAATCAGTGCGGACTGTTTGACAAAAGACCTCCGATTCATGCGGGAAGACTAGCGATTCGTGATTCGCTGTCAAAGCAAGGTGCAACCCACTTATACGTAGAAAATCAATTTTACCGCGAATGAACGCGAATGAACGCGAATGGAATCAGATGATGATAGAATTGATGAGAGGGAGTCTTTGATATTTCCCACTTAAGAAATATTTTCTTATTAGCGTTCATTCGCGTTAGATATTGTAGCCGGCCGGAGGCTCGGCTCTCCAATAGCTAAAAAAGTGCCGCCAGGGAACCGCGGCAAGCATGGACAAACTACCGTTGCTCCGATTAAGGCCTGGCGGGGTTCGCTTGCCAAACCTCCACGGCCCCTGACAGCGAGAGAAAACAACCGCACCAGCGGCAAACTCGCAACCCTAAACTCCACAAGGCGAATACATTTAGAGAAGAGCAACCGCGAATGAACGCTAATGGACGCTAATTTTCAGAAATGTACTAGATAATGAAATGAGTTTGGCGGGAGTCGAATACCGTTTTCAAACAGGAATACAACATGTTTGAAATCTGATTCGCGTTTATTCGTGTCCATTAGCGGTTAAATTCGACTAAACTATATTTTCCCAACTCCGCAGTCGCAATGCCTCGGCCGCAGCTCGGGCTTCGGCTTCTTTTTTGCTTTTGCCTTTGCCGGTCGCGAGCAGTTTGTTTTGCCACGTGACTTCGGCTTGGAACACGCGGCGGTGATCTGGGCCGCTTTCGCTGACGATGCGGTAAACGGGAGCTATTGGATGAATGGCTTGCAGGGATTCTTGGAGCTCACCTTTAGGGTTTCGCTCGTCGGGGCTGTCGACCATGCCTTTGATTTCGTTGGCAAAGAGTCGCAAGATGAGTTCTTTGGCGGATTCCAAGCCGGTGTCCATATAGACCGCGCCGATCAAAGATTCGAACGCATCCGCCAAGGTGGAAAGCCTGCGCCTGCCTCCGGTCGATTCCTCGCCTTTTCCGAGCAAGACGTAATCGCCGAGTTGGATGGCTGTTGCGAAACGCGCCAATGCTTTACGAGAAACGACACGAGAACGGAGTTTGGTGAGATGACCTTCGCTGGCATCGGGGAACAATTTAAAAAGTGCCTCGGTCACAGCGAGTTGAAGCACGGCATCGCCAAGGAACTCCAGGCGTTGGTTATCGAAATGGGGGCGCTGTGACTCGTAAGCCAAGCTTGGGTGCGTTAACGCCTCGGCTAATAAAAGCGAGTTGCGGAACTTGTATTGGATGCGGCTTTCCAGCGGTTGCATTCAGAAAATGACGGTTAAATCACCCCTTTCTTCGAACTCGGAAACAGCTCCGAAAGCGAAGAAAAAAGTGGGGTGATCGACGGGACTCGAACCCGCGACAACCGGAATCACAATCCGGGGCTCTACCAACTGAGCTACGACCACCGTTATAGGCGGGCGACACGCTTAGCCCAGCCCAGCTGGCTTGCAAAGAGAAAAATCAGTCGATTCGTGAAATTGGCTTATGTTCGGGTCATGCGGTCCCTTGGAAAGCATAGGGAAAAGCAACCAGTTGAGCTTATTACTCTACATTCAAAAATCAAACCTCAACAATCATCAATCGTCATTCAAACCGAATATGAAACCGCGCCACATTACGAATTGATTAACGATTATTGATTTTTGAATGAAGAATTTTTCACATTCGTCGCTCCGCCTAATCTTTCAAAGCATCATCCCGGCAGGGATTTCAGAAATTAGCGGGGTGTTGAGGAGTGCAACGACGACTACCCCGGGGATGAGGAAAGCAGAAACCTGACCCCGAAGCCGGTCGAAGACAAATCGATGTGGGTGATGTTTCGATTCTGGCGCCCCTTCTGGGTGCTGCTTTTTCTGGTGCTTAGTTCTCGGGGTCATGTCCCCGGGCCAATGTATTTGATCTGGTTGGCATCAGGGAGAGATGGCACGTGGCTTCTTTCAGGATTCTAATTCTCTTGCCTTAGCAAGAAGGTATTCGTGTTTAAGGCTTTTTATAGTTCTCGATTAGATCTGTTAGTTTGCCTCTAACGGAAGATTGAATTCGAAATTTATCATAGCCAGAGGAAGTCCGCTGATTGGAAATCCAACCGAGACGGTAAAAGCAGTCGGCTTCCCTTATCTCAAATATGTGGATGGCTCCGCCAGGGGTGACTGGAATATGTTTTGCGAGGTATGACCATGATTTAGTCTTGTCATTATATTGAGGTTCGGTGTCCCAAAAATAGGCTTTGTAATCTTTGTTTACATCTGCCGAGAGAATGACTCGTCCGAGTGCAATTACCTGATCCTTGGTGTATTTTGATTCTGCGTTGGCAGTTCCTAAAAGGAGTGATGGTAAGGCAATTAGTATTTGGAGATACGTCTTCATGTTAGGATCGAGTGGTCAATAAATCCTCAAGCGCCTCATCCAGCGTATTGAACCGAAATAGAAATCCTGCATCAAGCAATTGCTTCGGAATGGCGCGTTGGCCTTCTAATAACGCTCCGCCGAAGCCGCCGAATACGATTTTCAAAACAAAGCCAGGAACTGGAAAAAACACCCATCGGCCGACGGCTTTGGCAAATTTTTGAGTGAGTGCGGCATTCGTTTCTGGGTGTGGTGCGGTGCCGTTTATGGCGCCGTGGAGTTCTGGATGATATAGGGCAAACATGATGGCGCGACGTAAATCATCCACATGAATCCATGGCGTCCATTGCTTACCATTTCCTAAACGACCTCCGATTCCTAACTTAAAAACGCTAAGTAATTTTTCGAAAGCCATGCCACCTCTGCCGAGTACGACGCCGATACGAAATTGTAGGACTCGGATTCCTAATGGTGCTGCTTGCAGAGCAGCTTTTTCCCATTCACCACAAAGTTCGGCGAGATACCCTTTTCCGCGTGAGGCTTGTTCATCCAAAATCTCATCACCACATCCACCGTAATAGCCGACCGCTGAGGCGTTTATTAAAATTTTAGGTCGGAGCTCTGGGGTGAGATTGGAAATTTTCTCAACGATAAGATTGGTGACGCCGATGCGGCTGTAATGAAATGTGCGCTTCTTCTTTTCAGTCCAACGCTGGTTGACGGGTTCGCCAGATAAATTGATCACTCCCTCACAACCTGCGAGATCGACCTTTTCCGGGGTGGTCCATGAAGACACTCCGTCGACTTGTCCACAGCCTTTGCGGCTGACTCCAATGACTTCCCAGCCATCGGAACTGAGCATGCTTGCGAGACCTTTTCCGATAAAACCGCTCGCACCATAGATCACCACTCGTTTGCTCATGACAGAGAGATAGCGCGGAAATGGGAAATTCGCAAATAGTCAAGTTTGTTATATATGGAGCGGTAGCGTTATGTCCAAGCAAACAAATGAATTCTTGGGGCAGGATTCCCCAAGAACCGACTGGAGCTGGAATCCCCAGCTACACTCCCAACATCAAAGAAATATGTTCGGCGGTCAGTTCGCCCATTGAAGCACAATCGCTGAAATCCGTCGTGCCATGCATGCGATTGAGGTCTAGCGCCAGCCTCCGAACATGAGCATCGGGTGCAATCGTATCGCGACGCATGATCCCCAGTACGGTACGCAGGCGTGTTGACTCCACTTTTGCTCTTCTTGCCATCTGCGCGTGCTCTTCGTTGACGTATTGATCAATGGATTTCCGATTCAATACCTCGAAGGCGAGGCGGGTAACAGGTCGGTTAGAATTAAAACGAAACGCCAAATAAATGTTGCCGTTTCCTTCGTAGGACTGCTGATCGAAATCGATGGGTCGGACGCGATACTGCACTTCTTCGAAGTCTGGTGTAATATCCACCACATAGTTGACGCTGCGCATGTCGCCTAACAAGCGAATGAACGAGCGCTCGGTAAATTTGGTGAACTCTTTGGCGATACGAACTTTGTTGAGCGCGGGATTGCTCAAATAATCCCGCATGAACATATCGCCTGGGACTCCGGCGATGTGCTCTTCGATCAATGTGTTGCCACTGATGATGTAGTTGATCCGGTTTGGCGAAAGAATATGCTCTAGCTCCAATCCATAGATTCGCGACGCATCCGCTTGTTTGACGTAGAAATAATCAGAGTTGTCATTGAAAAGGTTCGTTACACGGATGCGAAACGGCTTGGAGTTTCCGAAATCTCCATAGTCGATTCTATCCACCATGAGGTGCTCATGTTCATGTGCTGCAGCATCGCGACCGATTTTCAATTCGCTGTAGATACGGATCAGTCCACGGCGTAAATCATCGATGACTTCAGGTGGATACATCACGGTCAACCAAAGCGTTTCATGGCCACGGGTGTCTTCGTAAGGTATTGCGCCTGTGAATCGTACCAAGTCCGGATAGATATTCGGAATATCTCGAAGTCGATCAAAACGATAAAGATACTGCCTGAGGCTGGTTGAAACCTCATACATGATTTTACGGGCAGGAATCATAGGGAAGAGATAGTGGATAGGAGATTGGAAATTTGAGATTTGGATAGCATCTTCCATCCACGATCTGCAATCCACGATCTTGTTAGAGCGGTTTCCGGTAAGTATCGCAGCGGTTGTGCCAACCTTCGCGCCAGCGGTTTTCGCCACGTTCCGGTGGTGAGTTATCGATACGGCGTGACAGGATGCGTTTTGCGGATGCGGCAAATTCTTTTGCTGCCTCAGGACCGGAGCTGACCTCTTCCATGTCACCTAGAACTTGCAATAATCCCCAGCCTTGGCGTTTGTATTTTTCGGTCGGACTCGTGCCTTCGCCTTTGAAGTTTACATAATCGATCAAAGCGTAAGTGCCATTTGGAGTTGAGGCGACTTTGTGGTAGTTTGCTTGAATTTTTGAGCGCTCGGTGGGAGGAGCAGCAGCGAGAATCGTTGGGAATGCTCCGCGTGAACGCTCGATGATGAAATCGGTCTGTAGATTCACCGTGGCAGCCAGCCAGTTACGCAAACCAACCATTTCGGGTGATCTGAAATCTTTGATGAACTCAGCACGTGAACTCCATGGCGAATCGGCAACTTTAGCAATTGTTGGCGCTTTAGCACCTTTGCTATTTGCGTAGGCAATGAAATCCGGCCAGCTCTCTTTGAATTTTCCTTTAAACCCAGCTGGATACCAAATGAAGTGTCCGATGCCCAGCGAGGGAAATTCTTCGCCCACATTCCATGCGGTAAGCCCGTCAATTTTTCCGCCGGATTCGTTTTGCCAGATTTTTTTACCGATCGCGGACTTTTGATTTTCCGTTAGATGTTGGCTAGTTACTCGAATTTGAGGATTGCCTGGTGCGCATGCGGATAAGGCGATGGCGATGGCGATGATAGGATGATATAATTTCATAATTTTTGTTAGACTTTAGTGAACGAGACGTTTCTCGATATCATCGAGCACGGGTTTACTGTGAAGCATGAGAGGGTGTAGTGAGACATTGTATTTAAGATTTTCGGCGCGATCCCAAACGGACGAATCAGTTGGAACGATAATTAGATCGAAAGGGGTGCGATAAGAGACGATGGGAATGTTTTTTAAATTATCTTCGGATGCCTGGAGTTTTTGTAGAAACTCACTGCCTGGTCGCATTTGCTGAGTACCTTTGGTTGGATATGCATGTGCGACTTTTGTGCCGTGATGAGGAGTGGAAATGGTGATAAATGTTTCACAGCGGTCCGCACCGCCGAGTTCTTGAAGATAATAACGAGAAACCAAACCGCCCATGCTGTATGCGATGATACCGAACGACTTATCAGCACCAAATTGATTTTCGATGTCGCGTTGTAATCCTTGCGCGAGATTTTCCAATCCGCCTCTGCCGTCTGCTGGTTTGAGTTTAGGCACGTAACATTCTATGCCGTGATACTCCAAACGTCGCTTCAACGAATCGTATGCTTTTCCATCTTCGAAAATTCCATGCACCATAACAACGCGTTCAACCTTGGGTTTCGAGGGTTGGGGATGGCATGATACAGCGGTAGCACAAATGCCAGTGAAGAGATGGAAAAATCGGGCGGTGATCATAATTCAGCCTGGAGGCCATGTGAGTTGTCTACCGCCGAGAAGATGTATGTGCAGGTGGGGGACGGTCTCGCCACCATGAGGACCGTGGTTGATCACGGTGCGGAAGCCTGTTTCAGCCAAGCCAAGATCCCGAGCAATTTTTCCTGCAGTAAGCAAAAGATGCCCGAGAATTTCCTGATCAGCAGGAGTTGCCTCCCCGATTCGAGGGATGGCTCTGCGGGGAGTGACAAGAATGTGCGTGGGTGCTTGGGGTGAAATATCTCTGAAGGCACAACAGATCTCATCGCGGTGAACGATGTCTGCGGTGATTTCCCCATCGTAAATTTTTTCAAAAAGCGTTTTCACGTTGGGGAAAGGATAGCGGCAAAAGCGGGCATCGCAAGCTCAGGGAATGAACAAGGTTTCGACTCATCCGCCTTGCAAAGGAGGGGTAAAACGATTTAGGCAAAGGGGTGCCAATGACTCCAAGCCGTAAATCCAATCCAGGTTCATGGAAAAAATCCCTCCTTCGCGGGGTGCTGATTTGCGCTGGCTCGGCAGCGATTTTACTGCCCGCATGGTTGCCGAATAAGCCGGGTGTGCCGCTTGAGCGTGGCACGGTTGAGCTACTACAAGCTGCTTTCCTTGCTACATCGACCGCTGTCATGTTCGGCGCAATGGCACATTCCGGGCACCGACGCTGCGTATGCCGCGTATTGGCATTTGGTTTGGCTGCGGCATTGGTTGGCGAACTTGAGGATTTCATTTCGGGAATCATGAAATGGCCGTTTCCTCATGCTTGGGTGGTCGGATTACTGATCTTTTTGTCTCTCATCACAGTAGCGCGGCATCGATACGTCATGTTGAAATTCTTCTCAACTATGGGGCAGCATGCGGGTGCGGGGTTTATCGGCGCAGCGTTATTAATTATCTATGTCTTTAACCGTGTTATCGGCGCCCCACAGTTTTGGGAAGCCTCTATGGGAGATGCTTTTGCACCAGAAATTCCTAAAATTTGTAAAAGTTATCTCGAGCTTCTGGCCTGCTATTTCATTTTCGTTGGATCGATTGGCTTGGCGATCACGCTTGGTAGGAGAGAGGAATTGGAATAGATGGTTGCGGGTTTCGGAAAAAGACTGAGCTGGCGAGTTGAGGCTTTCGGACATTCGCTCATGGCCGCATTCATGCGCTTTTTACCCGCGGAGTATGTCTTCCAGCTCGGTGAATTTGCAGGCATGTTGATGTGGCCGCTGGTTAATTTTCGGCGGCGCATGATCGTTAGGAATCTTCGTATTGCTTTCGCTCCAATGGAAATGGAAGAGGTTGAAAGAATGGCGAGATCTTCATTTGTTAGAACGGCTGCGAATTTACTAAGCTCATCCATTTCTCCAAAAGCCGAGGGAGGCGGAATCGATGATATGCTGGTGGTTGAAAATCCAGAGATGTTGGAAGAAGCCTGCGCGCAAGGCCGTGGTGTCGTGCTGCTGCTCGCGCACATGGGAAACTGGGAATTGCTCACGAGACTGAATCATTTTTTCCCAAAAGGGACCAAGAGCGGTGCTTTCTACCGTCCGCTCAACAACCTCATTTTGAATGAACGAGTTTTGAAAATGAGAGAGGCGGATGGAACGCGCCTTTTTTCCAAGCGAGACAGCCTGCATCAGGTTGGAGGATTTTTGAGAGACAATGGGATCATCGGGATTTTGGCGGATCAACGCGTGGGCATACAGGGAGAAGTCGTCAGTTTTTTTGGGCGATTAACACGGGTAAGTCCGCTGCCAAGTTTATTAGTCAGAAGATGCAAGTGTGAGGTGTTGGCGCTATCCTTGCGCACAATCGCTCCTGGCAAATGGAGCGCGCGTTATCACAAAGTCGAGAAGCCGTATCATTCTGAAAATTGCATGCAGGCGTTGGAGGAAGCGATGAAAGTTTCTCCGTTGGATGTTTTCTGGCTACAGGAGCGATGGAAACTATATATCAAAAGGCGTATCACACCGTTAAAGTGGTTGAATAAAGAAGGAGTGACTGGGATCAAGCCGCACCGAATGGTTTTTTGGTTGGGTGAAAATGAGCCGGAGCCAACGCTTGGAGATGAATTTGTGCATGCCGACTTCGTCTGGGAGTTCATATCAGGCAGGCATCCTCAGGAGCTCGAGGATATTGACCGCTCCAAGCCTTTGCCTATCGATTTCATTCTGGTGACAAAAATCGATAAAGAACTCCGGAACGCTGCAAATCACTTGGCTATTCCGATCATGAGTTATTCGGATTTCAAAACAGCTCACCCGTGATTTGCTGGGTGGTTTTGAAATGGAGTTTGGCGTATTTGCCTAAGGCATCCGATCCGTGAGCTTTGACCAGGTTTTTCCCGGCTTCCACGACTGCGGCTGAAGCTCCGAGAGGTATTTTAAAGCCGGCTTTCTTTGTCGCTCCATCCATCCAATCGATGAAGCGCTCGCGTGCCAGAATCGATGCAGCTGCGACGGCAGTATCTGACTCACCTTTGGTGCGTTGGTCGAGAGTGAGAGTGATATTTTTTTGTTTCAAAGCCTTCTGCAAAACCTCGGCTTTGGCAAATTGGTCGGAAAGCGCGCGCGGGCAGTCGGGTTTCTTTTTGACAAGTTCTTCAATCACTGTGGCATGCCCCCATGCCAGCATGCTGTTGAGATTTTTGAACGATGCGTATAGTTCGTTATACTTTTCTGGACGCAGCGCGATCACATCGATCTCGATTCCCGGCGTTGCCTTTATGACCGCAGCAAGTTGGCGAATTTTAGCGGGTGTGGTGATGCGTTTCGAATCCATGATGCCCGCCTTGATCAGGCTGCGGGTGATTTCCGCATTCGTGTAAACCCCAGCGATAACGAGCGGCCCGAAAAAATCGCCCTTACCGCTTTCATCGATCCCGAAGTGCGGGGCAAAATGTTCGGGATCGGTGATTTCCTCGTAGCCCAATTTTGCCTCACCAAGCACCAGCGGCTCAAGGGTGAAGCGGATGAAATCTTCCGTGTCCTTTCCCTGGATTAGAACTTTCGGGCCTTTTTCGTAAACACTGACGTTCAGCTTGCCCTTCTTCGCAGCAAAAATCGTGTATTCCTTATCAACAAACTCGAATCCCTGCTCTTCAAGGATTTTGCGTAGTTTGCTCGCCTGTGCGGAGTCGAGGACGGCAGTGTGGGAGGTCATGAAAATCTAGGTTCGTATTACTAGCCGTATAATGCGCGATCCAGCAAGTGGATAGTCGTGGAGTGGCTTTAAAAACCTCATATCGGGTCAGGATGAGTTAGTGATAGTGTTCCGCATAATTTTTTTATCGGCAAGTGGTGGTTTGTTGCAGAAGCTCTTTGAAACGTTAATCGATATGAAAGCACTTATTCCCTCCTGCGCCGTCGCCCTTATCGCCTCATTGGTCGTGGCTTACAATCCTGCAACTGAACAAGCTCCTGCTGGCGCGGTTGAAAAAATCGCCGCATCGATTCCCGCTGAGCCTTATGCAAAACCTGCAAAGCCACGTAAGCTGCTGGTGTTTTCGCGAACCAATGGATTCCGCCATCAATCCATCGCGACGGGAAAATTGGCACTGTTAGAAATGGGCAAGAAAACCGGCGCGTATGAAGCGGTGATTAGCGATGAACTTTCGAATTTCGAGAAAGACAAGATCGGCCAGTTCGATGCGATCTGTTTTCTAAGCACCACGCAGAATCCATTTTCTCCATTCAAAGAAGAGCTGTCGAAAATGTCTCCTGAGGAAAAAGAAGCCGCGAAAACATACGAGCTTCAGCTCAAAGAAAACCTGATGGCGTATGTCAAAGGTGGCGGCGGTTTCGTCGGGATCCATGCAGCTACCGATACGTTTTACGAGTGGCCTGAATATGGCGAAATGATCAATGGCTATTTCGATGGGCATCCTTGGGGTGCGGGATCGCAGGTGAACATTTATGTCGAGCCTGGTCAGGAAAAACATCCGCTTGCAGCGATGTTCAACGGTCAGCGTCTGGATTTCAAAGAAGAGATTTATCAGTTCAAAGCTCCCTATGATTCATCGAAAGTGCATATGTTGTTGCGCCTGGATCCTGAGAAATCCGCCGAAGTCAAAGGTATGAAACGCAAGGACAACGACTATGGTGTCGCGTGGGCGAGAAACTGGGGCAAAGGGCGGGTCTTCTACTGCTCGATCGGTCATAACCACGACATGTTCTGGCATCCGGAAGTGTTGCGTCATTACTTGGCTGGGACTCAGTGGGCGATCGGTGACTACAAAGTCGAGCTCGATAAAGGGAAGTGAACCGAACACGCACCAAAGTTTTTAAACCACGAATTTCACAAATAACACGAATACGAAGACAGATAAGTTGATGTTCATCCGGAACGGCGATTTATCAGCAACCATTCGTGTTATCCGTGAAATTCGTGGTTAATCTTTTCTGTCTTTCCGAGAATTAACGACTCACCGCAGCTGTAGCTTCGGCGACTTTCATTCCGTCCAATGCGGCGGAGACGATTCCACCCGCGTAGCCTGCGCCTTCTCCGCAGGGGAAGAGTCCTGATACCTCGGGATGCACGAAGGTTTCCGGATCGCGTGGGATGCGTAAGGGAGAGGAGGTTCGGGTTTCGAATCCTAACAACAACGCCTCGGATGAAGCGTATTTTTTGATCTGGCGATTAAAAAGTTTCAATCCTTGGCGAATACGATGCGTGATGGGCTTCGCGAGAAGTTCATGAAGAGGAGCGGAGTTCACGCCGGGGAAGTACGATGTTTCTGGTAGATCGGAGGAAATCTTTCCTATCAGGTAATCCGCAGCACGTTGGGCGGGAGCGACTTGTCCGAGCTTTTCATTACCACCCGCGCGTTTTGCTGCGTGCTCGATGTTTTCCTGAAACGCGATGCCTGCAAGGATGCCGTGTTTGGCAATGAGGTGGGCGACATCTTCGGGTTCGATGGTGGTGACCAAGCCGGAGTTTGCGAAAGGAGAATCGCGGCGGGAAAGCGACATGCCGTTGACGACAACTTGTTCATCAGCGGTGGCTGCTGGAACGATCCAACCACCCGGGCACATGCAGAAAGAATGCACGCCGCGGTCTTCGATTTTGGTGGCGAGTCGGTAACGCGCAGCAGGCAACAAATCTGGGCGCGGTTGACCTTCGGGAATGTGGTATTGCTGGCGGTCGATGAATGGTTGCGTGTGCTCGATGCGGAAACCGATGGCGAATGGTTTGTGCTCCATCAAAATGCCTTTTCGCGCCAAGAGCTGATAGATATCACGAGCGGAATGACCCGTGGCGAGAATCGTGGCATTGCCGAGAAACTCGCGTCCATCGACCGTGGTGACGCCATGGATTTTTCCCTGCGAGATAAGGAAATCATTTACCTTTGCTTGAAAAAACACCTCGCCGCCATGGTCGATGATGGATTGGCGCATTGCTTTGACAACGTTTGGCAAAAGGTTCGAGCCGATGTGAGGGTGTGCGTCGGTGAGGATTTTTTCAGGAGCTCCGTGAGCCACCAATACCCGATAGACTTCAGCCACCGGGCCTCTTTTGGTGGCGCGGGTGTAGAGTTTGCCATCGGAAAATGTGCCTGCTCCGCCTTCGCCGAAGCAGTAATTAGAATCTTCGATCACTCGGCCTTCGCGCAGGATCGGGGCGAGATCGAAGCGACGCGAGGAGGCGTCTTTGCCGCGTTCTAGGATGACGGGTTTTTGGCCTAGCTCAAGGCAGCGCAGCGCGGCAAACAATCCCGCAGGCCCGGCCCCGATGATGAGAATTTTTTTGGCATCGGCGGAAAGGGCAGGGGCAGACCAAATGGGTTTCGGCTCATCTGGTAAATCCTCGTCCACTGCGACTTCGATACGCAACTGAACTTTCACCTGACGTTGGCGCGCGTCGATGGAATGTTTTCGCAAACGCATACCGCGCACGCGTGATGGAACTATCCCTAACATTTTCGCCACCGCAAGCTTGCGAGCATCATCTTGTTCAGAACTCTCAAGCGGAAGGACGATATCAAGCGTGTGAAGCATCTTGAGAAATCAGATGGCTCGTTTCTCGCCTTGATCGTTCACCGAGACAAAAGTGACATGGGTTTGGAAAACAGGAATCTCCGGAGCATTTTTTGCATCGGTGACGATGACATGATAAGTGACGGATGAATTGCCTTTTCTCGCGAGCGAGCAGTTGATTTTCAGTATCGTGCCATCGCCAACTCCTTGGCGGAATTCGACCTTGTCCATGGCAATGGTGACGAACTGGCAATGAGGAAACTCGGTGGAAGCAGCAGCCCATGCAGCTTCATCGACCCATGCCAGCATGCGTCCGCCGAACAATGAACCGTAATGATTCAAGTCTCCCGGCATAACTAGGTGGTGGGTTTCCAAAATGTCGTGGGTGAAATGTTACCAGCTTCTGCGGCGTTCTTTGAGAATCATTGCGTCGGCAGATAGGGAGCCAGCGCCGCTGAGTAAGAGAGCGAGGCAAGGGAGAATAAACAGGATGGCAGGTTCTTTAGCGCCAGCGCCGCCACTCATGAACAACGGGCCTGCCGCATGAATATTGAAAGCGGCGACCGTCATGGTAAACGCCAGCACGAAAGCGGCAGGACGAGTTGCAAGACCGAGAACCAACATTGCCGCGCAAGCGACTTCCGCAAAAATGGTCGCGCCCAAGCTAACTGGGGATGACATGTATTTCAGCGGGAAGAAATCAGGCACGGGAAAACCTTTGGATTTCTCTGCGAAGCCTTGGAGCTTGGAAATGCCGTGGCCGAAAAGCATCAACAAACCAATTCCAACTCTTAGAATCAGTAAACCGAGAGATATGGTGGCATCGCGCGGGCCGCAATCGAAGAAGAAATGTTTCATGGCTACTTGGTTTTGAGGGAAATCGAAATCCGTTTGAGTCTGTCATCGCCGGGGGGTGAAGACGCGACGACGGCTTCATCAGCTGCAATCACGTTGTATGCCAAGCGGCGATAGTAGGCGTTGAGCGGACGGACGCGGTAGGTTTTGCCTTGGGTTTTCACCAAATCGACCAGATCGCGGATTTCCTGATTGAGTTGATCTTCCTGCATCGTGCGGAAATGTTCGCAATCCACTTTTACGCGTTCGGCATCTGGCATTTGGCGGCGCAGGATGCGGTTTACGAGATATTGAATGTCATCGAGCCTATCCCCGTGGTCGCCAATGATCGCATCTTTCTCCGCGGAGAAAATTTGCAAGCATGGGCCTTCTTCGGTGTCTTGGATCTCGATTTTCGCAATGATTCCGAGGTGACCGAGCATGGCATCCAGGATTTTTTCGGCGAGTTCAGCAGCTTTCATAGCGGAACTTTAGCGAAAAGCCGCCCACGGTCAACTTTCGTGCATTTTATATTGATGGTTCTTGAAAGCAGCGGAAGATTTGGGCATGTCCAATCTACCTTGGTCCGAAATTCTGTCATTCAAGCTCTTCGATGTCGTCAAAGTCCTGCTCACAGCGGTCATTATCCTCATGGTCAATAAGGTGCAGCTTTTTAGCGACAAGCTCTCTGCCCTGCTGATCGCCCTGCCGCTGACGTCATTGTTAGCCATGATCTGGATGTGGCAGGGTGGCCAATCCTCCTTAAAAATCGCCGGCCACGCCGAGGGGACGTTCTGGTTTGTCCTGCCAACCCTGCCTATGTTCCTGATTCTACCCTGGATGCTGCGGCATGGTTGGTCATTTTGGAGTGCTCTTGCGGTAAACTGCGTCCTGACCACGGTGTTTTTCTGGCTGACGGTGATTATCCTGAGGAAATTCGGCATCGATCTCATGCCGTGATGTTTCATCGTTTAATTAAGAGAACCGCGGATGCACGCGGATTTGTTCTTAAAATTAAACCACAGCGTGCATTTCTGGTCTCAATTTTTGAATCCTTAGTTCTTATCCGTGTTCATCCGCGTTTATCCGTGGTTCTAATTTTCTTCCTTCTTAAATCGCCACTTTGAAATCCTTGCCAATTCGCCCCCGGTAGCTCTCGATACGCCCATCGTTCAGATCCCAAACCTCACCCCTTATTGAAATGAAAAATATCCTCATCATCGGAGCCGGCGGAGTCGGAAGTGTGGTCGCTCACAAATGCGCGATGCTTCCCGAGACTTTTGGCGAAATCACTCTCGCGTCCCGCACGGTTTCGAAATGCGATGCGATCGCCGCATCCGTCAAGCAACGCACCGGCAAAACCATTGCCACCGCGCAAGTCGATGCCGATAACTCCGATGAAACCGCCGCGCTCATCAAAAAGACCGGTGCGGTCCTTCTGATCAACGTCGCCCTTCCCTACCAAGATCTCAACCTGATGAATGCTTGTTTGAAGGCCGGTATCGACTACCTTGACACCGCAAACTACGAGCCGCTCGACGTTGCGAAATTCGAATACTCCTGGCAGTGGGCGTATCAGGAAAAATTTGAAAAAGCCGGCCTCTCCGCCTTGCTCGGTTCCGGCTTCGATCCGGGAGTGACCAATGTTTTCACCGCTTGGGCGCTGAAACATCATTTCGATGAAATCCACACGCTCGACATCATCGATGTCAACGGTGGCGATCACGGCCGCGCGTTCGCCACGAACTTCAATCCGGAAATCAACATCCGCGAAGTCACCGCCGAGTGCCGCCATTGGGAAGACGGCAAATTTGTCGAGACCGCTCCGATGTCGAAACATCAGCCGTTCACCTGTCCGCAACAGGTCGGCACCTACGAAATTTACCGGATGTATCACGAGGAGCTCGAGTCTCTCGTCAAACACATCCCGACCCTCAAACGCGCGCAGTTCTGGATGTCGTTTTCGCAGAACTACCTGAAACATTTGGAAGTCCTCCAAAACGTCGGCATGACCCGCATTGACGAGGTCGAATACCAAGGTCAGAAAATCGTGCCGCTGCAGTTCCTTAAAGCCGTCCTCCCGAACCCCGGCGACCTCGGGGAAACCACCAAAGGCAAAACCTGCATCGGCAACGTCATCACCGGAATCAAGGATGGCAAAGCGAAAGCGATCTACGTTTACAACATCTGCGATCACGAGGCCTGCTTCGCGGAAGTCGGCTCACAGGCGATTTCCTACACCACCGGTGTCCCGGCGATGATAGGCGCAAGGCAAATGCTCGAGGGCGGCTGGAACAAACCCGGTGTCTGGAACATGGAACAACACGATCCCGATGCTTTCATGGCCGATCTCAACGCCCATGGCCTGCCTTGGCAGTGCATCGAGCTCACGCCGGAGCAGGCCGCAGGATTTGTGGTGGCTTGAGACGGTGGCGGCGGTCTTCCATCGCCATGCCACCTCTGATGATTCGCTCGTGTTTTTTAAAATATCGGTTATTCATCCGCTCATGTCCACTTCGTCATTCATTTTGTGCATGCTCTTGTTTGGCGTCCTTGTTTTTCAGGCTAAGCTGGATGCGGCAGAGAAACCGAATGTGATTGTGATCATGGCGGACGATCTCGGTTACGGAGATCTGTCGTGTTATGGCGCGACGGCATTTCAAACCCCGCACATCGACAAGCTAGCCAATGAGGGCCGGCGTTTCACCAGCGGATATTGCTCCGCCTCCACCTGCACGCCGACGCGGTTTTCCCTGCTGACCGGCACTTATGCGTTTCGAAAAAAAGGAACAGGCATCGCGCCTCCGAATGGCAAGCTGACGATTGATCCGGAAACGACCACGCTTCCGGACCTTGCCAAGAAAGCCGGATATCATACGGCAGTGATAGGAAAATGGCATTTGGGCTTGGGTGCCAAAAACGGTCCCGATTGGAACGGAGAGATCAAACCCGGCCCTCTGGAGATCGGTTTCGATCATGCCTTCCTGTTGCCCACCACCAACGACCGTGTGCCGCAGGTTTTTCTGGAAAATCATCGGGTGGTCGGGCTCGACCCAAAGGATCCGCTTTGGGTGGGTGAAGCAATTCCCGCGAAAGATCATCCGACGGGAATCAGTCATCGGGATACGCTGAAAATGGATTGGTCGCATGGGCACAATGGCACGATCCACAACGGCATCAGCCGCATCGGATTCTATACCGGCGGACATGCCGCACGTTTCCGTGATGAGGATTTGGGAGACAAGTGGATTAAAAAATCCAACGCATGGATCGAAGCACACCATGACAAACCGTTCTTCCTGTTCTTCGCATCGCACGATTTGCACGTGCCGCGCATGCCGCATGAGAGGTTCCAGGGAAAAAGCGGTCTCGGGTTTCGCGGCGATTCCATCCTCCAGTTCGATTGGTGCGTGGGAGAACTGATGAAAACCCTGGAGCGACTCAAGATCGCGGAGAACACCTTGGTGATTCTTTGCTCCGACAATGGCCCGGTTCTGGACGATGGCTACAAGGATCAGGCGGTTGAGAAACTTGGCGATCACAAACCGAGCGGCCCGTATCGCGGCGGCAAATACAGTGTCTATGAGGGCGGCACGCGCACGCCGTTTATTGCCAGTTGGAAAGGAAAAATCCTGCCGGGTGTGTCAGACGAAATGGTTTGCACGATCGATATCGCCGCCAGTTTCGCTGCTCTAACAGGAACGCCCATTCAGGAAAACGAGTTTCCCGATAGTTTTGATGTATCAGAGGCCCTGCTCGGAAAAGCCGGCGCAAAGGGTAGGGATCATCTGATCCAGCAGGACAATGGCTCAGTTGGAAAGTTTGGTTATCGTGCCGGTCAATGGAAGCTGGTTTCTCTCGGTAGCAAGACCCAGAAATTAGAATTGTTCGATCTGTCAAAAGATCCATCCGAGAATACAGACGTGATCAAAGACAACCCGGAAATTGCAGAGCAGATGAAAGAGCGCCTAGCGAAATACATCGCGGACGGGCGGAGTAGGGGGAAGTGAATTTAACTGAGGCTAGTGATGTGAACGAATTGTTAGGCGACCACTTTTGGAAAACATGCCTTTGCTTTTATTTACCTGTTTTATTTCGATAATCTACTAACGCAGCCCGCGCTATTTGAGCAATACCTAGCTCAGTGATGGATTTGCGTTTGCAATAGTTTGATTGAAGCCAATCAGCAAGCACTCTTGATCCCTTACTTGCATTGCAGGAAATGCAACAACGAGCAATATTTTCAGCCGTTACAATTTTAGCATCGTTTACGATGTGCTCCCAAGATGGACGCATGCCCCTCAGTGAACTAGGCACATCAAAATCAACACCACAATAAATGCAGCACCTATCCCTATCAGTAACAGCCTTCTCAAGCCAATCTGGAATATTCCAACGATTCATATTTTGAATTTTGCAAGTCTAACAGTTATTCCACGACTAGTCGCGACGCAAAGCGACTGGTCGTCTTTGATGGGGTGAAATTCTGCGTGATCTTTCATTACTAAGAAAGGATAACGCCGACTTCAATCTCAAAGGCTAAATAACTCGCCGCAGGCTTTGGACTGCTGGGATCATTCCCAGCTTTTGGGTTTAGGGTGGGTGATAGTGGTGATGGGTTGTTACCGTGATTTCCGTTTGAAATCATCCGTCTTGAGAGCTGCGGATCACCGCAGCAGTCCAGAGCCTGCGGCGCATGAAAAGCAAGGGACAGGAATGTCCCTTCTCCT
>JBILAN010000091.1:0-9523 GCA_044354135.1 Luteolibacter sp.
TTCAGTAAAATCGGGAGTTTCATTATGGAGAATTGGCGGACGATAGTGGTGGTAGTGGTCGTTGCTGTGGCTGCATGGGCGGCATCGGCTTACCTCTCCGGATTGGGTGGGATGTTTACAACCACAGGTGCAGTGGGTGGCCAGCTTAGCGCTACGGGCATGGCTGTTTCAGGAGGATTTGCCGGGGCTATAGGTGGCGGATTAGGACCAGCGCTAAACGGAGGCGATATAGGTGACGTTCTGAGAGGTGCTGTTGTTGGCGGAATTCAAGGAGCGATAGCAGGGGGAGTCCTTCACGGAATGACACCGCAAAATCCCGGATTTAATATGGCTACTGCTAAGCACGTGGCGGGTCATGGAATTCTTGGTGGAACTGCAAACGAAGCCATGGGAGGAAAATTCCAAGATGGATTCTTTTCAGCTGGTGCAAGTGCCGCCGCTGGAGATTATGGACTTTTAGGTGATGCAAATGCCACGGGGCCAACGGCAGTGGCATCTAGGACTATCAAGGCTTCAGTAGTAGGCGGAACCGTCTCTGTTTTGGGAGGAGGAAAATTTGCAAATGGAGCTTACACGGCAGCGTTTCAACATTTGATGAATCATGAAGGGCTATTAGAATCATTTTATGCGAACAGCCCTACGGGTATTGGCTTGGCTTTGAAGTTATCCAGGGGTGCAACAGGCCAGACATTAGATGGCACTGAACTTCAAGAGCCTAGGCAAGTATGGGGGGAGAGATTTATAATTGATGTAGCCGGATGTATCACTGGGGCCTCTGCTATTAATGCTACTGCGGCACAAGGTGGAGTTTTTTACCGAGCAATGTCTAATGCTGAATATGCAGCAATGGTAAGAAATAATGGGTTGACTTATCTACCCGGAAAAGAACTGTTCGTTTCTCCAAGCGTGAATTATTCTAGAGCATATTTACAAAAAGCCGGATATGATGTTTTAGTAAAAATCACAATGAAACCAGGAGCTATGAAATATATTAATCAGGTTACTGTGGGACACAGAACTGCAGCAGGTGCAAGTGGATGGGCGGCTAGAGGAAGCTTGTTGTGGAAAATGGAACAAGGCGTGAGAAATATAGGCATACAATCTAACACGCACATATTTAATCCATTAATTAAAAGTTTTAACATAATAAAATAATGTTTGATTTCTGGAAATTTCATAAAGATTTAATCAATAAAACTAATTATTTTATTGATGATTATTGGGATCAATTTCCCAAGGGTCATAATTGTCGATACAAGGAAAAGACGCTTTCATTGCTTAAAGATAATGTAGCAAAAAAAAATAGAAATGATTTGCCTAGCACCTTAGCAATTATTTTTCACGATGGTGCTGATAAAGATTATACAGATATCTTGTTGCAACTTCTTGACGAGAAATGGCATGAATCAGAAGAAGATATAATAAGTATTCTGGAATTAATTAAGGATCCCAAAAGTGTCGATAAATTGTACGAAGTAGCTATTAATATTCCTGATTATGACGACATGAGAGGTGTAGCAAAAAAATGCATGTGGGCATTAAGTGCAATTAGGACGACTGAGGCGGTACAAAAATTAGAGATGCTAGAAAAGAATGATGATCCAATTATAAGCGAAAATGCAACTTTTCAACTCAAGCATTTGTAATTGTAAGTAACCGCAATAGTTCATTTTGTTTCACTCTTCATTGGAGTTTAGAGTTTAGAGTTTAAAATTTTCAGGCAGCCACGGATAGAACTCCGCCGGTGGTGGGGCGGTGAAGGAGAGTTTTTTTCCGGTGACGGGATGGTTGAATCTCAATTTCCAAGCGTGGAGCAGAAGTCTTGGCGCGGGCAGGGAATGTTTTTTGGTGTAGATGGGATCACCTAGTATGGGAGTGCCGATGTGTTGAAGGTGCACACGGATCTGATGGGTGCGCCCAGTGTGGAGATGACAAAGAACGAGTGCTGTCTTGGTGGCTAGGTCAGGGGAGATGACCTCATAATCGGTGATCGCGGTTTTTCCGCCTGGCGGAGAAATGACTGCCATTTTTTGGCGGTTCACGGGATGGCGGCCGATGTGAGTGAAGATGGTATCTTTCTCTTTAGTGGGAATGCCATTGGTGACGGCGAGGTAGATTTTCTCCATCGTCGAACGCTCGGAAAACTGGCTGGCAAGGCCCTGATGAGCGGCGTCTGTTTTCGCGATGACTAAGCAGCCAGAGGTGTCTTTATCGAGGCGGTGGACGATACCGGGTCGCTCCACTCCGCCGATTCCTGAGAGTTTGCCTTTGCAATGATGGAGAAGGGCATTAACGAGGGTGCCGTCTGGATTTCCGGGAGCGGGATGGACGACCATACCATGGGCTTTGTGTAGGACGATGAGGTGTTCGTCCTCGAACAAGATATCGAGTGGAATGTCTTGGGGGCTTGCCACGTCTGGGACCGCCTCTGGGATCACCACGGTAATTTCATCTCCGGGAGAAATGCTGTCGCGCGGTTTGGCGGGTTTGCCGTTCAGCAAGATGTATTGCTCGCGGATCAGATCCTGAATTCGCGAACGGGAAAGCTCTGGGATTTTTCCGGCAAGGAAAGCATCCAAACGATCGTGTTTTTCGGTGATGGTGAGATGCATGGGCGAATGAGATCCGTATACGTTTTAACCCGAATACCGAAGTTGAAAATCAATTCCAGCAAATTTACCACTGAGGTGCAGAGAATTACTGAGTTCACGTAGTAAACTTTGAAAGTGAATGATGGTGTTCTTTAAAACCTCAATGTCTCGTTCGTAAAAAATGCTGTAATTTTTCTAACTTTGGAATTTAGGCTTTAAACCAAGGTAGCGAGAAAACAGAGAAGGTGCAATTAAGCGGTGATGGCTTGAGTTAGGACTTCCCGGATGATGGTGATGTGTTCATTGGGTAGCGGATTGTGAAAGAGCGCGCCAAGTATAGCAATTCCGTTGAGGGTTTCGCAGGGGATTAGCTCTAAATTGGCATCTGGGCCGAATTTGACCCGAACGTTATGGGTTTGCTTGGCATGAAGGATGAGATCTCTTGCGATGAAATGAAGGCGACCGTGGTGGCTTTCATCGTATATCACCGTGCCAGTATGATCCAAAATGAAGATTTCTTTTGCAGAGAAATTTTCTATCAACCAGTTTCGGATAATTTGAAATCGACTATCTAACAGTGTGGTGACTTTTGGTTCAGACGCGACTTTTACGACTTTGTTGATTTTACTGAAGTCGGCAGGATTACTTGGAGCGGGAGTGTTCGGAGTCGGAGTTGTTACCGCAACGCTCGGAGTTGGAGCGGGAGTTGATTTAGGAGCGCCTGGAGTAGGAGCCTTTGGAAGAACTTCAACGGGTTTGGGTGCAACGACAGGAGAAATTTCTATTTCCATTTCATCGGTATCGATGAAGCCCACAAAAGACGTATCAAAGCCAGAGTTTGTGGAAACGATACGGCTTTGCTCGACCGGGCGTAAGAGTTTCTCGGCTAGTTGTCGGACCTCTGTGGGGTCTATCCATGGATTAATCGGATCCATTTTGGGTTTTAGGGTGTGGGTTGGCGATGGTTTATGTTGAGCTTGGCCTGAATTTCCTCGCGGATGGAGTCGAACACGTTTTCGGAAATTTCACCACCTTCGAGAATGGCGACAGGCAAGCCTTTTGCGCTGGCACGTATATAAATGTCATCTCGAGGGACGGCGGTTTTGAAAAGCATTTCTTCCGGGAGGAGTTCGCGCAGTGCTGTAGCAGCTTCGTGGCTTTCTTGGAGATTGTATTGCAGCATCGTGAGGCAAATCCCGAGCACATGTAGTCGAGGGTTGATGATACGGATGCGGTTGAGGCCTTCTAAAACTTTCGGGACAGAGCGGATTCCCAAGGGTTCGGCTTGTTGTGGAATCATTACGGCATTGCTGGAGGCGATAATATCATTGCTCAGTCCGAAAAGGCCGGCGGCGGTATCAATTATGCAAATGTCATATCCGCGGGCGGCAATTTGGCTGAGCAACGTCCGCACGCGGGTGAGGTGTGAGCCGGAAGAGCCGTTTCCTGCCTCGTAGTCGCTGGCCTGACCCGCTGCGACGAGGGAGAATGTTTTCAGCCGTGTAGGGACAATCAGGCGCTCCATGGGAGTGCTCGGATCGGCCAAATAATCGTAAAATCCCACCAATAAGCGCGATTGGCGGGTGAGGGATAAACCGACGGAGCCTTGGGGGTCGGCATCGACGAGTAGGGTATTGAAGCCTGCACGAGCGAAGGCGTGGGCGAGATTGATGGACAGGGTGGTTTTACCCACACCTCCTTTTTGGCTTGAGATGGCAATACTGATCACGCGGAGAGTAAATTCGAGTTGCGGGAGATTATCGAAGCATCAAGCCAGCGAAAGTCTTTTCTTTAAAGGGAGTAAATTCGTTGAAATCGGGGCTCAGGGGGCGCTTTTTAGTTGGATGTCTCTGCGCTTGCACTTTCCGGTAAAAGGGTGGTTAGATGCTCGCGACAAAAGCCCATAGAGATCCTTATGAATTTCCAATTTTTCCCTACGCTTAGTTTATTTAGTCTTTTGCTTCTGGTTCAGGCATCTGCGGATACCGTTCTATTAAACAATGGGAAAAGTTTTGAAGGAACCGTTATTTATGAGGATGAAACTTATTGCTTGATTGAGATTCAGGTCAGCGAAGGGATTAAGGATGAGAAGAAATTCCTAAAGACTGAGATTAAATCGATTACTAAACAGCCGCCTGATATCAGAGACTTTGAGGAGTTGAAAAAATTGGTACCTGCGCCAAATCTGCTGGGTTTGGTGGAATATGAAGTGAGGGCTAAGAAGTTTGAGAGTTTCATTAAAAAATATCCAAGTAGCCCTAAGCTTGCGGAAGTTAAAAATATGAATGATGCGCTTCTCGGTGAACTCGAGGTCGTGCGTAAGGGTGGGATTAAATTTTCCGGAAAAATGATTCCGGCAGATGATTACCTATCCAATGCATACGCCTACGATGAGTCGATTGCTGCCCATAAGATCAATCGTGAAATTATTAATGCGAATTTGCTTGGGGCATTGCGCTTGTTTACGGATTACGAAATGAATTTTTCAGAAGGTAAAGCTAGGGCTGAACTTATTCCGAAAATCAAACAAGTGCTGCAAGTTTACAAAGCTAATTTGACTGAAGGTATCGAAGGATATGATGCGCTGGAGAAATTGCGCGGAGTAGGTCTGGAGAGTATGGCTCCTGAGGATAGGGAAAGAACTGAGCGCGCCTTGGATGACCAGATGAAGAGTTTGAAAGATAGATTTAATCGTGAAAAAAACATGAAGGGTGCGTGGATCACTCCAGATGAAAATTATAAGGACTCAATGCTTGAAGCACTCCGGCAGGTTGAGATGGAAATCAAACGTCTCGATAGTCCACCTAAAAATTCGACTGTAGTTATTGTTTCAAGGGAAGAAGCTTATCGTCAAGCATGGCAGAAATTGCCAAATGCCACAGCAGCGGAACAAAAAGCGATTTTAGAAAATCTTAAGCGCGATCGGATGCCTGAGTCTTATCTAGTCAAACTGAAAGAGCGAATTGCTCCTCAGCAATAATAGCAAAACAATTTAAACTTATGAGTCAACGAATTGCCAAGAGCAGCAGGAAAACGGCCGAGACTAAAATTGATCTATGCATCAATTTGGATGGTGATGGTTCAGCGGAAATTAAGACTGGGATTCCTTTTTTTGATCACATGCTCACGCTGTTTTCAAAGCATGGATTATTTGATCTAAAACTCTCTGTAGATGGTGATATCGACGTTGATTTTCATCACACCATTGAAGACACAGGAATTGTGCTCGGTGAGTGCATGCGCGAGGCGTTAGGAACGAAGGAAGGGATCCGTCGTTACGGTTGTGCGTATTTGCCTATGGATGAAACCCTGGCCCGGGTGGTCGTGGATTTGAGCAATCGTCCGCACTTGGAATTCCGTGCGCCAGCAGGAACGCCTTCTGCACCTAATATGCCGTTTTCACTGGTTGAGGAATTTTGCCGTGCTGTGGCATCGAATCTACGTGCGAACATCCATGTTGAGGTGCTCTATGGACGCGACGGTCACCACGTTGCGGAAGCCATTTTTAAAGGCCTGGCCAGGGCACTTCGTGAAGCCTGTGAAAAAGATGCACGGGTGAAAGGAATTCCTAGCACCAAAGAAGCGTTGTGAAGGTTGGATTGTTAGATTACGGCGGAGGCAATCTCCGCAGTGTTGCAAATGCTTTGCACTCGCTTGAGGTGGATCCGGTGGTGGTAAGTAAGCCAGAACAGCTTGAAGGGCTAACCCATCTCATTCTTCCCGGGCAAGGAGAGTTCGGCGATGTCATGGCTCAACTTGCGAAACGTGATTTGGTGGATGCGCTTAAGCTATGGCTTGCTGCCGGTAAACCCTATTTCGGAATCTGTGTGGGCTATCAAATTTTGTTTGAAGGCAGCGTCGAGGCACCGGGTGTTGAAGGGCTGGGTTTAATTAAAGGCAAGTGCGTTCGTTTTCGCGAAGAGACCGGAAAAAAAATCCCGCAAATGGGTTGGAACGCCGCTTGTCCGGATCAACCTGCTTCGTCTTTCTGGGAAGGGCTCGGTAAAGAACCGTATTTCTATTTCGTGCACTCCTATTATCCCCTGGTGGAAGATTCAACTTGGCACATTTCCCGCACGAATTATGCGGGAGAGGAATTCGCGGCGAGTGTGGAGAAGGGCAAAATCCTAGCCTGCCAGTTTCATCCGGAAAAAAGCCAGGATGCGGGGTTGAGGTTGATACGAAATTTTTTGTCTCAGGCTTAGCTTAAAAAGAATAAAATCAAAAAGCGATATTGATGCAAACGCGTAACGGAATATGGTTCGTTACTGTAGGATTCACAATAATTGTGATCGTTGCTATTTTTATGTATGTGCTTGGATGAGAAGATCGCTGGAATCTGAGATCGTGGGGAAGTATGGGGATAGAATGTCCCCACGACATACTGGGACTACAAATCCCAGCCACTTTTTAAGAATACCGCCGGCCGGACTCGAACCGGCACGCCTTTGAGAGCAACGGATTTTAAATCCGCAGTGTCTACCATTCCACCACGGCGGCATTAGATGTTTGCTGAAGCGGAAGGAACTCAAGCGGCTTTTTTGCGGTTCGTCCAGCAAAGTCAGTTGGGTTATTGAAATGATTCAGATTCAGCCGATTCTTTTTCCTTCGCTATCCGTTTGGCGGGTTTGGCTAGGATTTCGATGTAGACCGCATCCCAGTTGTTGGCGGCTGCGGCGTCTACGGGTTTGGTGATCTCGGAGACGTGGATGGGTTGGGCGGTCTCGGCATCTTTACCGCTTCGGCAGTCGAAATCCCAGAAATCAGTTTCCTCGGGGAGGGGTTTGCGTCGTTCCCGTTTCAGGTATTTGCGGATGTCGGCTTTGATGCCTTCGACCACACGGGCGGGCTTGTGGGTGGCGGACGTGAGAGGAAATGATTTTTTCATGGGGTGCTTGTGGAAGAGCGAGGGTGGAAAGTCACGTACCGTTCATGAGAATTTGTCTTAGACTTAATTCTTTACCTTATTGGGCTTTGCAGTTGAAAGGGCGGGATCGGGCCAGAGTGGGTGAGGCGTGCGGGCTTGATTCATCATTTTTACGGCCTTGGCCACCTGCTCGGGATTGGTTTCAGCAAGGTTTCTGGATTCACTGAGATCCTTTGAAAGGTCGTAGAGTTCAATGGGTTTACCTGGACCCGGGCGGACGGCTTTCCAATCTTGCCAGCGTATTGCCTGAATGCTGTTTGTGCCCTGTCCCTCGTGGAGTTCCCAGTAGAAATAATCCCGTTTGGGTGCCGGGCCTCCTTTAAGAAATTCGACCAGCGATTTTCCATCTGGTTTGAAGGTATCTGGCAACTTTGCTCCTGAGAGTTCGGCGAAAGTCGGAAGCAAATCCCAGAATGCCCAGGGCTCTTCGGTTACGCGTCCTGCTGCAACTGTGCCGGGCCACCAAGCGAATGAGGCTTGGCGAAGAGCACCTTCATACATGCCGCGTTTGAATCCGCGATGTTTACCATCCATTGCCTGATTGAAGCGTTTGCCAATCGCGCTGTTAGGCTCGAACGATGAACCGTTATCACCTGAGAAAATGATCAAAGTGTTTTCAGCGATGCCTTTATCGCGGAGGAGTTTCACCAATGCACCAATATCTGAATCAAGTCGGGTGACCATTGCGGCATAATCTTTCTCTAGGTCTGTCCAAGGTTTGTCGGCGTAGATGCCTTGATCGTCGATCTCGAATTTGCCGTGGGGGAGAGTTGTTGCATAGAAAAGGAAGAAGGGTTTGTCTCCTTGTTGATTCACCCATTTGAGCACATCCTCTTGGATGAGGTTCTGTGCATAAATTTTTTTCTGTCCGTTTGCATTTTCAGGAATCTCGAAGCGCTTGTCGTCATGATAGAGATAAGTGGGAAAATAGCTGTGGGCATGGCGTTGGCAGTTGTAGCCAAAGAAGTGATCGATGCCGTTTTTAAATGGGCTACCGCTCGTATCGAACATACCCATACCCCATTTGCCCATGGTTGCGGTTTGGTAACCTGCGCTTTTTAGAACGCTTCCAACGGTTACCGTATTTTCGGGAATGGGTAGTTGACCTTCTGGTTTGATTTCCCGGTTTGCGCGAGTTGGGCAATGCCCCATGTGAAGGCCTGTGAAAAATGAACTACGTGCAGGAGCGCAGACGCTCGTTCCAGTGTAGGCGGAAGTGTAGCGAGTGCCTTCCTTGCAGAGTTGATCGAGGTTTGGTGTGTGAATGAGCTTTTGTCCATAAGCTCCTAGATCTCCCATTGATACATCATCCGAGAGGATGAAGATCAGATTAGGTTTTCGGGCATCAGCGCCGATTGCCTTTGGAGCGATAAGGAAAAGCGGAGTCAATGCCGCGAGCATCTTGAGGAATTTGGCTATCATGAAATTTTGGATGGAATTAGAAAACAAACCATAGACGGACGTTGATTTTTTTAAAGACTCGAATTACGTAACTCATTCTTCATCTGTGTTTATCTGCGTTCATTTGAAGAAGAGATTTCATTTTTGTGTTCGTCTATGTCCGCTTCGCTTCCATTGTGGTTTTATTTATGTTCACAGTTTAACAAATTGGAATACGAGTTGCGGTATCTGAGTTTTTCAGGGAAATGCCTTATGTCCCGTTCATAAGAATCACCATTTCGCCTTTAGGTGTGCGGGCTTGAAACCACTCAAGGAGTTCTTTGGGTGTGCCGCGGTGGTAGGTCTCAAATTTTTTGGTGAGCTCACGGGCAACGCAGACTTTGGCGTTCGGGGCGATCTCTTCCAAAATTTTCAGGGTCGAGACGATGCGATGTGGACTTTCGAAGAAGATTCCGGTTTCGCCGCTGTCGATGACTTCCTGCATGGCGCTTCGGCGTTTGCCGGATTTTACGGAGAGGAAACCACCATAACGAAATGCATGGCAGGGGAGACCTGAGCCGATCAGAGCTGTTAGAACGGCTGAAGGGCCAGGAAGAACATCGAA
>JBILAN010000092.1:0-9381 GCA_044354135.1 Luteolibacter sp.
AGGTGATTCTAAATCATTTTCTAACTCACCTTTTGGGTGAAGAGAAATCGGCGACTTTGAGGCATCCATTCCCCGTAGTTACAATACTTAGCCCGTGATGACCAGATTTCCATTTTCCTCTTTAGGTCTATGGATCCGGGAACGCTCTCCGCAAGGTGCGGAAGCGTGGCGCACCCGCATCATCAACGCCATCAAATCACTTGAAATCACTCCGGAGCGCCATGCACTTGCAAGGGAATCCGCCGCTTTCCCTGTCGAGATCCGCTGCCTGCTCTCAGGAAAGAACCGCTCCGCATTCCGTATCCTCTACCAGATCAAAGGCGACGAGGTTCGGGTGCTCGCAATCCGCCGACCTTCACAGGATCTCATGGGGCCAGAGGATCATTCAGAATGATTTTTAGCACCCGTATGATTCACTCAATTTGACATGAACCCAGCTTTAGTGAAAATGTCACCATGAAAACCACTTTAGACATACCCGATCCCTTGATGCGCAAAATCAAGATCCGCGCCGCCGGAGAAGGCCGTAAACTAAAAGATCTTGTCGCTGAGTTGCTGACACTAGGTCTCGCCTCAGGCGATTCGCACCGCCAAACCGGATATTTCAAAATGGATCCGGAGATCGGAATCTCGGTTTTTGTGAGCCCACCGGACGCTCCGGTGCATCGTATGAGCAACAAAGAAATCCTTCGCTTGGAGCAGGAATCACTGATCACTGATCACTGATCACTCGGCACTTCCCCATGACCGCATCCTCCTTCATCGTCCGCGGCCTCCGGCACTACCGCAGCGCTTACCTCGGCGTTCTGTTAGGCTCCGCCCTCGGCGCGATGGTCTTGTTAGGCGCGCTCTTCGCTGGTGACTCCGTAAAATCGACTCTCCGCCAAATCGCTGAGCAGCGCACCGGTCGCGCCACCCTCGTTCTTGCTGGTGGCGAAAATTTCTTCCGCGCCCGCTTAGCAAATGATCTCCCCGGCACCGCGCCGGTTCTCCAACTCCGCAGCCAAGTCGATACGCCATCCGGCCGCTCGACCGGTCAGGTCAACCTCTTCGGCGTCACTCCGGAGTTTTGGAAATTTGCTCCCGGAAATACGACACCGCCCGCCCTCGATAAAAGCTCTTGGGCGATCAACCGCGAACTCGCCCGCACTCTCGATCTCTCGCCCGGTGATACGATTGTCATCCGTCTCGGTAAACCCGGCCTCGCCTCGCGCGACGCCCCGCTTTCCGGTGAACCCGAAGAGCTCATCACCATCCGCGGCACCGTTGCCGAAATCCGCGAGGACGACGCCATGGGTCGCTTCAATCTCCAAGCCACACAACTCCCCGCACCGGCCATTTTCCTCCCCATCGAAGCTCTCGCTGCCGCGATAGAACGACCTAACAGCGCCAACCTCCTGCTGTTTCAGGAAAATCTAACCACGGATGAAGCCACCGCTCGCATCCGAAAATCCGCCCAACTCGCCGATTACGGACTTTCCCTGTTAGATGTCCCGCTTTCCAGCGCCACCGAGATCCGCACCGATCGCATTTTTATCCCCACTCTCATCGAGGAAAAACTCCGCACTCTCCTTCCTGAATCCCGCCCCGTCCTCACCTACCTCGCTAACACCATCGCCGCCAACGGCAAGGAGACACCCTACTCGATGGTCACAGGCATCGATCCTGCCGCCGTTTCCTTTATCCCCGACGACCTCGCGCCCGACCAGATCGTCCTCAATTCCTGGGAAGCCGAGGACCTTGCCGCCAAGTCCAGCGACACCGTCACACTCCGCTATTTCACCCTCGGAAACGGCAACCAACTCGTCGAGAAATCCTCCACGTTCCGCGTCCATAGCATCGTCCCGCTCGAAGGAGCTGCTGCCGACAAACTTTGGATGCCGGATTTTCCGGGCATCGCCGAAGCGGACAATTCCGCCGATTGGACTTCCGGCCTGCCACTCGATCTCAGCCGTATCCGCGATAAGGACGAAACCTATTGGGATGATCATCGCGGCACACCGAAAGCCTTCATCACCCACGATGCGGCCCGCGCCATGTGGAGCAATCGTTGGGGTAACGCCACCTCTTTAAGAATAAGGAGCGGGGACATTGCTGTCCCCGAATTAGAGAGTAAAATCCTCGCCGCCCTCACCCCCGCCGACGCTGGCTTGCTGATCCGCGACATCGCCACCGAAAGCACAAACGCCGCCTCTTCTCCCGTGGATATCGCCAGCCTTTTCCTGAGCATGTCTTTTTTCCTCATCCTCGCAGCCGTCGCTCTAACAGCCATGTTGTTCCGCTTTAATGTCGAGCAACGCAACCACGAGTCCGGCCTGCTCGCCGCACTCGGCATTCCCACGAAAAAAATCCTCCGCTGGCGACTGCTCGAAGGCTTGGTCGTCGTCACACTCGGCAGTACACTCGGAGCGCTCCTCGCCATCGCCTACACCCGTGGCTTGCTGCTATTTCTCGAATCCATCTGGAACCGGGGCGATGAGCGCATGTTCCGATTCCACGCCGCTACGGCATCTATAGTAGGTGGCATCATCGGCTTCATTCTCCTGATGATGATCACGATCTGGTTCGTGACCCGCCGGCAAGCGAAACGCTCCGCCAGCCTGCGCCTCGAATCCGGTAGTGAGGAAATCCCTCGTAGCGGGAAATCACGCGCCCGCTGGATCGCGCCCGCAGCGGCCATCATCGGTTTCGTCGCACTGTTGGGATCGAACATGATCGGTGCCCAAGGCGCATTTTTTCTCGCTGGCTTTTCCTTCCTCATCGCCGGCCTCGCGCTCTTCCGCGTGGTTGGAAAACCTCGCTCCAGTTCTTCTCTAACCATCACCCAGCTCGCCCGACTCAACATCGCCCGCCGCCCAACCCGTTCGATGGTCGTGGTCGGCAGCCTCGCCGCCGGACTTTTCCTCGTCGTCTCCGTAACCGCTTTTCAAAAACATGGCGGCGGCGATTGGCAGAAACGCTCCAGCCCCTCGGGAGGTTTCGCGTTCTGGATCGAAACCACCACGCCCGTCCACCGCAGCTCCGCCTCAGATTCCACCGCAGACATCCTCAACCTCGGCGACCAACGCGGAAACCTCGGCGACATCCTTCCTTTCCGCATCGGGACCGGCGACGACGCCTCCTGCTTCAATCTCAACTCCGTCTCTCGTCCTCGCCTTCTCGCCACCGATACCAGCGTCCTCGAACAACGCGGTTCCTTCACTATCAAATCCACCGCCCCTGGCATCGAGCCAACTTGGAAATCCCTTCGCGAAGGCGACACCATCCGCGCCTTTATCGATGAAACCACCCTCATGTGGGTTCTGAAAAAAAAGCCCGGCGACCGCATCGACTACACCGACGAACAGGGCAACACCTTCCCACTTGAAATCGCCGGCACTCTAACAGGTTCCGTTTTCCAAGGCAGCTTCATCGTCGATGAACAACGCTACCTCGAGCGATTTCCCTCCACCGGAGGCTATCAGCTTTTCCTTGCCGAAACTTCCAATGATCTAACAGAAACCCGAAACATTCTCCAACGCGCCCTCACCGACCTAGGCGCCACGGTCACCACCACCAGCGAGCGCCTCGCCGCATTCAACCGTGTGGAAAACACCTACATCTCCATCTTCAACGTCCTCGGCGGCCTCGGTGTCATCCTCGGAGCCGCTGGCCTCGGCATCGTCACCGCCCGCAATCTATCAGAACGCCAACACGAGTTCACACAACTCCATCAGATCGGCATCTCACGGAAAATCATCCGCTCCCTCATCGTCCGCGAAACCCGGCAGTTCATCCTCTGGGCCATCGGCATCGGCCTCATCGCCGCCGTCATCTCCGTCCTCCCAGCACTACCTGCCACAGGACTACTCACCACCCTTGCCTGGATCACCGCTCTGGCCATCCTGTTTCTCCTCACCGCCACCACCTGGGCCTGGATCGCTTACCGCAAGTCGGTGCTGTTTGGGTTAAAGTGATGGGCGGCATGGGGCATCGAGTTTCACTAAATGGTATCAGGTTTCGCATATTAACATTGCACGCTCAAATCGAGGGAGCGAGTCATCGTCGCCAAATGAAATCTTGGCAAAGTGTTCTGTAGAGCTATGCTCGCGGCGATGAATACCAACGACTCCAACCAACTGAATCCGGAACCTAAGAAAAGCTCGACCAAGAAGTGGCTTCTCGGAGGCTGCGGCTGCCTGACTATCATCGCAGTAGTGTTGGGTATCGGGACCTTTATGGCCTATAAATCGGGCAAGGGCTTCTTCGGCGACATGATGAATCTTGCTAAGGCCGCGGAAGAAACGATGCAGGCTCCCGAAGTCATCGAAGCCTTCGGAACACCTGTGGAACACCTGTGGAACAAAGCGGCACCCAGCAGCAATCGACGAGTACCGTCAACGGCAAGAGCGTGACGGAAATCACCCAAGGTCTCAAAGGACCGAAAGGCGAGGGCAAACTCGTCATGACCATGGAGCAAAGCGGCGGGTCCGTTATGCCTAAACTGTCATCCGCCAAAATTATCACCCCGGACGGAACGGAAATCCCAATCAAATTGGGTGCTGCGACTGCCGCGCCATCAACAGACCTGCCGGCACCGGAATAGTGACACGAAGTCAATCCGTTATTTAAAATTAAGCAGGGCTCTTTCGGTTTGATTGACTGCGTTGCACTCCGTCCAAGCAGTTAGGATCATTCGGTTTGATTGACGATTGATGATTGTTGAGGTTTGATTTTTGAATGAAGAAATTGTCCCCCCAAGAACTTGAAGATCGGCTGATAGATTTTGCAGTAGCGATTATTGACGTCACGGAAGCTTTACCTAATTCAAAAGCAGGTAATCATGTTTCTGGTCAGTTGATACGATCAGGAACATCTCCGGCACCAAACTACGGTGAAGCACGTAGTGCTGAATCAAGAAAAGATTTCATACATAAGATGAAGATTTCTCTGAAAGAATTGAGAGAAACAATGATCTGGCTCAAGATTGCTTCGCGCAAACGAATGATCACTGGTGAAGGCGTCGTTGCGTCGATACAAGAATGCGACGAACTGATTTCCATCTTCGTAAGCAGCACCAGAACCGCCGATGCAGGGTAAAAGATCTTCTAAATCAAAAATCAACAATCGTCACTCATCAATCGTCAATGCTTTGTGAGCGTTAGCGAGCTTCAAGACTAAGGCGAAGTCCTGACCGCTTGGACATAGCGAAGCGGAGTCAATCCATTCTTCCAACCACACGCAGGGTTCTTCCTGTTTAACCTAAATGTTAAAATGGGAGCCCTGTCTCCTTTAAAGAGTCTCCAAAAGGCTTGTCCGCTGTGCGGCGTGATGATTTAAACAACATAACAACAATCCTTACTCATGTCCGCTCTCAAACTCACTCGCACCCAATGGCTGATCTGCGTTATCGCCGCTTTGGGTTTTGCCTTCGACATTTATGAGCTGCTGATGCTGCCGCTGATCGTCGGGCCTGCTTTACAGGAGCTCATCGGCGCAGCTCCGGGGTCGCCGGAGTTCAACAGTTGGATAGGGAAACTGTTTTTCATCCCGGCCATCGCGGGCGGAATCTTCGGTCTATTGGGCGGTTATCTAACAGATCGCTTGGGGCGTCGTCGGGTGTTGACGTGGAGCATTCTGCTCTATGCTTTTTCGGCCTTCGCGGCCGGATACTCGACCAGCGTAGAGATGCTGTTGTTCTTCCGCTGTTTGGTTTTCATCGGCGTATGTGTCGAGTTCGTCGCGGCGGTGGCATGGCTTGCCGAGCTTTTTCCCGATCCGAAACAGCGTGAGAAAGTGCTCGGCTACACGCAGGCGTTCTCATCCCTCGGTGGTCTGATGGTGGCGGTGGCATACGGCATTTGCGTAAAATATTCCGGCAGCTTTCCAGCGATCCATCTGCCCGATTTCCTCAGTGGCCTGTTTGGGGGAGGAGCGGTGGGGGACGAACATGCCGCTTGGCGCTATACCCTCATGTCCGGTGTGATTCCCGCCATCCCGCTGATTATCATTCGTCCCTTCCTGCCCGAGTCACCCGCATGGGCGCAAAAAAAGGCCGCAGGCACTCTCAAGCGTCCCAGTATTCGCGAGCTTTTCACCCCAGAACTCCGTCGCACCACGCTAGTCACTACAGCGATGTTTGCCATGGCCTACGGTGCTGCGTTCGGAGCCATCCAGCACATCCCGCGCATCATTCCGGGCCTGCCGGAAGTGAAGGTCGCCTCGCAGGCCGCCTCGGAAGCCGCGGCGAAAGCGAATGCCGGGAAACCTGCGGGTGTCATCAAAAAAGCCTCCATTGTCGCCGGAAAAAAAGCGGAGCAATCCATCGCAGCGAACACGACGAAGATCCAAGAAGTCGGTGGTTTGGTAGGTCGCTTCTTGCTGGCGTATCTGGCTGTCATCATCATCAGTCGCCGCAAGCTGCTCCGTCTGTTTGTCATCCCCGGCCTGATCGTCATGCCTTTGGTCTTCGCCTACTGCGGCGTAACCGGACTGCTGCCCTTGCAAATCGGCATCTTCTTCGCGGGCTTGCTCACCGTCGGGCAGTTCAGCTTTTGGGGAAATTACCTCCCACGGGTCTATCCCATGCATCTCCGTGGCACGGGCGAAAGCTTTGCTGCCAACATCGGCGGCCGTCTGATCGGTACCTCATTTGCTTGGATCACCACCACTCTCGCCACAACCACAGATATGGCAGCAGCACCGGCCAAGCTGGCCTATACCGCGGCGGCGGTGGGTTGCGGCGTGTATCTCGTCAGCCTGATTCTTTCCTTCTTCCTGCCAGAACCCAAAGAGGAGCTACTGGACTGATCGGAGCACCAATCAAATTTTGGGCGGTATAGGAATGTGTATTTTCTTACAGATCAAAAATTAAAAATCGTCACTCATCAATCGTCAATGCTTTGTGAGCGTTAGCGAGCTTCAAGACTAAGGCGAAGCCCTGACCGCTTGGACGGAGCGAAGCGGAGTCAATCCATTCTTCGTTAGGAGCGATTGCTCATTCGGTTTGATTGACGATTGTTGATTGTTGAGGTTTGATTTTTGAATGAAGAAGTTATCCCCCCAAGAACTTGAAGATCGGCTGATTGATTTTGCTGTTGCGATTATTGATGTGACCGAAGCGTTGCCGAATACCAAAGCAGGCAATCATATGGCCGGTCAATTGATTCGTTCTGGGACATCGCCAGCACCGAACTACGGAGAAGCACGCAGCGCGGAATCTAAGAAAGATTTTGTTCACAAGATGAAGATTTCGCTCAAAGAGTTGAGGGAAACAATGATCTGGCTTAAAATTGCCTCTCGTAAGCAAATGATAGACGGAATTGGAATTGATGCATCGATTACGGAATGTAATGAACTCATATCAATCTTCGTGAGCAGCACAAGAACCGCCGATGGTGGGTGATTCATCTCAGTTCAAAAATCAAAAATCGTCACTCATCAATCGTCAATGCTTTGTGAGCGCTAGCGAGCTTCAAGACTAAGGCGAAGCCCTGACCGCTTGGACGGAGTGAAGCGGAGTCAATCGTCAATCCATTCTTCTAACGGCAAGCAGGGTTCTTTCGGTTTGAATGACGATTGATGATTGTTGAGGTTTGATTTTTGAATGAAGAGAAAGGCCGCTTCATCTGCGAAGTCACTGCTATTTCTTTTCCGCCGAAGCAGCTCTCATGCGCCGACCGTAAACCAGCTCGAACACTGGCGATGCCATCAATGTTGTGACGATCGCCATCACCACGAGGATGGAAAACAACGCCTCGCCGATGATACCGTGTTGGAGGCCGATGTTGATGATGATCAGCTCCATTAGACCCCGCGCGTTCATCAGCGTGCCGACGGCAAGCGAGGTCGCATTGTCCTCACCGTTGAGGCGCGCGGCGGCCCAGCAGGCAACGCCTTTTCCGAGAATCGAGGCGATCAGAATCACGAAGCCAACCAGCAACAGCCTCGGATCCACTAGCAAATCCAGTTTGGTATTTAGGCCTGAGAAGGTGAAGAACATCGGCAGCAGGAAAACCACGGCGAAGGGTTCGATCTTGCGGCGGATGTCCTCAGCATAAACGCCGCGCGGCATTGAGATACCAAGGATAAACCCGCCGAACACTGCATGGACTCCAATGATATCCGCATACCAAGCCGACGCGCAAAAGAGCGCCAGAGTTACGGCTATCATTGGGTGGGAAACTTCTCCGTCCCTCTCGGCTTTACGTCCCAGACCGGCGAGTAGCTTTTTCCCCACGGTCAGCATCAGCAAGCCGTAGATGATCGATCCGCCGATCGCGATGACCTCCGCACCGATGCTGATCCCACCGATTTGCAGTGGCTGTGATGCGCCGAACGATGCCAGCACGATAGCGAGCACACACCATGCCGCGGCGTCATCGATGGCTCCCGCCGCCAGCGTAAGGGTGCCGAGGGGTGTGCCGGATAGCCCCCTTTCCGAAATGATCCGCGCCAACATCGGAAACGCCGTGATGGCGATGGCCGCGCCGAGGAAGAGAGCGCCCTCGTAATACCGAACCTTCGGCGTGAAGATGCCTGGCACATCAATCAGCCACAGCACCAGCAATGCACCTAGAATAAATGGAACCACCATACCGGCGATCGAAACACTTGCCGCGCTGCGCGCTCTTTTCCGAAAGTGATCCGTGCGGAACTCCAACCCCACCAGAAACATATAGAGTCCCACCCCAAGCTGCGCCCCCGCATAGAGGATGCCGCGCGATTCTTGGGTGAAAATGAGCGCCGTCGATTCCGGCCAGATCAACCCTAACAGGGACGGCCCGAGCATGACGCCCGCGATCATTTCTCCCACCACTTGTGGCTGACCGATGCGTTTCGCCGCTATTCCTACCAATCGGCAGACAATCAGGATGATCGCCATCTGTAGGAAAAAAGAAGCCGAGAGCGCGTGCATGTGCACAAGAGAATCCATACCAGGTAGAAGGTAAAGGACGAAGCATCTTGTCTCAAACGCACCGGTGCAAGCGGGCTGGAGACGGTCTAATAAAAACCATGCCCTCGCAATCAGGGAGTGGGGCGCTTCAAAGACATCGTGCCGTGGTCTCTCGCGCTTTGATAGCTGGCGCTGAATGTTTCGCGAGTTAGCTTGCCTTTAACCTCATAGATTCCGAGTCCGCCGGGAAGTTTCATTTCGCCGGAAAGTGCGATGGAGCCATCTTTACCCAGCTTGGCGGGGATGGTGTGAGTGTAGTCGCCGAACTTCAAAACACCCCAGCCCGCGCGGTAACGGAAGTCGTATTTACCCAGGTCATCGAGGCTGGGCTGAACGATGCACCACAGCGGGCCGTTATGGCCGTTGGCCTCGCTGACCCACGTGCCAAGCCATGGGCCTTCGGCGTTGGTGGGTGGATGAGGAAGATTCGAAGAGGCTTGGGCGAA
>JBILAN010000056.1:0-15804 GCA_044354135.1 Luteolibacter sp.
TCCAACGGAGACCACACCTTCTCCCTCTCCAAATCCCTTTGTTTATCTTGTTTCGGCGTATCCATGGCGAAAAGCTACCACCCCAAAAAAGTGCCCGCAAGCAAATTGTATGCCTGGCAGTTTATTTTGGCAGTTTATTTAAGCAAATTGTATGCCTGGCAGTTTATTTATGGCAAATTGTATGCCTGGCAGTTTATTTTGGCAGTTTATTTAAGCAAATTGTATGCCTGGCAGTTTATTTATGGCAGTTTATTTAGAAAAGTAATTACAACCGCAGAGATGAGATTGCATAACAAGAGCCTGATGTGGTCACGTTTCATATAGAGCTAGACGGTTAAAGTAACAAAACCGCGGTCACAAGACTAATCGACCCCAGCGCTAAGGGGGAAATCTGAATACACAATGCGCGCAGCAAAGTGTCTAGGGTTAGTGCCTACGGAGCCTTAACCCAGAAAAAGAGAAAGCCGCTAACTCATTAAGAGTCAGCGGCTTTCATTGGTTGCGGGAGCAGGATTTGAACCTACGATCTTCAGGTTATGAGCCTGACGAGATACCTGACTTCTCCATCCCGCGTTTGGATGTTTCCACCTTTCGGCGGACGCAAGAAGTAACTGCCTAACCCAATCACGTGCAAGGTAAAATTTTGCTTATGCGTCATTTTTTGATTCAATCGCGCCACCGATGAGCGTGGCAGCAGAGAAATATCGAACCCTTGATGAGGCTGATTGGCGTGAGCTGGCTCAAGAGCATTTCGCTATGGCCAGCACTTTTACCGCAGGTCCCCGCCTCCGCCGCGACCATGGTGAAAAGCATCCGGTCGAGGATTTCCTCTTCAATTACTACCCCTACCCCATCGCCTTGCTGGAGCAATGGCACCCCGGCTACGGCACGGCTCTCCAATTCTCTGATGCGGAACTTCTGCCCATCCACCTGAAGAATCGGCGTTACCGTTTGGAGGACCATCGTTGTTATCTCGACCTCTCTCTGATGGACGAAAAAGAACGGCAGCGATTTCAATGGATTGTCGAACTCCTAGAAGCGACCGAACGCCACGTTCCAAATTACGCCTGCCACGGTTTGCACGAATGGGCGATGGTTTATCGCGCCGAGGAAATCCGACATGCCGCGATCGCTCCGCTGCGTTTGCCTCAAGCAGAAATCGATGAGTTGGTTAGTTCCCGCTCCATCACTTGTACGCACTTCGATGCGTTTCGTTTTTTTGCAAACCAAGCTAAGCCCCTGAATCGCTATTCCCTCAGCCTAGATACCCGACATGAAAACGAGCAACCTGGTTGCGTACATGCCAACATGGATCTTTATAAATGGGCAGCGAAATCCATGCCATGGATAGAATCTAAAATTTTGTTAGAAACTTTTCAACTTGCCACCCAACTGCGAGATCTCGATATGCGCGCCAGCCCCTACGATCTTTCGGCTTGGAATGTTGTCCCGATTAAAATCGAAACCCCAGATGGTCGGAAAGCTTACGAAACTGAGCAACGCCGTCTCGCAGCGCTTGCCAGTGACCTGAGGAAAAAGCTGATTCAGGCGATTCGTCGTGTCATTTCAGCAAGATAACACCCAATAAACAAAACGATTGTTTTTTCAATAGGTGCGGAAATAGACTACCCACCCCGTCGCGAACCATTTATCCCTTCATCATGTCAAAATCCACTAAAGCTAGGTCAAAGGCCAACACCCCAAGCTACGCAGTCGCCAAACAACGCTATGCTGATCTTGGTGTGGATACGGATGCGGTCATGAAGAAACTCGCGAGTATTCCGCTTTCACTTCACTGCTGGCAGGGCGATGATGTCGGTGGATTTGAAACCACTGGCGATGGACTCAGCGGCGGAATCGCAGTAACTGGAAACTATCCAGGAAAAGCGCGCACTGCTGATGAACTCCGCGCAGATCTCGACAAAGCACTCTCACTCATCCCCGGAAAGCACCGCCTGAACCTCCACGCGTTCTACGGCGAGTTCGGCGGCAAAAAAGTGGATCGTGACGAGATTGAGCCAAAACATTTCAAAAACTGGATCGACTGGGCGAAATCTAACAAAATGGGGATGGATTTCAATCCAACTTGTTTCGCCCATCCGAAATCCGCTGACGGTTTCACCCTCTCACATTCAAACAAAGGAATCCGTGATTTCTGGATCGAGCATTGCAAACGCTCGCGGGAAATTTCCGCTGCCATGGGTAAGTCACTTGGCTCACCTTGTATCATGAATGTCTGGATTCCTGATGGTTATAAAGATTCTCCCGTGGATCGCGTTGGTCCACGGCAGCGTCTTGAAAAATCTCTGGATAAAATTTTCTCCGAAAAGAAAAACCCAAAACACATGCGGGATGCGGTGGAGTGCAAGTTGTTCGGCATCGGCAGTGAAAGCTATGTGGTCGGTTCGCATGAATTCTACATGGGCTATGCGGTGAAGAACCAAAAACTGCTCTGCCTTGATGCGGGGCACTTCCACCCCACGGAGACCATTGCTGATAAACTCGGTTCCGCCCTGATGTTCGTGCCGGAAATTCTCCTTCACGTCAGCCGCGGCGTGCGTTGGGACAGTGACCATGTGGTCACGCTCGACGATTCACTCCAAGGAATCGCCTCGGCCCTTATTCGCGACAATCTTCTTTCCCGCACTCATATCGGCCTGGACTTTTTCGACGCCAGTATCAACCGCATCGCCGCCTGGACCATCGGCACACGCAATACCTTGAAATCCTTGCTGATCGCTTTGTTAGAACCTGCCGCACTGCGCGATGCCGAAAAATCCGGCGATCTCACCACCCGCCTCGCACTCATGGAAGAACTCAAATCCATGCCATGGGGCGATATCTGGGATCAGTATTGCGAAACGCAAAACGTCCCTGTCGGAATGAACTGGGTCAAAGAAACCCAGAAATACGAAGCGACGGTTCTTTCCAAGCGTAAGTGATTTTTTAATCCACCTGAGTGGTTCTTGGTTCTTGGTTCTTGGTTAGCTTTCCCTTACCTGACAAAAGTGTAAATCGATAAAAATTTAAACATATGAATCCTCAGTTGGTAATCCTATAAACAGAAATGGAACCACGGATGGACACAGATAGACACGGATAATCAAAGAGTTATGAATTTTTTCAGTCTCACCTTTTAGGTGAATGAAGAATTCTTTCTAATCCTCTTAGCATCAGTGTTAATTAGTGTTAATCAGTGGTTCATTTTCCTCTTTAGGGTAATGTGTTTTTCAAACCAAGAACCAAGAACCAAGAACCAAGAACCAAGAACCAAGAACCAAGAACCAAGAACCAAGAACCAAGAACCAAGAACCAGTAACTCTTCAATACTCTTCTTCCTCACCGGGAACGGGAGGGATCACATCTTCGCGTTGAAGCAGTCTTTCCAGATCGAGATCAGCAATGAGATCGGCTGAAGTTCCTCTAACAATCGATGCGTAAGGAACGATGCGGTCCAACTCGGCGATCGCGCAGTGCACCATGGATGAAACGATATCCGCATCGTATTTTTCGCGTTCGAAAAGATTGGTAACGCGGAAAACTAACATTTCACGATCGAGATCGTATTCGAAGCCACCGAGCGTGAGTTGCTTGTTGGCTCGCATCAAAAGTTCCAGCAGTGCTGGCATCTGCGGCTCAGCCACAAACATCGGACTTTCGGAAACGACACTCAGCGCATTCAGTTCAGGAAACGCCTGCACAATCAGATCCACTCGGGTGTGATGCGCTTCAAAGCCAGCACGCAAGACCTCACGACCTTCGACCAACTCGGTATGCCAGCCGTTTTTACCAAAAACTTCCTCTACGGATAAAATCTGTCGTGAATGGGGTCTCATGCGTTGCGAGGAGATACTCGCCCAAGCACGGCCTTGGCAAGCAAGCTCCGAAATTTTCTATCCATCGGTTTTAGTGAGAGATGCAAGCCAGAGCTCTTCTCCTCATTGAAATGGAGGGTCAGCCACTTTTCATCATCGCTGATCTCAGCCGCAATTATTTCCTGCCAAAGCACCAAACGAAGGTTTTTCGTTGGAAAGAAAAACGGAAAAATCTCCAATCCAAGAGGAGTTAAAATCACATAGGCATGTTTTGCTAGATGCCGAGTCAGCCAGAAACAACCCAATGCAGCCACCAAGCAAGGTGCAGCCCAAAGTGGATGTGGGAGCTCGGGGTTCACGTCGCGATAAATCCCAGTCGCCACCAAAGTCACCGCTGCTCCGATCAAAACCGCGCCCGAGACACCAAATCCCACCGCTTGCCCCGATCGCGTAAACCTGAGTTCCTTTTCCGGTTCACTGACCATGAATCAACGATCTTTGTCTTCTACCTGAAATTCGTGAGCATCAAAATCCACAAAATCATCACCGGCTTTTTTGCGACGCCAAGAGTTCAGCATGATCACAATTCCAAGCCCCATGATTAGAAACGAAGCCTCCAAGATAAAAGGGGTCGAAATCAAACCCGCAATTTTCCCTACGCTCTCCCCGAACCATCCTGGGATATATCTCCAGAACAAAAGAAATCCGATCACGGTAAACATCAGTGAGAAAATAATCAAACCACCTATAGCAACCTGCTTACCCCGATTTTCTTGGTTTGTTTGCTGATTCATCATGGAATATTCAAAACCATAATCCAAATTGGCCCGCTTTCCAAACCCTACTTTGAAAAACATTTCCGAAATCCTTTCAGGCCTTTACAAAACATGCTTTCATCCAGCCCATGACACGCGACGAAGCCAGCAAGAATCTTGACCTGAAACTCCGCCAGGAAATTCTGTTTGCTCGTGAACGCGTGTATCACTTCGCCAAACCCACTCCATTTGAGCAACTGGATGTTCCCGGTCTCAATTTCGAACTCTGGGTTAAACGTGAGGACCTTTCCCCAATCAAAGCCTACAAATGGCGCGGCGCCGCCAACCGGATGGCAACTCTGAGTGAACTAGAAGCCAAACGCGGGATCGTCACTGCCTCCGCTGGAAACCACGCCCAAGGTGTCGCCCTCGCCGCCAAACAGCTCGGCATCCGCGCCCGCATCTACATGCCGAAATCCACACCGAAAGTGAAACAGGAAGCCGTCAATAAAATCGGTCAGGAATATGTTTCCGTGCACCTTGCCGGTGACAGTTACGACGATGCGGTCAAAGCCGCACGCGCTGATGAAGCATCGACCAAATCCACATTCATCCACGCCTACGACGATCTCCAAGTGATTGCAGGCCAAGGAACCCTCGCCGATGAAATCGTGCTCTCAGGCAAAGGTCCTTTCGATGTCGCTTATGTCCAAATCGGTGGCGGCGGCATGGCAGCTGGCGTTTCCACATGGCTCAAAGCCTACTGGCCTAACATCGAAATCGTCGGAGTCGAAGGTGAAGGTCAGGCATCCATGACCGCTTCCATTCGAGCAGGAAAACCCGTTATGTTAGATCAGGTCGATCTTTTCTGCGACGGTACCGCCGTCAAGCAACCTGGTGATCTTCCTTTTCAAATTTGTAAACACTCCATCGACCGCTTCATTACGGTTAGCAATGCCCAAGTGACCAAAGCGATTCGCACGCTATGGGATGGATTACGTTGCATTTCCGAACCTTCAGGCGCCATGGGTCTTGCAGCTGCCCTTAAAGAAAAAGATTCACTCAACGGAAAAAAAGTCGTCGTCATTTTGTGCGGAGCGAACATCGATTTCCTTCAAATCGGTCGCATCGCACAGTCCGAAGGAGCATCGTCCAAATTCAACCGAACCATCCGTGTTGAAATTCCAGAAACTCCGGGAACGATGTTGAAATTGTTAGATAAATGTTTTTCACAAGTCGATATTACAGATTTCCAATACGGTAAAATTGATCAAAAAATCGCTTGGCCGGTTTTCTCGCTTGCTGCAGATCAATTTGAAACCATCCAATCGATTTCCAACAAACTTGATGAGAATGGCTACACTTGGCAGGACATTTCTGGGGCCATAGATGTCAATTTCCGCGCCATCCCTTTCCGCAGCGACCTTCTCTCCCACCCCGCTTTTCTCCGGCTCGACTTTTACGAGCGCCCGGGAGCACTCCACGATTTCCTAGCCAAACAACTCACAGGTAACGAAAATCTGAGCTATTTCAACTACCGCCAATCGGGCGAACGCATCGGTCGTGCCCTGATTGGACTGGATTTCCCCTCATCCTTTGAAAGAGACGCTTTTATCATGGCTCTTCCCCCTCAAGGTGAGGGCTACCGCCTCTGCCAAGCCGTCGATTTTGAAACTTCTGCTCGCCTTTCGGGCTCTGCCACCTAAAAACCTCTCCCCATATTGTCTGGTTTCCTCTCGACAGTATCCAGTCACCTGACAAAAATCCAAATCTCTTTCATAACCTTTCTCAATAATGCGGACAGCAATTTTCGGTGATATCCATGCAAATCTAGAAGCCCTTCAAGCTGTCATGGCCGACGCCAAACTGCAAGGCGTCACGGACTACGTGTGTCTTGGTGATGTGGTGGGATATAACGCGGATCCGATTGCTTGCTTGAATATCATTCGGGACATGAAATGCCCGACAGTTAAGGGAAATCACGACGCTGATGCATCGGAAAATCACTCGTTGGAAAACATGAATCCCATCGCCGCTTTCGCGCTCCAGTGGACTCGTGAACAACTCGATGATGATCAACGCCTCTGGCTCAAACAGCTCCGTATGGTGCGTCAAGTTGCCGACTACACCATCGTCCATAGCACCCTCGACCAACCTGTTAACTGGAACTACGTCACCAATCGCTTCGATGCGATGTCGAACTTCGCCTATCAATTCACGCAACTTTGCTTCCATGGCCATACCCATGTCCCGAAAGTTTATGTAAAAACGGATAAAGTCCGCGAAGTCACCCCAGATTCGGTTAAAATCGAGCCCAACGCCAAATACTTCATCAACGCTGGTTCTGTTGGCCAGCCACGTGATGGAGATCCTCGCGCCTGCTACGCCATCTACGATAGCGAGAACAAAATGATCTTTTTTCGCCGTATCGATTACGATATGGCGACGACTCAGGAGAAAATACTCAATGCCGGCCTCCCCGAAATGCTGGCCGAGCGCCTTGCCGAAGGACGGTAATTTTCAACTCCTAATCAAAGGCGTGGAACATTGGAAACAATTGCGTGGAACATCGATTCCGGCTTGACGCTTCCTGCCTCTACTCTGATGCTGATCACTTTCCGCCCAGCAGCGCTGAGGTAATATTATTAAGTTTTTGCAAAATATTACTAAAATATCACCGTAGCACTCTAATTGGTATCAACTTTTTAAAATTCAACTCTCTAAGCTTCAAAACTTTATCTATTTCATAATCTCATGTTTAAAAAACTTTTTGGAAACATGTTTTCCAGTGACATCGGAATCGACCTAGGAACAGCAAACACTCTGATCAACGTCAAAGACCATGGCATTGTTCTTCGCGAGCCTTCTGTGGTCGCAGTCAAGGCAGGAACCAATGAGGTCCTCGCTGTCGGTGATGATGCAAAACGCATGCTCGGCAGAACTCCAGGAAACATAGTCGCAATCCGCCCTCTCAAAGACGGTGTCATTGCAGACTTCGAAGTGACTCAAGCCATGCTCCGCCACTTCATTCGGAAAGTGAACAAAGGTCGTCGCAATAACCCGCGCGTTCTCATCGCCATTCCATCCGGCATCACTGAAGTTGAACGCCGCGCCGTTCGTGAATCTGCCGAGCAAGCTGGTGCACGTGAAGTGTATCTCATCGAAGAACCTATGGCCGCGGCAATCGGTGTTGGCCTTCCAGTTCAAGAGGCATCAGGAAACATGATCGTCGATATCGGCGGTGGTACTACAGAGGTCGCACTCATTTCCCTATCAGGAATTGTTTACGCACGTTCCGTTCGCACCGCAGGAGATGAAATTGATGAATCTATCATTCAATACATGAAACGCGCCTACAACCTCATGATTGGAGAGCGCACTTCAGAAGATATTAAAATTCGAATCGGCTCTGCCTATGCTCTTCCTAAAGAAATGACCATGGAAGTCAAAGGCCGCGACCTCGTTGCGGGACTTCCAAAAACCATCACCATCACCTCTCAGGAAATCCGCGAGGCGATGTCTGACCCACTCAATACCATTGTTGATGCCGTCCGCACCACCCTCGAGCGCTGCCCCCCAGAACTCGCGGCAGATCTTGTGGATCGCGGTATCGTTCTCGCAGGTGGTGGAGCGCTTCTCAAAGGCCTTGATCGTTTGCTACGTGAAGAAACTGGTCTACCAGTCCACGTTGCAGAAGATCCACTCAGCGCCGTTGCAGAAGGAACTGGAAAAGCACTTCAGGAACTTTCTTTCCTCAAGCGCGTAACCAACACAGATCGCTAAGCCCTAGGCTATGTCTTTCTAATTCCTGCAGATTTCGACCCAACGGTCATGAAACCGCTAAACCTTATCGCATTGCTTCTATTCCTCGCAGGAGCAACATGGGCTTTAACACGGAGCAAAACTGTTGTCAGAGATATTCAAGTTGCCTATTTCAAAATCATCAACCCCACTCTAACAGTTGGTTCATCACTTGAAACAAAAACTCGAAAATTGTTAGATGAGACCGAGCATTCAAAATTACTAGAAACCAAACTTGCCGCTGTCGATGGAGAAATCGGAAGGCTTCGTATCATCGAATCTCAGTTCGATGCATTGAAGCGTGAAAACAAGGAACTGCGCCATGCGCTGGATTTCAAAAAGGCAACGAACTTTGATGTAGTCGCAGCACAGATCATTCGCCGCCATCCAACCACATGGTGGCAAACCATGGAGATTGATGCGGGTGAAGAACGCGGCATTGGGATTCAACTCTCAGTTCTTTCCAATGAAGGCCTTGTCGGAATCATTGATCGTCCATTCAAAAACCGCTCATCCGTTCTTCTCGTTACCGATGAGAAATGCCAAGTTTCCGTCCGCGTCGAAGGCACACCGGAAGTAGGCATTCTCAGCGGCCAACGCGGCAAATTTGATAACAACCCGACTCTCCGCCTTCGTTTCCTCTCTAAAGACGCATCGCTTAAAACCGGCCAACGCGTTTTCACCACAGGTCGTGGTGGTATTTTTCAACCCAACATCCTCGTTGGAACGATACTCTCGGTTGAAAAAGGCCCGATCGACTCGGAAGCCCTCGTCAAACCTGCTGTTAACCTCAGCGACTTGGGAACCGTATTCGTCGTCCTTTCCGAAACCCCATAATTCTCACCCACTTGCTCCGCTACAATCTCAGCACTGTAATCCTTCTGCTCATCGCCTTCCTGGTGCAGCAGTTTGTGCCCGCGTTCACGGGTCTTAGCCACGCGCGCTTCCTCATCGTCCACCTGGTTTTCCTCTGCTGTGCGGTGACGGTAACCACACCGACTATGCTCCTGCTGGCTTTTATTGGCGGGTTTTTATGGGATGCTCATTGTTATCTTGCCCCCATTGTCGCAGACCCTGAGGTCTACACGCAACCTGTCGAGTCACTGCGCTTTGGCTACTCCATCATCCTTTTCGGCATCGCTGGCTTCCTCATGCAAGGACTCAATCCGGTTTTCCGCCAAGGCAAGTGGCATTTCTCCGCCCTTCTCTCTGGTATTGCGATCTTTCTATATCTAACAGCGGAATTTTTAGTTATCTCATTTATCAGAGGAGATTTCACGATGACTCGATCCATCTTTAGACTGCTGATTTACACCTCAGTCCTGACAATGATGGTTTCTCCAATCGTTTTCTGGTTACTCTATCAAATCGCCAAAATTTTTGATCACTCCCTTTATCCCGAGGCGAGAAAATCTAATAGTTGGTATTAACAACATGGAACCTAAATACAAACTTAGACTCTATCTCCTGACCGCCGTGATCCTGGCCGGTTTTGGGACTTTGTTGTCTGAGCTCCATGAATTCCAAATCAAACGTCAAAACGAATTCCAAGCGCTCGTTCCTGGCAACCGCACCGTGACCATTCGTGAGCCAGGAATCCGCGGTGAAATCACCGACCGTAACGGCATTCCCCTTGCTCGCAACCTGCGCAACTACGTCGCAACACTAAATCTCGATGAAATCGCTAAAGCGTATTCTCAGCAGTATGATGACAATCCGAAAGTAGAACGGCTCGTCAAACGAAATGGGTTTGATCGCGCAACTGAAGAAAAAGACATCGTAAAGATCGTCAATGCTTCAACCATCACCCCGCTACAGCAGCTCGGTCTCGCAAAAAACTATAATGCCTCCGCCTTACGCACCCATTATCTTACCCATCGCGGGTTTGTTCCCTTCACTTATCGGGACGATCTCACCTATGAAGAGTTCGCCCGCCTAGCAGAGAGAAACATCGAATTCCCGGGGCTCACGCTTGGCATACGCCCGCAACGCCAATACCCATATGGCACCCTCGCTTCCCACGTGCTTGGCTATCTCAAACAATGGGAAAAAGGCGATATCACTTCAGTCGAAAAACGCACTTTTGATCACTATATAGGCAATGAAAAAGGCATTGCCGGTGTCGAGGCAACCATGGACTCTTACCTCAGCGGACCAGAGGGTATCAAAACCGTTCTCAAGGACGAAAAAGGCCGTACGATTGGCATGCTCGATTATACCAGACCCGGTATAGGAGCAAAAGTTGAACTCGCTATTGATGCTAGAATTCAATATTTGTTAGAAAATACACTTCGTCGCGCCGGACGCGCAGCAGGTGTCGTATTGGATGTCCGAACCGGCGAGGTTATCGCCATGGCATCGGTTCCTGACTACGATCCCAATGCGTTCATACCATCGATCTCCAGTGAGAAATTCAAAAGCTACACATCTAAGCCTCAGTTATCTCCTTTCACCAACCGCGCTATCACGTCTTTCACACCCGGCTCAACCATGAAAGTACCGACGGCAGTTGCAGGATCTCCCAGCGGCATGTCAAATCGTTCATTTTCCTGTGAGGGTTTTGTCCCTTATGGAAATCACAATATCGGCTGCTGGCTCTGGAATAAAAGCCGCGGCAGGCATGGATCTCTCACCCTACCCAAAGCTCTGCAACAATCTTGCAACCCATATTTTAACAAACTTGCTAACGCTATCGGATGGAAAGCAATGGTCGATGGATTCTCTATGGTAGGACTTGGCAAAAAAACCGGCATTGAACTTCCAAACGAAGATCCGGGAATTCTACCGGGTTCTCGCGCATGGCGAGCCTCAGCACCAGGTGCCGTCATGACTCCGGCGCTCACTGCAATGTTATCCATTGGCCAAGGTGACACGATGACAAGCCCCTTGCAACTTGCAGCCATGCTTGCGCCGATTGCCAATGGGGGAAAATATTACCAACCTAGGATTGTCAAAAAAGTCACCGCGGCCAATGGCACAGTACTAGTTTCCGATTTTCCTAAGCTTGAGGTAGATCTCCTCACTTCTGGAATCAAAGAAACCGATCTTGCTTTAATCCGCCTCGGAATGTGGAAAGCCGTAAACGAGGCAGGTGGTACTGCAGGCAAAGTTCGCATGGAAGATTACGAAATCGCTGCCAAAACCGGTACGGCACAATCCGTAGATAACGGTCAGAAGTCTAACAACTCATGGGTTATCTCATTCGCACCCTTTGATCAGCCACGGTATGCTGTTGTTATTTTGGCGGAATCTGCTGGCTCAGGCGGTGGCGTTTGCGGGCCATTGGTCAACATGGTCTACACGGGGATCTTCGCCCAGGAAAAGGGCATGCGCCTCCCGCTTAAACCACAAACAGAATACCCGGGCCATTTGAAACGTATCGAAGCAATAGAGCCGATCAAAGACGTTCTTGCTGCCATCCAAGCCACCGAAGTTCCACGCACAGATCCAATTTCTACCACCATCGCAGCCGTAGACGACGGAGAAACCGGCAACGAAATCGGTGATATTTTACCTACAACTAAACCATCAACCTCAACCACAGTTATTTCACCTAAACCAACCATAACCCTTGAAACCGACCGCGAAGGACAAGTGATCCCGCGCGCCACTCTCATCGTAGAGTGAAAACGAATTTAACAAAAACAAACCATCTAAACCAACACAACTCGTGATCAAAAAAATTAAAAGACTACTCGGAATCGGAAATACCGATCCATCCCAAGGCAATACCATCATCGTCAACGTTGAAAAACTCGAGCGCCGCGTCGCACTCTTGGAAGACGGCGTTCTTGAAGAATACACCGTCGAACGCGAAGGCGATCAAAACATCGTCGGAGGTATTTTTAAAGGCCGCGTTAAAAATATCGAGCAAGGCCTCAAAGCCATGTTTGTTGACATCGGCCTCGATAAGAATGCTTTCCTACACTTCTGGGACGCCATTCCAGCCGCACTTGATGGAGGGCTAGAGGAAATCGAGCGCGAAGGCTCGAAAAAGAACCAAAAGAAAATCACATCCAAAGACATTCCGAGCATTTATCCCGTCGGATCGGAAATCGTCATCCAAGTTTCCAAAGGACCTATCGGCACAAAAGGTCCACGCGTTACCACAAATATCTCGCTAGCGGGTCGCTACCTCGTGCTGATGCCCTTTACTGAGCAATTTGGTATCTCACGGAAAATTGATGATCCACAAGAGCGCCAACGTCTAAGAAAGATTGTTCAAAAACTCTCAGTTCCAGAAGGCATGGGCATCATCATGCGTACCGTTGCGCAAGGAACCCGTGCACGTCATTTCGTTCGAGACCTCGCCATGCTCTTAGAACAATGGGATACTATCGACCAACGCCGTGCCAACAACCCTGCACCATGCTGTGTGTTCCAGGAACCAGGGCTCATCGAAAAAACTGCACGCGACTTCCTCACCGAAGAAGTGGATCAAGTCATCTGTGACGACGAACAAACCACCGAACTCATCCGCGAAATCGCTGGAAAAATTTCAAGACGCTCCAAGCGTCGCATTCGCTACATGCCCAGCGCTTCACAGCCGATTTTTGAAAAAATCAACATCCAGAAACAAATTGACGAGGCATTTTCACGCCAAGTCTGGTTGAAATGCGGCGGCTACATCGTCATCGACGAAACCGAGGCTTTGATCTCTGTCGACGTCAACACGGGTCGCAACCGTGGCTCCAAAGACGTCGATAAAATGATTCTCCAAACCAACATTGAAGCCGCTGAGGAAGTTGCTCGCCAACTTCGTCTCCGTAACATCGGTGGCCTGGTTGTCGTCGACTTCATCGACATGCGTCATCGCAAAGACCAAATGGCGGTTTACAAAGCAATGAAAGAACGCGTCAAACGCGACAAAGCAAAAACTCAGATCCTCCAGATTTCAGCCATCGGTCTAATGGAAATGACCCGCCAGCGCCTGAATGAATCTCTCCGCGATTCGATGTATGAGCCCTGCCCATATTGCCAAGGCCGCGGTCGCGTCAAAACCCCGATGACGATGTCCATCGAGATTCAACGCCGACTCAACACCATCATCCAAACCCATCGCGACCAAGTCGGCGATCTTGTTGTCATTGTGAACTCGGATGTGTTGAACCGTTTCAAAAAGGAAGACGCAAAAGTTCTCGTCGAGCTCGAGCGCTCCCACGCCGGCCGCCTGATCTTCCGTTCCGATCCAACCCTCAACCGCGAACGCTTCGCGATTGTCGACGCCGCAACGGACAAGACCATCGACCAAGGATGATTTTCAGCTTGATGTGTGATTTCATGTGGTAAATAGTTACCACATGAAATACACGTCCAATCTCAAGCGCACGAGCATGTCGCTGGATACGGATACTCTGGATTCGATCGAATCACTTGCCCAAAAATGGCAAACTTCAAAATCCGAGGTCATCAGGCGTATCGTTAAAAAAGCAAAATCGGATGAAATCATCCGGAGCGTCAAAATGACTCCCGTTGAAGCTTTGGAAGCCATACGCGCAGGAGCCGGACTTAACGAAGAAGAGGCGAAATTTCTGAGTGATGAGGTAGCTGCTGAGAGAGCTGCAAAAAAATATTGGTGGGAGGAAAATGACTCTGCACTTTGATACAAACGAACTGATTAAAATCAGCTTCACGACCTCCGATCTTGGCGAAAAGCTGCTTCCATGGCTCAAGCAAGGCAACATTGCTGCCGTTTCAACCATTACTTGGTCAGAATTTTGCAATGGACCGATCCCACTCGCGAAAAAACAATTAATTGAACACATCCTTGGCGATAACATCATCGACTTCACACAGCCCATGGCTGAGGCGGCGTCTTTTCTTTTCAATAAAACCGGAGGCCGTCGCGGGTCCCATTCCGATTGCATGATTGCCGCAACGGCCATCGTTTCAGATGCCCCGCTCTGCACACGAAACACCAGAGATTTCGAACGCTTTGTTCCCTTCGGCCTACGTCTCCATACATTCTGATATCCCAGCGGCACATCCTCTGCTCTTCTTCCAACCACACTTACTGACTTTATTCCCCATGTCCCGTAAAACCAAACTCATCGTCACCCTCGGACCCGCAACTGAGTCGCCTGAAATGATAGGCAAACTCATCGATGGCGGAGTGAATGTCTTCCGCCTCAACATGAGCCATGCGAAACATGAATGGGCTGCAAAGATGACCAAACAGGTTCGCAAGGAATCCGAGAAACGCCATGCCCACATCGCCGTTCTTTTTGATCTAACAGGTCCTTCGATTCGAACCGGCGATTTGGAAAAAGCATACGACCTCAAAGAAGGCGATAAAATTGAGTTCCGGCGCGCCGATGTTGAAGCTTCGATTCCCCTTTCCACCACGGTCAATTACCCCGGCCTGATGGATGATGTTACACAAGGCAACACGCTCGTCGTCGATAACGGCGCACTGCTGATGCTTATTGAACGCATTACTAAGGATCGGATCATTTGTGATGTCCGCACTCCGGGCAGCATGGGATCTCGCAGACATATCAACTTGCCAGGTGTAAGACTCAACCTCCCCGCCCTAACAGAAAAAGACCATAAAGACCTGGCCCTCGCCGTGGAATGTGGAGCAGATTATATTGCAGGCTCATTCGTTCGCGATGCAGCTCATGTTCGTGAACTCCGCGAGGCGATGAAAGCCCTTGAAGGCGAAGCTCAAATCGTGGCAAAAATCGAGGATCAAGAAGCGATCCGCAATATCGACGCAATTATTCAGGAATCCGATGTCATCATGATCGCCCGTGGCGATCTTGGCATCGAAGTGGACTTTGCAGACCTTCCTATTCTCCAGCGCCGTATCGTCAAACGCTGCCACGAACTTGGAACTCGGGTCATCGTTGCAACTCAGTTGCTGGAATCGATGATCAACAATCCCACACCCACCCGTGCGGAAGTGACCGATGTGATGAATGCCGCTTACGAGGAGGCGGATTCACTCATGCTTTCCGGTGAAACTTCGGTAGGTCGTTATCCGGAGCGATGCGTAGAAGCGATTGTGCGTATCGCGTCTCGAATCGAGCGCTCTGGCGGTCATGGTTTTGGACAAAATGTGATCCTACGCGATGAACGTCAGAAAACCGCACGCGCCGCCGTCACACTTGCCGATTCATTGGTCGATGCAAGGCTCGTGGTTCTCACCCGTCGTGGCGTGCTTGCCAATCACATCGCTTTGATGCGCCCTCGCACCGCTGCATTCTTTGCCTTCACACCAAAAGAACGCGTCTGCCGACAGCTTTCCCTAACAAGAGGAATCCGCGCCTTTCAGATGCCGTTCTGCTCAAACATCGAGGAAACCGTCCAACGCGCCACCGAACAACTCCGCGACGCGGGACTGGTTCGCGAGGGCACCCCCATCGTCATCGTCTCCGACATCCTTTCCGATCACTTCGCCGCAAACTCGATCCTGCTGCATCATGCGTGAT